>NZ_SZVX01000001.1:0-412805 GCF_007210685.1 Dickeya sp. ws52
CATCAAAAAATGATGAGGCTATTGTCGTCTACCCACTGGATCGTTCAACCGATCATTTGCTTAACCGATCGGTGTTAGCCGGTCGGCGGTTTTTTTATGCATCAGGTTACGATTATTTGTACAGATCGGCGCTGATGGTGTAGTGGTCGCCTTTTTCCTGCCACTCTTTGGTGATGTGGTAGAACTTAGCGCCTTTTTTCGCAGCCTGTTTGGCAACGGCTTCAGAAATGTCCGTCGGGCTGCTGAAGCTGCCGCGGAAGGTAATGGAATCAAACGGCGCCATCTGTGCGGCCGTGGCGTTGTTCAGTTCCTGAATTTTTGTACCGTCAGGCATGGTGACACTGTAACGTGAACCAACGGATGACGATTGAGTCTGGAAGAAGTTACCGACTTTGTCGCTCAGGCTGGAAGAGGTCGCCACGCCGGGGATTTCCACTTTTGAAGCGGCTGCGCCACCCGCGGCAATAGCGGCTTTACCGGCTTCGGAGTCGGCAGGAATGGCATCAGGGCTTTGTACCTGACGCTTCGGTGCATCTTTCTTATAAACAAAGGCGGTAATTGACTGGGTTGCACCGCTGGAATTGATGTCAACCTGGCGGACAATGTAGAAGGAATAGGCATTTTTCTGTTTGGCGGCTTTGCCGATCGCTTCGTTGACTTCCGGTTGGTTGGCAAAGAAACCGGTAATGGTCACGGTGTCATAAGGTTCCAGACGAACGGCTTCATCCTTCGGTAATTCTTTGACGCCGCTGAATTCACGGTGAGAAGCATCCTTGACGGCGGCAGGCGCGTCTTTCTTATACAAATCAACGGTGACCTGCCAACGGCCGCCATTGACTTCAGATGTGCTCTGAATGTAAAAAGCGGCGGCGCCACGCTCATCTGCCTTTTTGGACGCATCGGCAGCGGCTTCGTAAATGGCATCGTAACGACCAAAAAAGTTAATACGTTCAAAGGGTTTGAGTGATTCTGCTTTCTCTGGCGTAAGTTCCTGCGCAGCCTGCGCCGAAAACGCTACTATTGATAAGAAAGTGGATGCAACAACGCAAGTTTTCAGCTTCATAAACAATCCTTTCGCCTGACGCATACGGTGAATACGTACCAAGCCGTGTTCTGTGGTAGCCGCTGATTATGGCATGGAACACCCTGTTATGCCTCTGCATTTTAAGCCAAATTCCGCAAATTCGGCCGGCGGATGGCCGAGAAAAAGAAAAATGGAAATAATCACGATTAATAATCGAATTCATTTTATAAACCATATTTATCGCAATTAATGTGGTTAACAAAGCATTAACAGTGCCTTTTTGTGAGATAGCGTTGAATATTGTGATAGCAATAATGCTAGAAAAACTTGTTTTAGCTGTGATTTTTGACCGTAAACAGACGCTGCCGCCTACCATAACTCTGCTTTTAGAACGTAATGGTTTTAGCAGTGGATCATTAATTCCATTTTAAGTAGGTTATAAAGGGACTTATCGCTGCCGCCAAGGGTGCTGGCAACAGCGACAAGTTATTTTTCAAGTGATTGACACAGCCTATATAAAACCTTCGTGACAACGAAAAGGGATTCACAATGCGTATTGGTGTACCAAAAGAGAGGTTGGCCAATGAAGCCCGTGTCGCAGCCACGCCGAAAACGGTGGAACAACTGCTGAAACTGGGCTTTGAGGTCGCTATTGAGAGTGGGGCAGGCAAGCTCGCCAGTTTCGACGACAGTGCTTACGAACAAGCGGGCGCGACGATTCTGGATACCTCGGCGGTCTGGCAGAGCGATATCGTGCTTAAGGTGAATGCGCCGCTGGATGAGGAAATCGAATTAATCCGCGCCGGCAGCACGATTATTAGCTTCATCTGGCCGGCGCAGAACCCGGCGTTGCTTGAAACGCTGGCGGCGCGTCAGGTGACTGTTTTGGCGATGGATGCCGTGCCGCGTATTTCTCGTGCCCAATCGATGGATGCGCTGAGTTCGATGGCGAACATCGCCGGTTATCGCGCCATTGTTGAGGCGGCGCATGAGTTCGGGCGCTTCTTTACCGGCCAGATCACGGCGGCAGGTAAAGTGCCGCCGGCCAAGGTGTTGATTATCGGCGCCGGCGTCGCTGGCCTGGCGGCGATCGGGGCGGCGGGGAGCCTGGGCGCCATCGTGCGTGCGTTTGATACTCGCCCGGAAGTAAAAGAGCAGGTTAAAAGCATGGGCGCCGAATTCCTGGAACTGGAGTTCGAAGAAGAAGCCGGCAGTGGCGATGGCTATGCCAAGGTGATGTCCGAGGCTTTTATCAAAGCAGAGATGGCGTTGTTCGCCGCGCAAGCGCAGGACGTGGATATTATTGTCACCACTGCGTTGATCCCCGGTAAACCGGCTCCGCGTCTGATTACCCGCGAGATGGTACAGAGCATGAAACCCGGCAGCGTGATTGTTGATCTGGCGGCACAGACCGGCGGTAACTGCGAATTGACCATCGCTGATCAAGTCACGGTGACGGAAAACGGTGTCAAAATCATCGGTTATACGGATCTGCCAAGCCGCTTGCCGACGCAGTCGTCACAGTTGTACGGCACCAATCTGGTGAACCTGTTGAAGTTGTTGTGTAAAGAGAAAAACGGCGAGATCGATATCGATTTCGAAGATAACGTGATTCGCGGCGTGACGGTCATTAAGTCCGGCGAGCTCACCTGGCCGGCACCGCCGATTCAGGTTTCTGCACAACCGCAGCAGGCTAAACCGGCCGCCGCCGCCGCTAAGCCGGATGCCAAACCCGCCTCACCCTGGAATAAATTTATTTTTATTGCCATCGCCATCGTGCTGTTCGGCTGGCTGGCGAATGTGGCGCCGAAAGAGTTTCTGTCTCACTTTACGGTATTTGCGCTGTCCTGCGTGGTGGGATACTACGTGGTCTGGAACGTCAGCCACGCGCTGCATACGCCGTTGATGTCGGTCACCAATGCCATTTCCGGCATCATTGTGGTGGGGGCGTTGTTGCAGATTGGGCATGGCGGATGGGTGTCCTTCCTCTCCTTCATCGCCGTGCTGATCGCCAGCATCAATATTTTCGGCGGGTTTACCGTCACTCAGCGTATGCTGAAAATGTTCCGCAAGAATTAAGGGGTAACGGATGTCTGGAGGATTAGTGACGGCAGCGTATATCGTTGCTGCAATTTTGTTTATTTTCAGCCTGGCGGGTTTATCCAAACACGAGACGTCCCGTCAGGGGAACATTTTCGGCATTAGCGGGATGACCATTGCGCTGTTGGCGACCATTCTGGGGCCGAACGCCGGCAACGTCGGGTGGATTATCGCGGCGATGGTGATCGGCGGCGCTATCGGCGTGCATCTGGCACGCAAGGTAGAAATGACCGAAATGCCGGAACTGGTGGCGATTCTGCACAGTTTTGTCGGTCTGGCGGCGGTATTGGTCGGTTTCAACAGCTTTATCGGCGAAAGCGACATTGCTGACCCGATCATGGAAAATATCCATCTGACCGAAGTGTTTCTGGGCATTTTCATCGGTGCGGTGACCTTTACCGGTTCGATCGTCGCGTTTGGCAAACTGCGTGGTCTGTTTTCATCCAAGCCGCTGATGCTGCCGAATCGCCATAAACTGAATCTGCTGGCGCTGGTACTGTCATTCCTGTTGCTGCTGGTGTTTGTCAAAACCGCGAGTACCGGTATGCAGGTGTTTGCGCTGTTGTTGATGACGCTGATTGCACTGGCGTTTGGCTGGCATCTGGTGGCGTCTATCGGCGGTGCGGATATGCCGGTGGTGGTTTCCATGCTGAACTCCTATTCCGGTTGGGCGGCGGCAGCGGCAGGGTTTATGCTGAGCAACGATCTGTTGATCGTCACCGGTGCGCTGGTGGGGTCTTCAGGGGCGATTCTGTCTTACATCATGTGCAAGGCGATGAACCGTTCGTTTATTAGCGTGATTGCCGGTGGTTTCGGCACGGATGGCTCGTCTACCGGTAGTGAGGACGCGGTCGGTGAACATCGTGAAACCACGGCGGAAGAGGTGGCGGAATTACTGAAAAATTCCACCTCGGTGATCATTACGCCGGGCTATGGCATGGCGGTGGCGCAGGCGCAATACCCCGTGCATGACATTACCGCTAAATTACGCGCTCGCGGCATCAACGTCCGTTTCGGTATTCACCCGGTAGCCGGGCGCTTGCCGGGTCATATGAACGTCCTGCTGGCGGAAGCGAAAGTACCTTATGATATCGTGCTGGAAATGGATGAAATCAATGATGATTTCACCGATACCGATACCGTACTGGTCATTGGCGCTAATGATACGGTTAACCCGGCGGCGCAGGAAGATCCGCATAGCCCGATTGCCGGTATGCCGGTGCTGGAAGTCTGGAAAGCGCAGAACGTTATTGTGTTCAAACGTTCGATGAATACCGGCTATGCCGGCGTGCAGAATCCGCTGTTCTTCAAAGAAAATACACAGATGTTGTTTGGCGATGCGAAAGAGAGCGTCGAAGCAATTCTGAAAGCCTTGTAAGTCAGGTTTCTCGGAAAGTGAAGACATCTGATAAAACAGGGGCCGATGGCCCCTGTTATCTTGTAGCGTGTTTATGTCGTGCGACCTTTCGGCCCTTAGGCCGTTTTGTCTTGATTGTTCGCCTCGTTTTCTCCCTGCAATGTGACCGGAGAAACAAAGTCATCCGGTTTAATCGCCAGCAGATCACATTTAAGGTGATCGATCACATGTTCTACCGTATTGCCGATGAACGCCGCCGATAGGCCGGTACGCCCCAGCGAGCCCAGCACAACCACTCCCGCCTGCAGATGCTCAGCCAGGTCGGGAATCACCTCTTCGGGCAGCCCTTTCTCTACATGCGTCACACGTTCATCCAGATTGAATTTCTGACGAAGCGACTTCATGGCCAACAGGTGTTGACCACGAATTGCGCCGTTATAGACGCCGGGGTCGAAATCCGGCAGTTCAATCGCGATATTGATGGGGGTAACCGGATATGCGCCAACCAGGTGCACCTCGGTTTGATTCACCTGACGCGCCAGATCCAGCGCTTCCGATACCAGTTTGATATTGAGCGGGTCGTGATACGGGTCTTCGCTGGCCAGATTGACCGCCACCAGCGCACGACCGCCTTCCGGCCATGGCTGATCTTTCACCATCCAGACTGGGCAAGGGCATTTGCGCAATAACTGCCAGTCGGTAGGGGTGAAAATCACCGCTTCCAGCCTGTCGTGTTGGTGAGCCATTTTGAGCAATAAATCGTGATGACCGGCAATAACCTCCTGAATAATGGCTTCATAAGGTTTGTTATGCCAGACTACCTTGATATCAATGGAAATTCCCGCATCAAGATAGTATTTACACTGTTCCGCAATCCATTCGGTTCGTTGGGCGATAACCCCTTGTCTCATCTCGGTTCTTTCATCCGGAGAGAGCAGAGTGGTCATTTCGTAGGAAAAGTCGTAAATGGGCAAAAACGCCTTGATACGACCCCCCAGTCGCTGGACCAGATAAACGGCACGCCGCAGTGCGGGTTGGTCATCCTGATTGGGGTCAATAGCTACCAGTAAATTCTGATACTTCGCCATAGCTCCTCCTGTTGGCTGTCACTCTGCAGCCTGCCCGTTAAGAGTAACGCAAGGAAATCGCTTTGAACAACGGGTGATAGAAGCCGGATCAACAATTCAGAGCAATCATTGATCCGGCACAGGGCTGGTAGTATTAAGCTTTACTGCGTGATGAACCCGCCAGTTCAGCCAGCAACTCCGTATTTTCGATAGTGATGTATTTGCCTTTCACCGCCAACATGCCGGTTTTCTGGAAACGGCCAAGCAGGCGACTAATGGTTTCCACCGTTAAACCGAGATAGTTGCCGATGTCGCCGCGGGTCATGGTTAGACGGAATTCCCGAGGCGAGAAGCCGCGCTGGGCGAAACGGCGGGACAAATTGTAAATGAAAGCAGCCAGACGCTCTTCGGCATTTTTCTTCGACAACAGCAGGATCATGTCCTGATCGCCACGGATCTCGCCGCTCATCAGCCGCATCATTTGCTGGCGCAAATTGGGCATTTTACCGGACAGGTCATCCAGCGTTTCAAACGGGATTTCACACACCATGGACGTTTCCAGTGCCTGAGCGAAGCTGGGATGCTGGGCGTTGCCGATAGCGTCAAAACCCACCAGATCGCCGGCCAGATGGAAACCGGTGATTTGTTCATCCCCTTGCTCGGTAATCGTGTAACTTTTAATGGTGCCTGAGCGGATGGCATACAGTGATTTTAGTTCGTCACCAGCCTTGAACAACGCTTGCCCTTTCTGGATGGGTTTTTTCCTTTCGATAATGTTGTCGAGTTGATCGAGTTCGTGCTCGTTCAATGTGAAAGGAATACAGAGCTGGCTGATACTGCAATCCTGACAGTGGATTGCGCAACCGCCAGACTGAATGCGTCGGATTATTCGCTTTTCAGGAATCATAGACTTTACTCAGGCGATAATTGATATTGGTCAATTTTAACAGCTTTTATTGGGTCTGATAAGAGCCACTATCTGTGGAACTGGTCAGTAAATAGTGAGCTTATTAATATTTTTACCATGATATACCCGTCATACTTCAAGTTGCAGGTGCGTTGGCTGCGTTCGTTCACCCGAATCACTTACCTGAGTAAGCTCATCGGGATTCTCTCTCTTGCCGCCTTCCTGCAACTCGAATTACTTTGGGTATATTGGGCGTTTTTAACCCGTTAACTCGCGACGCTCGCTAACTTATCGACGGGGATTGAATAAATCTTGCTGCGGCAAATACCCTTCATGGGTTAATAGCCAGTGTTTACGATGAATACCGCCGGCATAACCGGTCAGTGTGCCCTGTGAGCCGATGACGCGATGACAGGGGACCACAATACTGACGGGATTGGAGCCGTTCGCCAGGCCAACAGCGCGTGCGGCGCCGGGTTGTCCGAGTCTGGCGGCCAGCTCGCCGTAGGTCGTGGTACTGCCGCAGGGGATTGTGCGAAGCGCCTGCCATACCCGCTGCTGAAAGTCAGTACCCGCAGCGGCTACCGGCAAGGCGTCAATAATAGTGAGGTCGCCGGCGAAATAAGCGCGCAGGATATCGGTTAATTCACCGGGGTTATTACAGGCCTTTAACACAAACGGATCGTGACGATAACGCTTATTCAGAGATTGATAGAGCTTTTCTTCATATTCACGCCATTCCACCGCCCTAAGATGATAATTTTCATCGGTTATCAATAATAATTCCCCGATGGGCGTGGAAAGCGAATCAAATAAAAATGTCTGCATGGATATCGTGTTATAAAACGCCGGTCAATGCTAATGACGCGCTAACCTGATTTGATCGTGGCGGCATTGTCGCTTTAATAGCGTCGTCTGTCACATAAAAACTGCAGGATTTTTTCAGAAAGGGACGGCGGCGATAATCGGGCAACCCGACATCGCCGCTGATTGAGGCGGGGTTTAGGATGACGCCAGTTTTTGAAGTGTAGTCAACTGGTTAACCGCATCCTGCATCGCATCCATGCCTTTGGCCAGGTTTTTAAGGTTACCCAGATTAGAGGTCATATTGCTCCGGTCTTTATCTGTTTCCGCACTCATGTCGGCGATTTGATTTGCCGCCGAGATACTTTTATCCGCCATTTGCGCCGTTGTTGTGACCGTTTGCTGAGCAATGGAGCGAATATGCGCGATGGTTTGCACCGCTTCGTTGATGCTGTGAGTGGTGGCATCCACCTGTTCTTTGGATGAACTGGCCAGTTTGCGCACCTCTTCGGCGACCACGGCGAATCCCCGTCCGGCTTCTCCCGCCCGTGCCGCTTCCACCGCCGCGTTCAATGCCAACAGATTGGTTTTATCGGCAATGGCGTTGATGCCGCTGGTAATCTGGCTGATGCCTTTTGAAATGCGTTCCAGATCGTTGAGGCCGGTTTCAAGGCGGAGTTGCGCTTCCTGGGTTTTTGAAGCGGATTCACTGATCGCGCGGATACTCGTTTGGGCGATATCAAGCGTATCGCTTTGCCGTAGCGTCGCCTGTTCCAGTTGGGGCATGGCCGTCAGCAAGGGCGCCAGCGCCTGTTCATAATCAACCACCTGTTTGACCACGGTGGACTGGATATCATGCAGCGCTTCCCAACGCCGTAAGGCACGCTGGGCATAGTGGCCGGCATAGGCCGCGTATTCGACCGGAAAGTGCGTCATGGCTTTCACATCGCGGTCGAAAAAGGCCAACGCCGACAGCGTCTGGTTGATAGGGACTCCCAGAATTTCACCAAAACTGGAAAACCCTGCGGCAGGCACCTGATCGAAGAATTGGGCCTGTTCCAGTTCGGTGTTGCCTGCCCGGCGGAGTACGCAGTCGTTAAGCAGAACCAGATCCGGTTTACCGTATTGCGAAACGAACTGTTGCCAGTCTCGCTCGGTGGTGGAGATAAAATCTGTTGATTGCATAAGGTACAGACGGTCGCCGAATTCCAGATCGCAGAAAAAAGAAATGTGGTCTTCTTTGATTGAAGCCACCGAGCGAACGAAGTACTCGTCATTGACCTTAACTGCAAAGGTTTTTCCCGCCAGATGTTCACCGATTTGATGCGGATGGCAACGCAGGCATGAGGCGATCGCCTCAATAATAGGTTGTTCATGGCCACTGGCGTCGAAAACGGATTTCACCGTGCGGTCGACCGGGTCCGCCTCTGCGACCAGCCAGCTTTGTTTTGTCGGTTCAAAGTTCTGGCTCTTGAATGGCGCGAAGGACTTGCCGGGCGCCATCTGGCAGAACACGATCACCGCTTTTCCTTGCAGTACCGCATTGTCGGCACCAATGTACGTTCCGCTAAAGTCGAGCCGTCCGCCTGCTGCGCCGCCGATAGTCAGACAAGGGAAACGGCGACAGGCATACCAGGCTTGCATCAGGAACCCTTCCGACGCTGCCAGCCCGTCACAATAAATCAGCGCAAAGGTGTTATCCGAAGAGAGCGGCATACTGACATTCAGACGCTCCAGTTCCCGCTTGATCCCCTCGATTCTGGCACGGGCGCTGTGTTTGTCATGCACGTGCAGGTCTACCATGTGCACTTCATGTTTGGCGATCAGCGACTGCGGCATCCATAGCCAACTGCCATACGGGCTGTTCATGTCGCAGTACGTGGAGTGATTACGTTGACTGCACAATGCCCCTGTGGACGACAGGGTAATAACGGTTCGATTAGGCGCTGAGAAACGTTGCCAGGCGCGGTTGACCTCCGAAAAGTTGGCTTCGGGCGGCACAAATGCCAACAGCAAGCCCGGTTTTGATGGTAAACCGAGTGCCGACAGCGAGGAGGGTAATGCATCACAGCGATAGGCCCCACGAGCAGGGCGGTTCCTTTTTAAACCCGGGATTGTGATATGGCTCAGGAAAGATGACATAATATTCCCACTCCCTATATTTAAATTAATTTAATGGGAAGCCCAGTTAATCCTACGAGATGCAGTTAGTGCGTAGGGTGATCCTGATCACCTGATGTCACTGGAATAAGTAAGAAATTCATTTCCGTGTACAGGATCACACCGATAGTGCCCCTCGTTACTGTCGCGCTTGCACGGCAATCGCGGCATTTTGTAACATTTGATAAATATTTAGGTTAATTAATGTATTCTTAAGGTTGCCTTACTTCTATGCCGTAGCGAGTCGGGGGCTGGAGACGGTCTGGAAAGGTGGCCGATTAGGCTACGTCGGCCAACCTTGTGTCATTGAATGACGCCGCAGGCGATACGTATGCCACCGCCGCCGAGTTCTTTCGGCGTATCCGCGTAGTTATCGCCGCCGGTATGAATCATCAGCGCGTGGTTTTTTACTTCCGCGAGCGATTTCAACCGTGGGGCCAGCACTTCGTAATTGGCGGAGCCATCGCCATTAACCACCAGCCCTGGCAGGTCGCCAAGATGGCCTTTGTCGTTATAAGGGCCGAGATGTTTGCCGGTTTTCAACGGGTCCAGATGTCCGCCCGCGGCCAGAGCCGGTACTTTGTTGCCATTTTGTTCACCCGGCGCGCAACTGCCGTTGGCATGGATATGAAAACCGTGGATACCCGCAGGCAACCCTTTCAGGTTGGGACTGAACAGCAGTCCGTATTCCGTTTCGGTAATCGTGATATCGCCAAGGGTATTGCCGTCTCCTGTCGGTAGTGCCTCTTTTAACGTTACCGTGGTGTTGGCCGCGTGGGCTACCGCGCTGACCAACAGGCCGGACAGAATTAATACTTTTAGTTTCATGGTGTTCCCTTCTTTTCCGCTGCGCTGGTTTGCTGCGCGGTGAGTATTGCGCGGCAAAACCGCGGTCATGCCGAAGACATAAGGTGTCGATTCGCTCATCAAAACTGATTTACCCATCAAAACTGGTTCGCGCATTAAAACTTTCGTGCATTAAAACTTTCGTACACTAAAACTATAGTTGCCATGATACGGCACGCCAATCTTTTTTGTGACGTTGTCACGTTTGATTGGCGTAAATCCGGTGGCGAAATTTGGATTACCACGGTTTATCACCCAGGATTGGGAAATGGAATAACGCAATCGCGCTAAAAGTTGGCGCTATCACACTGATAAATCAGCAATGCGATATATAGTGTAATCAGGGGATGGAATGATGATTAAAAAATGAGGCATGAAGGAGACAAGAAAATGAGTAAGGGCGTGATAACGAAAGGGCTGTGTGGTCTATTGCTGGCGATGCCGCTCTCTGGTTTTGCCGACAACAATAATCCGGATCTGATTGCCGGTTATACCTCACAACAATTGGCTGATGCTTTACCGACAGTGATTGACGGCCTGAAACGTCGGGGCGTGCAAGTGGATGCGAAAGAGCATTCGGTGCAGGCGGAATATGTCGATACGGACACGAAACGTAAGACATTGGTGACTATTTATATGCCGCCGACGGCGAGTGGGCAGGCGACTGTCGGTGATAATGAACTGGATGCGGTGGTCGCCAGTTCTGAGAAAGAAATGCTGCGCCAGCGTATTCGGCCGGAAAAAAAGGAGCTGGTTGCCGATGGCGCGCCAAGGTTCCGTTGTCTGTTGACCATCCTGAATGATCATGTCGTGCATTCGTTATGTTCTGCCGTGGTGAAAGGTCGGGTGGTGGAAATCCAGCCGGTTACACTGGTCGATAATAAAATGTTTGAACCGGCACAGCAGCGTCAGGTCGGCGTGGTGTTGGCAATCGGTAAGAGTCTATTAGCCCCCGCAAAATGATGATCGCCAGTATTCAGCCCTGCCGACGGCAGGGCTTTTGTGTTTTGATGAAAAAAAATCAGTGATGATCAATTAAAAGCAAATTATGGGTTAAAGTGTGATGCAAGTCACATCAAGTTGCTAAAATAAAACCAATATTTTCCGATAAGTAAAATATCTGTACGCCTTTATCATGGCGTATCCACTTGGTCGGAGAAGCAAGGATGAGTGTATTTGGGAATGCAGTGAGAAATTTAAAGATCTCTCATAAGCTGTATGGCGGGTTTGGTATTGTATTGCTGCTGGTTATTCTGGCATCCGCTTTTAGCTCGGTGCGTTTTTTCATGATTCGGGACTTGTATATTAAAAGTTCGATTATGAATGAAATGGGAAATTTTATTGATCTTACCCGAATTGCCCGTATTAAGTTCACCTATACCCTCAATAATGACAATCTCAACAACCTGAATAAGTATCTGGATCAGGCCCGTCAGTTAAATGAAAAAGCCAATGCATTGAGCTGGGATGAGGCTTATCAGGCGGATTTTAAAAATGTGGCGCAGGATTTTACGGATTACGCCAAAAATATCGATCGCGTCAAAAGTAGCGTTGACGGTATGAATGAGGTCACGAAAGATATCGCGGCGCTTGACCAGAAAGAAACCCTGAGTGATGTGCTTTACACTACTGCAAATGATATCAATCTGTTACGTCAGTATCATCAGACTACCGTGCTCTATGCGCAACTGGTGGATAACGTGCATTTGTTGCAAAAAGAAGGCAGCGATGCGGCGTTTAAAGCAATGCAGGGCGTTTACTCTCAGGCGAAGAAATCTTTCGATAGTTTGAATGGCGCACTCTCCGCGGAAGCAAAAAATAGTATCAGCGAGCTGGGTAACCGAATTGAGCGTTACAATCAGAGCGGGGTGAAATATAACGAGAAGGTTAATCAGTTGAAAGCGTCTGATGCCGCGCTCAGAGCGACAGGGGATAAACTGATTAATGACATTGATGGCATTCTCAAAAAGATCGGTACTCGTAACGAAGATATCATCAATAATTCAGTGTTCCAGACGGTCATTTCCGGCATCATCGCCGCGATGCTGGGATTATTTATTGCCTGGTCGGTCACGCGCCAGATTACCCGACCGGTGATTGCCAACCTGAAACTGGCGGAGAAGATCGCCAGCGGCGATTTGTCGGCCAGCGTGACGGTGGAGCGCCACGATGAGCTGGGGCAGTTGACGCTGGCCATGATGTCGATGACGGAAAAGCTGCGCCAGTTGATCGCCGACATTCGGCATAGCGTTTATAGCGTGGCAAAAGCCTCGTCCGATATTGCGGCCGGCAATAATGACCTCTCGTCACGTACCGAACAGCAGTCGTCGGCGATTGTCGAGACTGCCGCCAGTATGGAACAACTGACCGCTACCGTGAAAAACAATGCCGACAATGCTCGCCATGCCAGCCAGATTTCTGAACAGGCGTCTGATAACGCTAACCGGGGCGGCGAGATCATTCACAAAGTTGTCCAGACGATGGATGAGATTTCCGGTAGTTCGAAGAAGATTTCCGACATTACCAGCGTCATTAACAGTATTGCATTCCAGACTAATATTCTGGCGCTGAACGCGGCGGTGGAAGCGGCGCGCGCAGGGGAGCAAGGGCGCGGCTTCGCGGTCGTCGCCGGTGAGGTCCGCAATCTGGCGCAACGCAGTTCGCAGGCGGCCAAAGAGATAGAGGGGTTGATTTCAGAATCGGTGACCCGCGTCAATACCGGCACGGTGCTGGTGTCGGATGCGGGGAGCGCCATGGATGACATTATGGCATCCGTCAAGCGGGTGCACGACATCATGGGGGAAATCGCCTCGGCGTCGGATGAGCAGAGCCGCGGCATCGCACAAATAGGCGCGGCGGTATCGGAAATGGATACCACTATCCAGCAGAACGCTTCGATGGTGCACGAATCATCGGCGGCGTCGAATTCACTGGAAGATGAAGCGGCGAAGCTGTCGCAACTGGTGTCGGTATTCCGTCTGTCGACACAGGATGAATCACAGGCATCGGGCTATCCCCCGTCGCTAAGCAACCACCGGTCACGCCAGGCCGAACCCGCCAATCGGCCGGCGGCGCTGCCTGCCAGCCGCTCAACCCGTTCGTCAGCGGATAACTGGACGACGTTCTGAGTCGGCGCATTGGCATGACGGATAACAACGGCAGGCCCAGATGGCCTGCCGTTGTGTTTGATAGACCTCAACGCGCGGTCAGTTAAACCAGCGCAGCAGGCGATCCAAAATCAGTGACGGCAGAGTGAAATCCGGATCGGCGAACGTGACGCCTTGTGCGCCGAGATGCGAAAACAGTGGCAGCGTCAACGCCGGCAACACACAGAGCAACAGGCCGTTCAGGCTGCTGGCCAGCACCGCACCGCGTACACCGCCGGTCGCGTTTCCGAAAATAGCGGCGGCGCCGCCGGTGATGAAACTGGCCATGATACCCGGCACGATAATCGGCAGCCCGATCAGCGGGAACAGCAGAATGCAGACCAGCTCTACCGAGAAGCTGACCAGAAAACCGATCAATGTAGCGTTGGGGGCTTTGGTAAAGAGCACCATCACGTCGACGGCAGGAATGGCGCCAGGGGCGAACACGTTGGCGAATCCTTTAAATGCCGGCACGATTTCGGCCGTAAACAGGTTGACGCCCGCTTTCGCCAGATACAGTCCGCAGGCAAACGTAGCGGATTGCTCCAGAATAAAGATCACTACGTTTTTATCCGCAGCACCGGTGCCGTATACCATCACCATGGCGTCTTTAATTTGCGGCTGGGTGGCAAACAGGCAGGAAAGCAGCAACAGCACCAGCATGGTCAGCAAGGTGGCGACATTCGGTTCCCGCAAGAAATCAAAACGCTGGCTGAGCGTCATGTGCTCCGTATCGCTGTTTTTGTTGCCAAACCATTTTCCCAGATAAGAACCGATCACGTAGGAGGTAATAGCGGCGTGTGAAATGGCGTATTCGTTAGAACCGATAATCGCGCGACTGAACCGGCTGAGAATATAGGGCGAGGCAGCCATATAAATGCCGATCAGCAGTGATGAAACGATAATAATCGTGGTGTTGCTGTAATTGAGTTGAATTAGCACCGCGGTAAACGCAAACGCCATGAACAACACCAAATGCAGCGACAGGTAGATATATTTTAAGCGGGTAAAGCGGGCCAGCAGAATATTCAGCAACATTGCGAACAGCAGAATCAGTGCGGCGGTAGCACCGATCTTGTCGATGGTTGCCGCCATAATGGCTTCATTACTGGGCACCACGCCGGCGATATCGAAAGCATGAGAAAACAATGAACTGAAAGCCGTCAGCACTTTCATCAGAATACCGCCACCGATTTTTATCATGGTAAAACCGATAAACGATAAAAAAGTGCCGGTGATCAGGCGGGAAAGCGACGCGCGCTGAAACAACAAACCGAGAAATGCCACGATGGCAATAATGACCGAGGGGGTTTTAACCAAACTAAGCAAAATATCCATGTTTCATCATCCATAAAGTTAGCGGTTATCCAGTAAACCGAAAATAGACCGTATTCACGCTGGATGGCGGATTTTTGCATTTTTTAAAATGGCGTTCCACTTTAATCTGGTGATGACATGACGCCTGATAATGCCGGGAAAAACGAGGGAAGGTAGATAAAAAGGAGCCGAAAAGCGGCGGACCGAATAGTCCGCCAGGCGATGTTTAGCGCAGGTTCTGCGGGAAATTGTCCGGCAGATCGCTGGCCGGGCAATTGATCACGTTGTCGTCGTTTTCGCCGCAATCACGCACAAAGGTAATAGTGGCAAATTCGTCAATCACTTCAGTCGGGTAGGCGGGGCCTGCCGCACGGTAAGACTCCATCAACGGAATGTAATCGTTCTGGAAACAGACGGTTTTTTCCGGATTGTTGATGACCCAGCGCGGGAAGAAAATGGTGCCGTGGAAAATCCGATCAGCCAGATTAATGATCAGGCTCACATCAGTACCGGTGGGTTCCGTCCAGGAGATTTTATAGACGTCGCGCGCGACGCGGGCGATAAACACCTGCTGGTCCTTCACCCAGCGATTGGCCACGATACCACTATGGATGCGGTAATCCAGCGTGTGGTCATTTTTCACGTATATCTCGTAATTCCAGCCGTTATCGTAGGTATAGACCAGGTGTTTTCCCACAAAACCGCTCAGATCCTGCTTGTCGAAATTGCTCATACTCTTTTCCTTTTTGTTGGCTGTAGGTGAGTATAAAGGCGAGTTAATTTGATGAATAACGCTGTTTTTAGTGTTAATTAATTCAATAATTGGATGAATTGAAGTGATGAATCTGGCGATATCAAAAGGCGGGCTGAAGCATGATGTTGACGAAAACGACACTGGAACAATGGGCGTTGCTGCAGGCGGTCGTCGAGTTGGGCGGGTTTGCTCCGGCGGCGCAAGCGTTTAATCGTAGCCAGTCTTCGGTCAGTTATCAGCTGTCGCTGATGCAGGAGCGGCTCGGTGTGTCGTTGCTGGAGCCTTCCGGACGCCGAACGGTGCTGACTGCCCAAGGGCAGCAATTGCTGACGCAAGCAATCCCGTTGCTCAATGCCTTCAGGGCACTGGAGTTGCGGGCAGATATGCTGCGACGCGGCGGCCGAGCCAGGCTTGATCTGGTGGTGGACAGTATCTTCCCTAAACCAATCTTGTTTGGCGCATTACGCACCTTTCAATTGCGTCATCCACATACCCAGGTGCATTTGATGGAGGTGCTGCGCAGTGAAAGCCGGGCGCAACTTGCCGGGTATCAGGCCGATATCTGGTTAATTTCTCAGCCGTGGGAAGGGGTTAATCGGGGGCGGTTGTTGATGGAAATGGCGTTTGTCGCCGTCGCGCGGGCTGACCATCCGTTGCATCAACTGACAACGCCCTTGTCATTTGCCGATCTTGCCGCTTATCCGCTGATCGAAATCATTGACCGGCAACAGCAAAAAGACAGCCTGTATAAGCCGGCCAGTACCGAGAACTGGACGTTTACTACCGTCGAGGCGGCGATAGAAGCGGTGACGCACGGCGTCGGCTATGGCTGGATGCCGGAAGCACGTGTCGCATCCTGGCTGGCCTCCGGTGAATTAAAGCTGTTGCCGTTACCACAGGGAGGGCGGCGTTTTACGCCGCTCTATCTGGTGGTGGAAGAAGAGAAACAGCCTTATGACACGGAAGTCGCCACGCTGGTGGCGTTGTTGACGGAAGCGACGGCGACATATGATTAGCATGACGTTGTCACCTTTTCCGGCAACAACATCTTTACCGGCAACAACATCGGGCGGTACGCCGGCATCAGGTGAAATAGCGGGCTTTGAAAGGCATTAACGCCGCGCCAATGACCGCAGGGTCATGTTGTATCTTGCTCAGCAAGAGTCGCGGATAGCGGGCGGCCTGTCCATAACGTGGCGGTTGCTGGGTGGGGGGAACACTGAGCAACATTTCTCCCAAGGCTACCGGTAATTCGCCGCCAAATACGATGGCGGCCGGGTCTACCACCGCTCGCAGCGCATCAATGGCCCGATTCAGATACGGCTTGACCTCATCAACCCACTCGTGCACGCCAGGCCATTGCGGGTCAAACTGTTGGCGCAGCGCGCTGACCTGGCGGATGTTGATACCGCGGGCATTAAGCCGTTTGAGTAACTCTCCCAGTGCCGGCCGCGAAGGGAATTCCTGCTCGGTATAAATACGGCTGATTTCCCCCGCATTACCGAAAGAACCGCAAAACGGCTGGCCGTTGAGAATAAGGCCGGCGCCAAAACCGTAATTGAATGACAGGTAGCCGAAGGTGGGATAGTGCAGTCCTGCGCCCAGCACGGATTCGCCAATCGCACCGGTGGTGGCGTTGTTTTCTGTCCAGACTTCCAGGTCAAACAGGGTTTCCAGCTCACTTTTGAGATCGACCAGCGACCAGTCGTGCAGCGGCTCCGGTGCATTGAACAACCGCTTTTCTTCCATCAGATAACCGGCGATGGCGAACCCGACGCCAACTACCGCCTGCGCGGGTATGGCGTACTGTTGCAGTGCCTTACGTATCCGTGTTTTCAAGGTAAACATGGCCCGAGTGCGGTCATCCGGCGGGAGATCCAGTGTTTCTTCATGCAGTACCTGACAACTGAAATCGCACAGGCAAAATGCCAGCGTATCGGTATTCACCGAAATGCCGATGCTGTAACGCGCGGACGGCGCCAGCTCCAACGCCGGGCTGGGTTTGCCGCGCCCGTGCACGATACTTTCGCCCAACCGCAGCAATCCGCGATCCAGCAGGTTATCAATAATGCGGTGTACCGATGGCTGGGTGAGATTGGTTTGCGGCGAAACGGCGGAGCGCATGATGCAGCGATGGCGGCGAACAATATCCAGAACCAGACGTTCGTTCACCGTGATGCTTTCGTTGTCGTGAAGTATTGGCCGCATCAGGCGCAACCTCCCGCGAGTGTAGTCATGCTGTGTAGATCCTTTTTATAGTGATAAACCGTACAGTTAGCCGTTTGCTAAGAATGACCTGCCAGGAATGCATTCGATGCCAATTATTAAACGTATTGAATGATAATGTCATTATGTATGAGGGGGTATCAATAAAATAGCGCCATTCTTACTAAGGTAATGGGGTTGTTTTATATATTTACTTACATATCAGTCTATTGATGAATCTGTTTTTGATGACATATTTGTAACATATCTGTCATTATTATTATGCATAATGCATTATAAATTGAATTGGCGACGTTTTCACCTTGTATACCCCAAATAATTCGAGTTGCAGGACAACACGCTCGCGTGTTGAACAACGCAAAGCGTTGGCCCTTCAGGGCAAGACTCATTATGAGTCTTGTAACGCGGCAAGAGAGAGACAAATTCGTCGGGAACGAATTTGACCAGCCAACGCACCTGCAACGTGAAGTATGAAGGGTATAAAACAGGTGTATTGCGGGCTACGGGAGAACATGCGTAATGAGTCGACTGGAAGTAGAATGCGCCAGCGTGGCTTACGGTGATATTCCCGTTCTTAAGGGCGTATCGTTCGATGTCGGCGAAGGTGAATTCGTTACCCTGCTTGGCCCGTCAGGATGCGGTAAAACCACGCTATTGCGCGCGATAGCCGGTTTTGTACCGCTGGACGACGGGCGTATCCGTATTGGTGGCCGGGAGATGAATGGCCTGGCGCCGGAAAAACGCAATACGGCGATGTGCTTCCAGTCCTATGCATTATTTCCCCATCTGACGGTATCGGAAAATATCGCCTTCGGGCTACAACAACGGCCTGTAGAGCGGGAGACGCTCAGCCACCGGGTGGTGGAAACGGCGCTGATGGTGGCGATGGCCGGGCATCTCGACAAATTGCCCGGCCAGCTCTCCGGTGGACAACAACAGCGGGTGGCGCTGGCGCGATCGATGGCGGTACGACCGGATGTGATGCTCTTTGATGAGCCATTATCCAATCTGGATGCCAGGTTACGCGAGCAACTGCGTTTACAGATCCGCATGTTGCAACGCAAGCAGGGTTTTACCGCCGTGTACGTTACACATGATCAGGCGGAAGCGCTGGCAATGTCCGACAAGGTGATTGTGATGCACGGCGGCCGCATTATTCAGGCCGGTACTCCGCAGGACATTTATCACCGGCCAGTCAACCGATTTGTCGCCGATTTTATTGGCACGGCCAATATCATGACGGGCTCTGTTATATCACGCGATGAATATAGCGGGCATTATCGGGTCGCCACCGCACTCGGCGAGCTGATTGTGGCGTCGGATGAAGCACCGCGTCATGATCGCGTTTATTTGTGCTGGCGACCGGAAAACGCCCGTCTGCTGCCGATGCCTTCGCAGGGGCAAAATATCTTTTCGCTGCGCATCAAACGCCATACTTTTCTTGGCAACCTGACTGACATTGAAGGGTGTTCGCCGGATTCCGATACCCAGAGCTACCGTATTCAATTGTTAGGCTCCCAGCCGTTGCTGGAAGGCGATATTCACTGTTTTTCAGTGCCTCCCGGCGCGTTGCGTTTTTTGCAGGAGGTGGTGACATGAGGGCGTCATTGATGGCGTATCTGTTGCTGTTGCCGGGGGTGGGCGTGATCGTGCTGGCGATGGGGGCCGTCGTAGGGATGGCGTTCTCTCAGTCGCTGGGTTTTTTCAATTTTGCCGGAGACAGTGAATTCTCGCTGCGTTTTTGGCAAACCATGCTGGCTGACGAGCAGCTCTGGCGCTCTTTTTTCTATTCGGCGCGTATTGCGCTGCTCAGTGCGGTGCTGTCGGTCGTATTGGCTTATCCTCTGGCCATCTGGCTACGCAACCCCTTTCCTGGTGCGGTGACCCTGCGTGCCGTGTTGAAAGCGCCGTTGCTGGTGCCGGGGCTGACGGCGGCATTTCTGTTCGTCAATTTCATCTCTTATCAAGGGTTTCTCAACCTGGCGATGCTACGGCTGGGGCTAACGGAACGGCCGATTCGCCTGCAAAACGATGCCAACGGCATTGGCGTGATTGTGCTTCAGGTGTGGAAACAGATGCCGTTTGCGTTGTTGCTGCTGAGCGGCTCGGTGCAGGCTATCGGCGATACCCTGCTGGATGCCGCCCGCAATCTGGGGGCCGGCATGTGGGTTCGTTTCCGCCGTATTGTGTTGCCGCTGACGTTGCGGGCGTTGCAGACCGCCATGATGCTTATTTTCATTGGTGCGGCGGGTGATTTTTCCTTTCAGTCGGTAGCCGGCCCGGTCAACCTAAATTCGATGTCGCAACTGATGCTGCGCGTACAGCAGGCGGGAACGGAAGGCTGGAATCAGGCGGCGGTGGTGGCGGTAATGCTGATGCTGTTGTCGCTGGCGGGAGCCGGGTTATTGGCCCTCGCTACGGGTGCGGCCGTACGTGGCATAAGGGGATAAGCGATGCAGCAAACGGCCGTTAACCGACTCAATCGTCTGCTGGTGGCGTTGTTTCTGTTGCTGGGGTGTGTGTGGTTTATTCTGCCGTTTGCCATGGCGGTGTTGTGGTCGCTGGTGGACCCTGCGCATCCCTGGGCTTACCCGGATGTGTTTCCGCCGGTGTTGTCACTGCTGCGCTGGCGCGATCTCTGGAATAACACCTCATTGCCTGATGCGCTGTTGCACAGCTACCTGCTGGCGCCCTTAGTTACGCTGACTTGCCTGTTGTTGGCGATGCCGACCGCGTATGCCTTAGGCCGGTTGTCGTTTCCCGGTAAAGGCGTCGCTCAGGTATTGACGCTGTTGCCGATCGTATTGCCGGGATTCGTGGTGGCGGTCTTCTTCTCTTCATTGCTCATGCAACTGGGCATCTATTCACGATTTCTGGGGATTTTTCTCGGTCACACGGTGCTGTTCCTGCCGTATGCCATTCGAATCATGAGCGTCTCCTTCAGCCAGGTACGGCAGGATTTGATTGATGCGGCGCGTAATATGAGGGCGTCGCGCTGGCGCGTCTTCCGGGTAGCTTATTGGCCGTCGCTTCAGTCTGGTGCAATGGCATCGATGATTATGGTGTTCATTCTGTCGATTGAAGAATTTTCCGTTTCTTACATCGTGGGGGCGCCTGATTTCATCACCGTTCCTACCATCTTGTATTCCTATCTTGGCTATAACTTCATCCGGCCTAATGCCGCCGTAGTGTCACTGATCCTGGTGCTCCCCAACGTGGTGTTGATGTTACTGATGGAGCGCTGTCTCAAGCATGTGCCGACATCCGCATTCGTTAATAAGGGATAGCGATGATGCGGCTTAATCTTCAGGGGAGGGAATATCGCATGTTTACTCGATTTACGCTGTCGAGGCTGCGCAGGCTGGTTGCGTTGCCGGTTTTGTTGCTGCCGTTGTATCAGGCTCAGGCTGCACCCGTTGATCTAAAAACCCTGTCGTGGACGGATGTGGAAGCGCAGGCGCGTCAGGAAGGGCAACTGACCTGGTTTAACTGGTATTACCAGGATCGGCTGCGCGACGAAGTGAAGGCATTTGAGCGGCAGTATGGTATTCGGGTCACCATTCCGGATGGCGAGGCGGCAGCCAGTATTAACAAGTTGCTGGCGGAGCAGTACCGCGAGCGGGGGGATATCGACGTGATTTCGGTGGGCGGTAGCCAATTTGGGTTACTGAACGGTCCCAAATTGTTTTGGGGGCCGCTCAGATCTCGTTTACCTGATGGCGATAAACTGACTTACCAAATCGAAGGCGTTGATACCCAGGGGTATGCGGTAGCATTTTGGGGTAACCAAACGGTCATCGCTTACCATTCGGCCCGCATCAACGAGCGCGATCTCCCGCGGACGTTACCCCAGTTTGAACAGTTTCTGCAGAAAAACCCCGGCGAATTCACCTTTAACGTGGAAAACGGCGGTTCCGGCCCGGCATTCATCGAATCCATCACACGGACGCTGGTTACCGATGTGAACTACCGGGACGGTCACGTCTCGCCGGAGACAGTGCAGCGGCTGGCGCCGTCCTGGCGTTGGTTCAACCGTTATAAAAGTAGCCTGGTGATCAGCGCCTCCAATGCCGATAGCCTCACCCGGCTGAATGCCGGCGAATTTAAACTTGCCGCATCCTGGGAAGATTTGGTGCTCTCGCAACAGCATAACGGGGACCTGTCGCAGGATATCAAATTCTACCTGCCTGAATTCGGTATGCCGGGCGGTGGGAATGTGGTCGGCATCCCGGCGAATGCCAGACATAAAGCGGCGGCCTTGTTGTTTATTCACTGGCTGACATTGCCGGATACGCAACGACGTTTCCACGCGCAGTTCGGCACAGCGCCGTTGCTGCCCTCCGGCACTGACGACGCAACGGAAGGCGTACTGGACAGATCGCATAGCTTTGCCTGGGCGGCCAAACCCCTGGGCGATGAAATCAAAAAACAATTTATTCAAAACGTGATGCTGAAATGACATCGCGAAGCCTTGTGATGACGTTTGAACAACCGGTTTGTATCCGACGCGGGCAAGGCGGCACGTACTTGGCTCCAACATATTTTTTTACTTAACACCGATGCACTGAAACACCAGGGAAACCATTATGTTTGATGTTGCAACTGAGAATCTGCGCCAGCGGCGTGTGGTAAAGGAGGCGCTGATTGCCCATCGGGGGGCACCCTCACTGGCGCCGGAAAATACGTTGATTGCGATGCACAAGGCGGCGCAACGCGGGGCGACGTGGCTGGAGGTGGATGTCAAACTCACCCGTGATTGTCAGCCGGTCATCATCCATGATGATCGGGTGGATCGCACCACCAACGGGCGCGGGCTGGTGGCGGGGTTGACGCTGGCGGAAATTCGTCGGCTGGAGGCGCGCGCCCAATACGGCGAAGCGTTCGCCGGGGTGACCATCCCGACGCTGCAGGAGTTGATCACCTGCGTACTGGAGCTGGACATGGGGCTACAGCTCGAGCTGAAACCCACCGCGGGAGATGACGTTGAAACCGCCGAGGTGGCGCTGGCCGTCCTGAAATCGATGTGGCCCGCCAACCGCGAGCGCCTGTTTTTGTCGAGCTTTTCCGTGCGTTCGATTCAGGCCGCCGCGAGGCTGATGCCGGATGTCCCGCGGGCGTTTGCGGTGGTGGTGCCGCCGAAGAAACCGTTGGCATTGTTGCAGGAAACACACTGCCAGATTTTACACTGCCTGTCTGAATTGCTGGATGAGGACGCACAACGCATTCTGACGGATAGCGGTATCGAATACGCGGTGGCGGTTGTCAATGACGCAGCGCAGGCCCGGCGCTTTCTGGACAATGGCGCCCAGACGGTGCTGTCTGATATTCCTGATTTGCTGGGTTAATAACCGGAGGGTGTGATGTCTGATTTGCAATTGCGCTTTGAAACCGCCAACGCCGTCATGGAGGAAGCCGCGTTGCTGGCAAAACAACTCTTTGCCCGGCGCGACAGTGTGGTCGTGGAACAGAAATCCGCCAATGATTTTGTGTCGGAGGCGGATCGCCAGGTCGAACAGTTGATCCGCGATCGTTTGAGCGAGGCTTTTCCGCAGGACGCCATCCTCGGCGAGGAAATGGGCGGAGAGGTCGGCGACAGTTTTTGGGCCATCGACCCGATCGACGGCACGACCAACTTTCTGCGTGGTTTGCCGTTATGGGGGATTTCCATCGGGTATGTTGAAAACGGGCTGGCGGTCGTCGGTACGATTGCCTTGCCGATGCTCGGTCTGACGCTGTCGGCGGCGATTGGGTGCGGCGTGTGGCGCAACGGTATGCCTTATCGCCGTCAGGTGCCGTTCAGCGAAATCCGGTTGGTGGCGCTGGGGGAAAGCAATCAATGGGCGGCGGCGGAAGTGGCGGTGATCGATAGTTATCTGCGTGACGAAGGGTGGGCCGTGGCGCGCTATCGTTGCGCGACGGTCGGGCTGAGTTTTGCCGCGCTGGGGTTTACCGACGGTTATGTGGAGAAAAACACCAGCATTTGGGATATCGCCGCCGGGGTCGTGATCGGCTCGGAAGCTGGATTGGTGGTGAAATATCGCGGTCATTACGAGGTGGGGGGAATGCATGTAGCGACAGCCATCCCTGACGTACAACACATTGTCGAACCGTTTTTCAGTATCTGACGGCGTTATCCCATCCAAAAAAAGCACCGCCAACGAGGCGGTGCCGGTATGTCGTTTGTCAGGAAAACGGTATTACTTGTTGATGAATGACCGTGGTTTCGGTGGCGTGGCGGCTAACGCAGCCTGAATCTTCATCGGGTTGAAATAATTACGCATGAGCCGGATGCGATGATCATGGGTGAATTCATAGCGTATCGCCCAGTCGTAGCTGTAAGGTACGCGGGTGGATTTGGTGATACCTTGCTGGCTGCCGTAAGCCATCGCCTGATTGTCGCTAAAGAAGACTTTTTCCACCACTTCACTGCTGAATTCCACCGTCTGACTCATCAACGACCAGAAGCGTGAGAAGCCTTCGTGACCATAGAACACGCCGGTATACGGCACGTCTACCGGGCCTGTCATATCCCACACCAGTTGATCGCTCAGACATGCCAGCGCCATTTGCAAGTCGCCGGCCTCATACGCCTGTGCCAGTTTTTCCAGCGTAGTCTGATTATTGGCGAAGGTTACCGCCTGGCTCTTGGCCTGAAAACGCGGTGGCGGCGGCGGCGTATATTCGAATGTCGGGGCGGCGTGGTAAGCGCTATCGCCGGGGAATGGGTGAGCGACAATCGCCCGGAAATCTTCACGCAGCGAACCCATCGCCATCACGGCAGGGGTCAGCTTGAGCGGCCGGCCGGACAACGCCAGTTGCAGGTTTTCCAAAATTTCGGTGTAACGGCGATTGAAGCGCACAATCGCTTTGCTCAGCTCGCTTTCCGGATAGTCGCTTATCTTGGCTGCACTGTGGGTTCTTACGGCTTTATCCCACTCGATGTTCAGAGGGTCGCCGGTAGGGCCGCTGGCGATGGTGTCGCCATGCGCATACATACGTTCGCAGTAAATTTCGTTGAACCGGTAGTAATGCGGCACGTTGTTTTCGTCGCCCTGCCAAATATTGTGCGGTGAACCTTCACCCTGATCGCAAATCTGACGCAGGGTGTTGACCGCGCTTTCCAGATCGACCACCGGAATGATGTTGCCGTATGAGCCGTGGCAGAACTGATCCGGTTCAATCTGACGCGTCGGGTCGCCGCAGAACACCGCTTTTTCGCCAAACGACTCTACGGCGGCGCGCAAGCGCGATTCGATATAGACGTAATACTCGCCGATAGACATGTCGCTGCAAACGTGACTGGCTACGACTTCAGGACGTACATACTTGGGATGTTCGATTTGCATCGCCTGATGTATGGCGTGCTGGGAGAATGGGTGCAGCTGAATTTCCAGATCTTCAATACCGAACGGCAGCGTCGCCGGATAATCAGGCATGAAGCTGGGGCTGTTGATATCCGGCGTGCCGCCTACCGCATTAAGCAAGTTGCCGACCATGACGAAGTGCAGCATTTCTTCAATCACGACCGAGTGGATCACGTCCGGAACACGCTGATCGATATCGTCATCCACCGTATAAAGCATGGTCAAATAAGGGGGAATGACCGCGTGCTCCAGAACCATCGCTTTTTGTAAGAGATCCCGTATGTCATCCAGTTCATGGGCCAAATCTTTGTGACTGGTCAGTTTGACGTAGCCCTGCTCCCTGAATGTGGTTTCCAAATCGTGCTGTTGGCTTTGTTCGTTTAAGTTCATGGTGTTATTCCGTCTTAGTCAGTTGCGGCAGTGACGAAGTGTGTAGTTAGTCTTATCTATTTATTCCTAGCATGAAACCTGAATATCATCATCTTTTGTAGCGCTTTTTTCTCATTTAACGTGTACTGGCACACATTCTGTCCAGTTCGGAAAGAATTGTGTGCGCTGCCCATAAC
Organism: Dickeya sp. ws52; assembly: GCF_007210685.1. Lineage (NCBI taxonomy): Bacteria > Pseudomonadati > Pseudomonadota > Gammaproteobacteria > Enterobacterales > Pectobacteriaceae > Dickeya > Dickeya sp. ws52. The sequence continues at coordinate 25,639 of NZ_SZVX01000001.1, forward strand.
GTCAACGCCGCCAGCGTCAGCGTGGGCGGCGCTGTGCCCATGCTCACCATATTTCCGGCGCCGACTAAATAGAGATTCTTATGAATCCAGCTACGTTGCTGGCGATCAACGACCGAATGATGGGGGGAATTCCCCATGCAATGGGTGCCGGCGATGTGCCCGGCTCCGGTAAACGCCAGTGGTTGCCCCTGATAGGTAAAATAGCCGGGGTCATCTCGTGAGTAGTGGCTGTGATCACGAATACCGGCGTGCCGGAAAATGTGTCGCATGGCGGCGCCGGCGCGGGCGACGCCAGCACGGGTATATAACGACAAATCGTAGTGAATCACCGGGCGGTAATTACCCAGCGCATCCCGGTAATCCGGATGAATCGTCACCCGATTATTGTATTCCGGTAACTGTTCTACCATACAGCGCGCGCTACATTGCCGCGATAGCCGCTCGCGCATCTGTCTACGCAGGTGAGGACCGCACAGCGGCTCCGCCAGTAACTGTTCGACATCCTGATAAAGCCGGTTGACCGGCCACCGCCAGCCATCGTTACTCAGCTCGATGCGATAGGCCGCCCGTTGCGCACGGGCCGGGCCGCCCCGCATGACTTCAATGCCCGATGTCGTGAGCGGGCCGCGCATCGGCCACCATGGCGTATCGGTTCGCCCCCACACCGGCAAGACCGGATGATCCATCAGATGGCGGCCTACCAGGTCATTGCCTTTGCAGGCGTCGGACGCCAGCAGCAGAACCGCATTCGCGATCGCATTGCCGGCCAGAACATAGCGCCGGGCGCTAACGGTATGCAGGCGATGTAACGCTGTCTCCTGATGAACATAATGACGAAACTGAATACCGGTGATGGCGTCTGTCGCAGGGTCGATCAGCAGTTTATGCGCCACGCTGCAGGTGAGGACATCCAGCCGTTCAGGCGCGGCGTCTTCCAGCGTTTTCAGCGCATGGTAACGGGCTTGCGTCGGGCAGAACGGCGTGCAATGGCTGTTGCCGGTACATTGCCGCCCAAGCGGCGAACCGCCAGCCGCGCCATGAGGATGATAACCACGGCCATGGTCATAATCGGGATGCGGTACGCCGTTACGGGCGGACGGCGTACCGTGCAGGGACAGCGCAATAGACTCGCCATCTTCAACCAGACATGCCCCGCTGAGGCGACGGGCCAACTGGCGAGCGCCCCAGGCGGGCGGCAGCCCTTGCATGGGATAGACGTAACCCGGCGGAAAACGAATGCCCAGATAGGCCTGTTCTTCTACGTTGGCGGATACGCCCAGCTCATACTCGGCTGCCCGATACCAGGGTTCGAGATCCGCATAGCGCAACGGCCAGTCCAGGCCGATGCCATAGCGGCTTTGCAATTCAAAATCTTCCGGCAGCATACGCATGGCGCTGCCGAGCCAATGCAGCGATGTGCCGCCAAGTTGTCGGCAATACGTAGAGCTGAATGGTAACGGGCCGCGTTGAACCAGATAACCGCCGTCGTCATAGCCGTCAGACTGTAGCGAATGCCATGCCGTATCATGAGGCGTCGGTGCGTTGACGTTATGCGGCCCGGACACCTGATGGCGTTTATCCGGTCGCTGGAGATAATGCTGTAGCGTATGCCGGTAGCCGGCGTAGTGCAGATTGTCGCCGTCGCCGGCCTCCAGTATCAGACAACGTTTTCCGCCGCGGCTCAGTGTTTTGGCCATCAATGAACCGGCGATACCGCCGCCGACAATCACCACATCGTAATCGGTTTGCTCTGCCTGATGAGGGGTGACGAAATTCATCCGCGCGTTCCCCATTCGGCCATCGGCGGCTCTGACCAGGCACCGAATTCCTGCTGACGAATCGCCTGAGGATGCGCGTGGATTGCCTGCCAAATCAAGGCTTCGCGCCAGGCGGCATGACTGAGAAAGTCGGCGTTGTCGTCGGGGGTCTGGCTGATGGGAAACCACTGCCCGGTGTACCACAAACGCATCAGGTTACGGGCGACCGGGCCAAGCGACGGCGATGTCAGCACTGTGGTTTGTAACCAGTCGAGCCGTACGGTTTCATCATTCGGTTGGGCTAAAAAATCATGCCGCAACTGTTTAAACGGTATGGCTGCGGCGTGTTGCAGCCAGGCGAAGTATTCATGGGCCAGCCCGGTTCCGGTCAATTCAAATCGACTGAAACCGGTGAGCAGGGCGGAAAGCGTCAGAAAGTCGTCGAATGCGCCATCGGATTCACTACTGTTACTCATGATGCGTTACCTGTGCCATGTCGTGAACCGCCAAGAGAAAACCGCGCGTCTGATCCGGGTATCAGGCGTCGTGGAGCGGGTTAGGGTCGCTATTCATCGTTTTACGGCGGTGCTGGCCGGTAAAGCGATATCATCAGCAGTTGGTGTTCGAATGCGAATAGTCGGTGCGTTCGAAACATACCCATCGATACAACGGCTGCTGATATCCCTGGAAGAGGTGCCTGCCTGTTTTCTTTGACGGAAAAACAAAGCGGCATCAAGGTGGTGGAAAAAGACCGGGGTGGCCTGTGTTCCTTTTTTAACTACCAAACGTTGCTTTAAACCGGGCGAATTGAATTAATGAAAAAACATGAAAAGAATAATAACGGGTACAACAGTACACACCCCGTCTAAAACTATGACGTGAGCGCTGCATTTTTGCAAGACCAGCCTGATTTCTAACATGATTTTGATGAAGGGAATAACAAAGAAGTCAACATAATCATTTGATTGTGTAAACTTTTATACCGAAAAACGCGGAAGGCGGAGCGTTACGCCCCGCCTGTATCGTTAACCTTCGGCCGGTTTGATCACGTTAAGGATGGTTCCCAGACGTTCACGTTGTTTAGGTTTGATATCACGACCGGCGGCGTAACCGGCGTTCTGGATAATCATCTCATTAAGGCCGATTAGCCAGTCATAGATATAATACGCCGTATTATTGACCGGCGTTGCCGAGAGCTTGGTCAAGCGACGGGACGAACCAAAGTTGGCCACCTGCTTTTCCGGTTTGGCAAAGATCTTGTTGCCTTTGTTCACGCGGCTGTCCGGGCGTTGTGCTTCCGGCACCTGCTGGAACCCCAGCCAGGCGACGAAATCGCCGAGGACATTAAGCGCGCGCGATACCTGCCTGTCCGCTTTGCTCTCCCGGTTGATCCCTAGCTGCCCGGAATCCACCAGCATGGTTTGCAGTTCATCGTCTATCTTCAAGCGAACGCTGGCGGTGATCAGTTCCTCCACCAACATTTCGATGGTGGGGCGGTTGATGCCCAACAGTTCGATGATGGCGATGTTTTCCGGCAGATTGCGCAGGTGGTTTACCCAATAACGGTACAAATTACGGGCGAACTCCGCCTCATAGCTGTGGCTGTCTGCTGTTTCTTCGTCGGCGTGCGCGGGAATGACCGGTGTTTTTTTTGCTTCTTTATCTTCACTCTCTACCGGCTCCTCATCGCTGAACAGATCGATATCTAGGCCTACGCCGAACGGCTCGTAACTGACCAGCGGCACCGCCGTATCCAGAGTTTCCTGATAGGACGCAAAGTTGCGCGGCGGTTGCTGCTCCTGTTGCTGCAAATACAGGCGGCGCAACTCCTCGCGAGAAGGCAACAACCGCTCCAGCAGTTCGCCATGCACCCCGGTACGGGTTTGCAGTGCTTTCAGCATCGATTCGGCAATATGTTGCTTGCGCGCCGGGTCGTCGGCACCGGCAGGTTGATACCAACTGCCGAGCAAATTATCGGACAGTTCGCGCTGTAATTCGCTTAACTGCTCGTTGATACGGCCCAGTTTCACTTCGCGGCGCACTTCAGCATCCAGCCAGGCGGCCATCCGGTTGATACCGCGCTTGTCCATCGCCAGCATGGTGCCCCAGGCGTCGCCGGGATTGCCGACATAACGCTGCACGGCTTCGTCGTTGTTATGACCGTGGGTAAAACGGCGGTCATGGCGCGTGACCGCCCAGATCAGGCCGGGTTTGCGGCGACTGCGGATCTGCGGGTTTTCACCCTGGGTGTGCCGCACCCAGAAATCCAATGCCCGGCCGACATGGCGCACGTCGGCTTTGCAGGCTGCGGCGGTACAGACCATCAGCAGATTCATTTCCTGATCGTCGTTATAACGCTCCAGCAGATAGGCGCGTTTGGCGCGCAGTAATGCGCGGGATAACGGGTGAGGTTTGTGCCGCAACAACCGGTCCGGGTTATCGTCATCCGGCTCGGGTTCGGCGTCGTCTTGTAGACTGAACCCCGGAAAATCAAGCAGATCGACCTGCCCGAAGAGTGTTTCCTTCGGCGGAGATAACAGCGGAATTTGCACTTCCGCTGCCAGCATAATCAGCTCGGCCAGCGACAGCTCCACGCCTCTGGCGGCCCGGCCGTTGACGATAGGGCGTACTTGCACGCTGAGATCGGAAGGGCTATTGAGCCTGTCGAATTGTCCGGCATTGAAAATACCGCTGTCGGGTTGCAGCGATTCATCCACCAGCAGGCTGATCGGCGCCAGCACCTTGCGGGCACCGGACAATTGCTCCAGTGTGTGGGAAAAGTGGCGGTAGAGCGATGTATATTCCGCCTGCTCACCCCATAACACCGAGAACAGGGCGGCGCGATCGTCGATGCCGAGGTAGGGCGCCAGCTCGACCGCCAACGGCCAAAACTTGCGCTCCAGCGGTTTTTGCCGCCGCGCATCATGGCGCATCAAATAATCCCACAGCGCCACCACATCATCGCTGGTCAGCCCGGCGACGGGTTCTTGCTGGCGGTGTAGCGACAGGGTTTTCAGGTGGTCGGCAATATGCTGCTCATCGAGTTCCGGCGCGTTACCCTGATCCGTATCAAGAATCACGGCGTAAGCGATAATGCGGGCGATATCGGCCTCGTTCAGCAACTGGAGCTGTACCGGATTCGGGGTGCTTTTGCCTTCGACTTGCCGGGTAAAGCGAGTGACGAAGGCCGGTTGCTGGTTATCCGGATTGATGTTTTTCTGGTAATCCAGCGTTACGCCGCCGATGGAGGTTTCGATTCGCCCGTTTTCTCCCCCGGCCAACGAGGTCAGCAAATAGGTTTTTCCTCCCTGAGCCAGTCCGAACATGCCCATGGCAATCTCTTTGAGCGATGATTCAGACAACCCGCGCGCTTTATTGCGGCAACGCCGTAACTTAATGATCAGCCTGTCGGCTTCCATGTCTAAACGGGGAACGTTACGCCGGGTTTCTTCTACCCAGGCGATCGCCTGATCCACACCTTGTGAAACAGATTGCAACTGACGGCTGAGACGGCTCGACAACTGTTTGGGCGTTAATGCTTTCATTTCTTGAAGACGCTCCCGCTATCGATCCAGTAATGTGCCATGCCGGAAACCGTGCTGGACAAGGTATTCAGTTTTAACCTCAATTGATGCGGTGAAATAGTGTGCCCTGATCCCAACACCGCGTGAGCTATTTCAAAACGCTCCGGCGTGAGATTGTCGTCGCCCGGCACCACTTTCAGGCGCACATGCAGTACGCTGTCGCCGGCCACTTTGCGGGCCAGTTCCGGGTCGACTATCGATAACGAGTAGAGCGGCGAGGCGGGCCAGCGTTCGTTGTCTAACTGGCGGAAACCGAGGCACAGCGAACCACGCACTTCAAAACCCGCCTGTTCGTCCAGCGAGAAATCGGCATCATCCAGATCGATGTCGTTATAGTAGACATTATCGGTGGTGAGCGTGTGGGTACTGTCCAACATGCCAAGATAACGCACGGTGGAGTAGGGTTCGAAATCTCCGGCTTTGAAGTAGAAACCCGGCAGGCGTAGATCCAGCGCCAACAGGCACAGCATCGCCCCCACCGCGGCCGTGGATTTCGGGTTTTCAATCCGGCCGCGTTTGTTGAACGGATACCAGTCGCTGGTGTGATACCCATCCAGCGACATCATGCGGTTGATCGGCAAGGGTTGCAGATGGCGGAACAACGCCTGAATGCCGGGGAAGCGAGACGGCCGACCGGTGAGCAACAACACGTCGCAGGCATACAACGAAACGACTTCCGACATCAATCGCAGATGTTGGGTAATACTCATGCGATTCGCCAGAAATTCACCGTGTAGTTTGCCAAGACGCAGGATCAACGGCACGTGCAGGATGTCGAACGGCGTTTCTTCATCCGGCAGTTCCCGCTGGATCTCGTTATTGATGTACTCCAGTACCTTGCGCGTCGGCGTTTGCGGCAGCATTTCACCGAACGTGGTGTCGATTTCCGCATTCAGATCGAGCGGATCGAACCGTTCATAGGCTTCCAGAATCGCCTGACCGATAGGAATGAACATCTGCAGCGTAACCTGCTGGCGCAATGTCAGTTGACCGTCCATTCGGCCTTCACTGCCGAACAACCGGGTCATCAGGCCATCCGGGCTGACAACGCCGGCTTTTTTCAGCGCAGCCTGTAAGGCCGGCAGCACATACAACTGGATCACATCCAGTAAAATGTCGTCGCCAGCGACTTTAAACCCTTCACGAAACAGCAGCCGGGGGATGATTTTGACGTTGCTGCCGACGCCGTCATCCAGCCAGTATTGGGTAATCGCCAGATCGGTGGTGCCGCCGCCGATATCAATCGAGGCGATACGCAAGGTTTTTCCTGGCTGTTCGTCATCCGCCAGTTCCTTATCCGGGCGAGCCATGCTGGCGAAGAACGCCTCCGCTCTGCCGCCGAAATTCACCTGCGCTTCGTTGTAGAGGTACACCATTTGCCCGCAAGTGGCTTCATCCCACTCCATCTGAACGTCCGGCACCGGCACGCTGCTGTTGCGCTGGCCTTCTTCCGTCAGGAAGTCCTCATCGGCCGGGTGCCAGCCCATCGCTTTCCATACCAGGCCGATCGCTTCGATCATCCGGCGCCGGAAAATCTCGCGTTCCGGTTTGGGCATGGCCGACGGCAGGGTCAGAATGATATTACGCAATTGACGCGGCGCGTTGGCATGGATCATTTTCAGACGCTGGGCGGCGCTGTTCATCTGCATCAGCGCCTGCGCCAGCAGCTCGGAGAGCATGAACGTCATCACGGAACTACGGCTGTAGTGCGGGTCAAATACCGGCAGACGCTCGTCCAGCGGCAGGCTGAACAGCGGTTGTCCTTCATCATTCACCAGCATGGTCAACGGCAAGGCGCTTGCCAGTGGCTCCTGTTGCCGCGGGCTGGTGGTTTGGCTGAAACGCCAACCCGGCACATAGGGTTCTTCGTCCCACAAATAACGACGCGGGCTGGAAATACCGCTGGAGCCCTCCGTTCCCTGACGCTGCAACGCCAGACGGCTGGCCTCGCGTCCGACACGGGTCATCGACGGCCAGATAAAGGCATCGTCACGCCCGCTTTCAAAGGAGAAATTCTGCTTGCCAAAACGCGCCTGCGCGAATTCCACCCGGCTGTCGAACAGCTCGTTGTACAAATAATGAGGCTGACTTAAATCGCGGATCTGCAACTCGTAGGTTTGCCGCAGGCCATTGCTTTCGTCGGCGTGATCCTCTACCAGAATTCCGGCGGTATGGGAGTTACCGACATCAAGAATCAGATCGACATTAATGGCGGGTTCTTTCAAGGTACTGCTGGTGATACGGATTTCCGGCACATTCAGCAGCGTCGCCATAATATCCAGCAGATTCAGATAATGCGCCTGATATTCGAACTCACGCAGATTCTGGCGGATGTCGCGAGGTTTGCGGTTTTCTACCGCAAGCGCTTGCTGAGAAAAGGCTTCGCGCAGCCAGCCGTCCACCCAGGTCTGGTCGAGAAAATCGTCCAGTTCTTCGCTGTGGTAGGCCAGCGTGAACAGCCGCCCGGCGTTGATGTCGTTTTCGCTGGGGGCCAGCGCTTCCAGATCATGACTTTCCGGATACACGCGGGTATCGAACGCCAGACAAAGGCGGTGGGTGTTGCCGTCATCGTCGGGCTCGCCTAGTTCCAGCACCTGTACCCGCGCCCAGTTGTTCGGGCCGCCCATGAAGGTGCGCGGTGGGTTAAAGCGGAAGAACGGTAGCGGTAGCCACACGTTGCTGAGCAGGCGTAGCGACTGCTCCAGCGTGTAGCTGGACTCCGGGTTAACCGCTTCCGGCAGCACCTGCACCGCACTCGGCAATGTGTATTTTCCGCTGTGGTCGTTATACGTCAGTCGCAGTAGCGGCCCGTTGGCGCTTTTGCGCACGAAACGATTGGCGAAGCCTGAGCGCGCCGGCGTGAGCTTCAGTGCAAAATCAAGAAACTGAATGCCGCTATTCTGAATTAGCGTAATGTGTTGTTTATAGTCAGTCAGGGTTGCCAGCATGGTTATTTGCTCTCACGCTTAATCGTCACCGGTAGCAAAGTATCGGCATCATAGCGGCCTTTACATTCAGCGGCTTCGCTTGCTTCCTGTCGGGTACAGACGATTTCCGGCATCGGATAGCGGGAACCATCGCTGCAGCGCGCACGATAGCGGCTGTTGATCACCAGATTACCGGACTGATGCAGCCCGGCCTCTACCTCAGCCTGGCAGGTGACTTTTTCGCCATAGGTAAAATGCACCCGGCCTTTGCCGTCTTTGATCTGGTAACGGAGAACCGGCGGCTTGCCGGTCAGGGGATTTTTCACCGAGACAGTCGCTTGCCAGTTGCCGTCGAGGAAACGGATGGAGCCGATTTTCACCGCGTCGGCAGGCATCACCAGCGCGCCCTTCGGTGCGGCGGCTATCTCGACGGCAGCAGGGGCTTCCGGCGCTTTTTCTTCGGCTTTTTTCTGCGATTCGGCGTTGACCGGCTGCGGTAACAGCGTCGCGACGTTTAACGGCAGGTTCGGCTGAGGGACGGGGTCCGTCGGCGGCGTGGCGCTCAGCACGCGTTTTTCCGGCTTCATGGCGGTTACCGCCGCCGGCGCGCTATTGTCAGGGTGAGAAACGCAACCGCGGATCTGGAATGCCAACGTCGCCAGCAGCGCCGCGCCCGGTGCCCACAGCCAAACGCTGGTCCAAACCCGGCGTGGCGATGGCGCGGCTTGCGGCGGAGAAACCGGTTCGGCAACCTCAACCACAACGGGTTCCGGCTCAGCCGGCAGCAGCGGTTGTTCCGGTTCTGGATCGGTAACCTGCGCGGTCACTTCCGGCAGCGGTTCCGGTACGGGTTCTGGAATCTCGACCGGTTCAACCGGGCGCAGGCATTCCAGCACGTCAGTGCGGGATTTTTTCCCCAGGCTGACGAACCCCCAGAAGGTGATAACCGGTTTATCGTCCACCAGGTAAACGTGGTTGGAACCCGGAAACTGAAAGGCTTTCGATAACAATACCCCGAAGAGTTTTTGCGCCGGTTTGTCGGATTGCCGCGCCCGTTCGCTGATAGCGTCGACGGTGTTGAGATACTGCTCCAGTATCGTCAACGCCTGCTCGCGTTGCTCGTCGCTGGCTGCCATCCAGGAGGTGATTTTACCGGAAAAAGGGGAATACCAGTCGATGTGATCGCCATCCTCGTTAGGTTGGGGAATGGCCAGACAGTCAGCAATAGGCTGTTGTTTGCGAAGACGCAGTGTTTCCCGTAATTGTAGCGCCGAGGTATAAACGGGCTGACCGTTTTCTCCCAACGCAAGAAAATCGTCTAAATTTCCACTGCGTAAAAATAATTTTGCCACGCCAAAGAGACCCTTTGTGATAAACCGTCAAGGCAGAAAATCGTGTTCACTATCTGCGATTATAATTCTGATGGTCACGAATCAAATACGTAAAGAAGTGACAAATATGACAAATATTTGCGTCATCAGTCCGCTGAAAAAGCAATATCGCATAAGTGCGATGTGACTGAAACTAAAAAACCGACAGAGTACGTGTCTCACAGGTTACCCGGCAACACGCCGGCGGGAAGCCGGCGGCATGTATTCTGTGATGATTCCTGCATTTTATTTCACACTAACATTTTTGTTAGTACTTACTAAAAGTGAGCTTGGGCTCTATGCTGCGGATGTGTGCCTCAACCCGATATCGACATTGGAATATTCGGGGCGGAGCGGCGTGGAATGTGTTGATTGACGTGGAATGTGTTGATTATAGGAGTACACGATGTTTGCGATTACAGGAGCAACGGGCCAACTGGGCCGTTTAGTCATTGATGCACTGACAAAGTCAATACCGACAGAGCAGATCGTTGCAGTGGTTCGTGATCCGGCTAAAGCCAGTACGCTGGCGATGCAAGGGGTTCATGTTCGCTATGGCGATTACAACAGAACCGAAACACTGGTTAATGCGCTGAAAGGGATAGAAAAACTGTTGCTGATTTCATCAAGTGAAGTCGGCAAACGTGAAGCTCAGCACCGGGCGGTGATCGACGCGGCCAAAAAGGCGGGAGTCGGCCTCATTGCCTACACCAGCCTGCTGCATGTGGATACGTCGCCGCTGGGGCTGGCGGCCGAACATCTGGCGACGGAAGCGGCGTTGGCGGCTTCCGGCATCCCTCACGTCATTTTGCGTAACGGCTGGTATACCGAAAACTATGCCGCCAGTATTGCGCCGGCTTTGGCGCACGGCGCGTTCATCGGTGCCGCCGGCGAGGGGCGTATTGCTTCGGCGGCGCGTAGCGACTATGCACAAGCGGCGGCCATCGTGCTGCAACTGCATGGTCAGGCAGGAAAGGTGTATGAATTGGCCGGTGATCATAGCTATACGCTGGCGGAATTCACCGCCGAAGTTGCGCAGCAAAGCGGCAAGCCGGTGCAGTATGTCAACCTGTCGGAAGCCGATTTCGCCAACGCGCTGAAAGGCGCCGGTCTGCCGGGCGGCCTGGCCGATATGCTGGCGGATTCCGACGCCGGTGCGGAAAAAGGCGGGTTGTTTGATGACAAGAATGCGTTGTCGGCATTGCTGGGTCGCCCGACTACGCCGTATGCCGACGTCATTCGCGCTGCGCTGGCGTCGCTGTAATTTGTTTTCATGTCATGAGCATGGCGGCGCGTCTGGTTACAGATGCGCCGTTTTTTATTCCGTTAATTTTTACTTCTACGGTGTTCTGTCTGGTTTTTTTTCTGCAGTCTGAACTGTATGTCACTAAACATCGATTTTCTTGACGGAATCTTGTCATTTTATTTCTGTTTTACTAACCTGTCTGTGTTGCCCGGTTTGCACCATCGCTACCGGGTTATCTGATTTAACGCATAACAACGCATAACAAGGAACATTCACTTTCAATAGAGGAAAGCGAATGGTTAGTGTTTAGCAGTAATTTTATAAAAACACGATTTTATAAACAGTACTGTTATATACCCAAAATAATTCGAGTTGCAGGAAGGCGGCAAGAGAGAGAATCCCGATGAGCTTACTCAGGTAAGTGACTCGGGTGAACGAACGCAGCCAACGCACCTGCAACTTGAAGTATGACGGGTATAAACAGATGCTATCTCATAAGGGATAACATCATCAGATACAAAATGATTTCATGGAGGAAACATTATGGCTTTATTCGGTAAGAAAATTGATCTTTCTTCGTCATCATCCGGTGGTTATACCGGCGTGGCGGATGTTTATGAATTATGGAATCCCCATACGCGAGGGAATGGCGTTATCGGCGATAAGCCGTCCGATGCGTTGGCGCAGGCCCGCGTTCAAATAATCCACGGCAATATTTCTATTGCAGCAAGTTCAGTGATTGAAAATACCATCGGCGATTCAGGCAACGATGTGATTGTAGTCAAGCCGTCTGATAATCGTATCGACGGCGGCGTCGATAATGATGTGCTTTATAGTGATGGCGACGCTGATATTTTAACCGGCGGCGCAGGCAACGATATTTTTGTTTCCGCCGGGAAAAACGATTCAATATGTGGTTGTATTTAAGCGGACATAACACGGCTGGTTTTTCGGTAAATATTCAGCCGTCTGATTTCGTTGTTTGACAATAAGTCCAATATGCCCAATGACGTGTGACGGCTATACCCTCGCTATTTAAAGGGAATTTAAGCATGGCAGGTATGGTGGCGTATTCAACAACATGCTTTCAATTATTAAACGCGTTCGCTGATGGCCAAATGATGGGAATATCATGAAACAGCTTATTATTGCGACATTACTGGGTGTACTGAGTGGAGGATGTATGGCGAGCAGTCTGAGATTACCGTCCGCAGCGGAACTGAGCGGTGAGTGGGTATTGAGCGGTGCGGAACAACGCTGCGATATCCGCCTGAAGACGGATGTACTGGATAGTACCACCTGGACGCTGAGCGGCGACAGTGCGTGCCTGAATACATTGCTTCCTGAGGTGCCGGCCGGCTGGCGGCCTACGCCTGATGGGCTGACGCTAACGCAGGCGGATGGCTCGGCAGTGGCGTTTTTCAGCCGTAATCGCGATCACTACGAACACAAGCTGGCTAACGGCAGTGTTCGCATTCTGAAAAAGAAAGCCTGAGGGAGAGAGCTCTGCCGTGAATGCTTCCTTTGAGCAAGATCGTTCGTTGTTCGGCGTGTTGCGCCGATTCCGTCGTAGCTTCTGGAGCGTCGGAATATTCAGCGCCGTGATTAACCTGCTGATGTTGGCGCCTTCGGTTTATATGCTACAGGTGTATGACCGGGTACTGGCTTCCGGCAACGGCATTACCCTGCTGATGCTGACGCTGCTGATGGTAGGGCTATGTGCCTTTATGGGTGCGCTGGAGTGGGTTCGTAGCCTGCTGGTGGTACGGTTAGGCACGCGTATCGATCTGGCGCTCAATCAGGATGTTTTCAATGCGGCGTTTGCCCGCAATCTGGAAGCCGGCGACGGCCGCGCCGGTTTGGCGTTGACCGATCTTACCCTGCTGCGTCAGTTTATTACCGGCAACGCATTGTTTGCCTTCTTTGATGTGCCGTGGTTTCCATTATTTCTGCTGGTACTGTTTTTACTCCACCCTTGGCTGGGATTGCTGGCGTTGGGGGGAACCGTCGTGTTGGTTGCGCTGACCTGGCTGAACCAGCGTTTGACCAATCAGCCGTTGGCGGAGGCGAATCAGCATTCGCAGCAGGCAACCCATCTGGCCGATGCGCAACTGCGCAATGCCGATGTGATTGAAGCCATGGGGATGCTCGGCAACCTGCGTCGGCGCTGGCTGACGCGTCATTATCGCTTTATTTCCCTACAGAACCTCGCCAGCGAACGTGCTGCAGCGGTAGGCGGCGCCTCCAAATACAGCCGTATCGCATTGCAATCATTGATGCTGGGGTTAGGGGCGTTGCTGGCTATCGACGGCAAAATTACGCCGGGGATGATGATCGCCGGGTCCATTTTGGTTGGCCGGGTGCTGAGCCCTATTGATCAATTGATTGCAGTCTGGAAACAGTGGAGCAGTGCACGCATCGCCTGGCAGCGGCTGACCAAACTGATCGCCGCCTATCCGCCACGACCGACGACCATGGCGCTGCCCGCGCCGGAAGGACATCTTGGCGTCGAGCAGGTGTCGCTGCGTTCGGCGCAAGGCCATGCCCGGTTGCAGAATATCCATTTCTCACTGCAGGCCGGCGAAACGCTGGTGATTCTTGGGTCGTCCGGCTCGGGTAAATCTACTCTGGCACGGTTATTGGTTGGCGCACAGGCGCCGACGCAAGGCAAGGTGCGTCTGGACGGCGCCGACCTGAATCAGCTGGATAAAAGTGCTTTTGGCCCGTCCATAGGGTATTTGCCGCAGGATGTGCAGTTGTTTAAAGGCACGCTGGCGGAAAACATTGCCCGTTTTGGCGAGGCTGACCCGCAAAAAGTAGTGGCGGCGGCAAAACTGGCCGGCGTACACGAGCTGATCCTCTCTTTACCGAATGGCTATGACACGGAGTTGGGCGATGGGGGGAGCGGTCTGTCCGGTGGCCAGCGACAGCGTATCGGTTTGGCGCGCGCTATGTACGACGATCCTTGCCTGTTGGTTCTCGATGAACCCAATTCCAGCCTGGATAGCGAAGGCGATCAGGCTCTGATGCAGGCGATTGTTGCATTGCAGAAACGCGGTGCCACGGTGGTGTTGATCACCCATCGTCCGGCGCTGACCACGCTGGCGCAAAAGATTTTGATCCTCCACGAGGGCCAGCAGCAGCGTATGGGGCTGGCGCGAGATGTGCTGACGGAATTGCAACAGCGTAGCGCCGCGAATCAGGCCCGGATGACTACTCCGGCTGCGATGCCGCAATGACAGGGATTAACCGATGACAGGTATCGATGTAACGACACAGGACGAATTGAATGAAGCGGCAATGCGCGACCGCGCCAGCCGCGATGAAGAACGGGCGTTGCGGCTCGGCTGGTGGCTGGTGTTTGCCGGTTTTGGCGGCTTCCTGCTGTGGGCGCTGCTGGCGCCGCTGGATAAAGGGGTGGCGGTACAAGGTAACGTCGTGGTCTCCGGCAACCGTAAAGTCATCCAACATATGCAGGGCGGTATTGTCGAGCGAATCCAGGTGAAAGAGGGGGATCGCGTTAGCGCAGGTCAGGTGCTGTTGACGCTGAATGCCGTCGACGCCCGCACTACCAGCGAAGGTCTGGGTTCCCAATATGATCAACTGATTGCTCGCGAAGCCCGTTTGCTGGCGGAACAGCGCAATCAAACGTCGCTGGTGGCGACGCCGCGGCTGGTAGAAGCACGGCAGCGGCCGGAAGTGGCCGCCATCGTCGCGTTGCAGGAGGATCTGTTGCGCAGTCGTCAGCAGGCGCTGAAGCTGGAGACGGACGGTGTGCGCGCCAGTATCGAAGGTTTGGAAATGTCGCTGGTTGCCTTACAGAAAGTAATGACCAGCAAACAATCGGAGCAGGCGGTGTTAAGCCAGCAGTTACAGGGGTTGCGCCCGTTGGCGGCGGATAATTATGTGCCGCGTAACAAAATGCTGGAGACGGAACGGCTGTTCGCACAGGTTAGCGGCGAACTGGCGCAGACCAGCGGTGAAGTCGGGCGAACCCGGCGAGATATTCAGCAACAGAAGCTGCGTATTGCCCAGCGCCAGCAGGAGTATGACAAAGAAGTCGGCAGCGAATTGTCTGACGTGCAGGCCAAATTGAATGAAGTGATCAGCCAGCGCGAAAAGGCGGATTTTAATCTGGCCAATGTGCAGGTGCGTGCGCCGGTCGCCGGCACCGTGGTTGATCTGAAAGTGTTCACGGAAGGCGGTGTGATCGGCGCCGGGCAGGTGATGATGGAGATCGTGCCAGAAGATCAACCTTTGCTGGTGGATGGCCGTATCCCGGTTGAAATGGTCGATAAAGTCAGATCCGGCCTGCCGGTTGAATTGCAGTTCACGGCATTCAGCCAGAGCACTACGCCGCGAGTACCCGGCACGGTGACTTTGCTCTCGGCCGATCGGTTGGTGGATGAAAAAGACGGCTCGCCATATTACAGCCTGCGTATTCAGGTGAGTGAAGAAGGCAAACGTTCGTTGCATGGCTTAGAAATAAAACCCGGTATGCCGGTGCAGGGGTTTGTGCGCACCGGAGAACGTTCGTTTATCAATTATCTGTTTAAGCCGTTGATGGATCGTATGCATCTGGCGTTGACGGAAGAGTAGCGGAAAAAATCAATGCGAAGGAAAGCGGTATTACTGGCGAGATTATTAGCGGTGGCGTTATCCCTGCCGGGCGTCGGCGCTCAGGCGATGGGGCTACTGGATGCATGGGAGCTGGCGCTGCGTAATGATGCGCAACTCCGTGCGGCGGGCTTTGAGCGCGATGCCGGGCAGGAAGAAGTGGCGATCGGTCGAGCCGGGTTGTTGCCATCGTTGCAATATAGCTATGGCGCCAATTACAGCCACTCTAAGGTGACGCAGCGCGACCGGACGACGGATAACACCACCCAGCGTGATTACAACAACTATGTCTCGACCCTTACGCTGCGTCAGCCGCTACTGGATTATGCCGCCTGGGCGCGTTACCAGCAGGGCGTTACCCGGAAATTGATGGCCGATCAGCGGTTTCGCGAGCGCAGCCAGGATTTGATGGTCCGATTGTATCAGGCCTGGAGTGATGCGCTGTTGGCGCAGGAGAAACTGATGCTGCTGGATGCGCAGCGACGCGCCTATCAGGAACAGCTGGCGTTGAATCGTCGCCTGCTGGCGGCGGGTGAAGGAACACAGACCGACCTGCGTGAAACGGAAGCCCGCTATACCGTGATCGAAGCGCAACGTATCGAGCAGGAAGACACGTTAGATGCTGCGATGACCGCGCTGGAAAATATGATCGGCTCGCCGCTACAGATTCAGGATCTGTCCCCGCTGGTGTTGGAGGAGTTGCCGGATAATGTGACGGAGAACCGCCCTTTAACGCAGTGGCGCGAACTGGCGGTGCGGCATAACGCTAAGCTGGCCGTGCAACGAGAGAATGTTGATTACAGCCGCTATGAAATTGAGCGTAATCGAGCCGGTCATCTGCCCTCTATGGATCTGGTGGCGTCTACCCGTAGTAGTTTGTCGGAGTCCGAGTACAACTATAACCAGAAATACGACACCCAGACGGTCGGGGTGCAGGTTCGCGTGCCGTTGTATTCCGGCGGTGCGGTTTCCGCATCGATGCGTCAGGCGACGGCAGAGTATGCCCAAAATCAGGCGGAGCTGGATAATCAAACCCGGCAAACCTTTGCGGAACTTCGCCGTCAGTTCAACCTGTGTATCAACGGCGCAGCCAAGATCCGCGCCTGGCAGATGAGCGTTACCGCGGCTGCGGAAGCCATTCGCGCTACCCGGCAGAGCGTTGCCGGTGGTGAGCGTATCAATCTGGATGTGTTGATGGCGGAGCAGGAGTGGTACAACGCCCGACGCGAACTGACCGAAGTGAAATATCGCTGGCTTCAGGCGTGGTTAAATCTACGTTATACCGCCGGCACGTTGAGTGATCAGGATATGATGCAATTGGCCGCCTGGTTTCAACCTGCCGAGGCCGCTAATAAAAACAGGGCTAAAACGGCATCCGGCAATAAAGTGAATTGATAATAAATTTTTTGCATTAACTCATGCAGTTTCCACGATATTTCTTTCACGGCACGCTGTGAAAGATTGGTGTGTCATTAAATCTCGTTAGCTGTTAATTGACGAAGATTTAATGGCGAATTAAGGCATTCTGACGATAATAAGTCAGACTTTATGGAAGAAGTAATATGCAACAAAACGAGAATGTATCGTTAAATACCTCTGCTGCCGCCAAGGCCGGTAGTTATACCGGCTATGCAGATGTGTATGACTTTTGGTATTACCATCAGCGCGGTGACGGTGTCACGGTTAATGGTAAGCCGTCTTATTCTACCGACAAAGCGGTGGAAGAAGGGTTAACCCGGCCGCATACCACCTGGAATGGCGACAATGTATACGGCAAAGCGGCGAATTTGACCTATTCGTTTCTAAATACCTTTAGTTCAACGCCTAATGGCCATACCGGACCGGTCAAGTTTACTCCGGTCCAGATGCAACAGGTAAAACTGTCTTTGCAGTCTTGGTCTGATGTGGCGAACCTGACGTTTACTGAAGTCAGCCCTAACCAAAAAGCCAATCTGACCTTCGCTAACTACACCCGCAACGCGGATGGCAGCATTGAAAACACGACTCAGGCTTATGCCGCTTACCCGGGGCAACATCCGTTGTCTGGTAGTGCCTGGTTCAACTACAACCAATCGAATATCCGCAACCCGGATACCGAAGAATATGGTCGCCAGACCTTTACCCATGAAATCGGCCATGCGCTGGGGCTGAGTCATCCGGCTGAGTACAATGCCGGCGAAGGCGATATCAGCTACAAAAACAGCGCCGTTTATGCAGAAGATTCCCGTCAGTTTAGCATCATGAGTTATTGGGATGTCGAAAACACCGGCGGCGACTTCAAAGGCCATTACTCGGCTGGTCCGTTAATGGACGACATCGCGGCTATCCAGAAGTTGTACGGCGCCAATATGACGACCCGTACCGGTGATTCAGTCTACGGTTTCCACTCCAATACCGACCGTGATTTCTACACCGCGAATAACAGCAGCAAAGCGCTGATTTTCTCGGTATGGGATGCGGGCGGTAACGATACCTTTGACTTCTCGGGTTACAGCAATAACCAGCGCATCAACCTGAACGAAGGCTCTCTCTCGGATGTCGGCGGCCTGAAAGGTAACGTTTCCATCGCACACGGCGTGACCATCGAGAATGCGATCGGCGGTTCCGGCAACGACCTTCTGGTAGGGAACGGTGCTAACAACGTGCTGCAGGGCGGCGCGGGCGATGATGTGTTATACGGCAGCACCGGTGCTGATACGTTGGTCGGCGGAGCCGGACGCGACATTTTTGTGTATGGCAGCGGTCAGGATTCCACCACATCGGCGTACGACTGGATTAATGATTTCCAGAGCGGCGTGGATAAAATCGACCTGTCGGCGTTCCGTAATGGAGGCCAGTTGAGCTTTGTACAGGATCAATTTACCGGCAAAGGGCAGGAAGTGATGTTGCAGTGGGATGCGGCGAGCAGTGTCACCAACCTGTGGCTCCATGAAGCGGGCCACAGCTCGGTGGATTTCCTGGTGCGTATTGTCGGCCAGGCAACACAGTCCGATATTATTGCATAGTTAATCGCTGAAAATATTAAACAGGGTGGCCTGGCCACTCTGTTTAATAAGATTTCAAAGGAAATCTTATTTTATATGTCATTCCGGCAGGGTGCCGCTCGCCCTGAATAACCAATGACGACTATTTTTTATACTGTTTCAAGAGGATTTTATGGGAAAAAATCTGTCTTTACGTCAAGATGACGCACAACAAGCATTATCCGCATCCGCCAATACGGCCAGCGCGTATAATTCCGTTTATGATTTTCTGCATTATCATGACCGTGGTAATGGCCTGACGGTTAATGGCAAAACATCCTATTCTGCCGATCAGGCGGCCGCGCAAATTACCCGCGAAAATGTCAGTTGGAACGGAACCAATGTATTTGGCAAATCAGCCAATCTGACATTTAAGTTTTTGCAGTCAGCGACGTCAACACCAGCTGGCGATAAAGGCTTCGTAAAATTTAATGCAGAACAGATAGCACAGACGAAATTGGCGCTGCAATCCTGGGCTGATGTGGCAAACCTGACGTTTACCGAAGTCACGGGTAATAAGTCAGCCAACCTTACCTTTGGTAACTATACCCGTGATGCGAGCGGTAACCTGGATTATGGTACACAGGCCTATGCTTATTATCCGGGGAATTATCAGGGCGCGGGGAGTTCCTGGTATAACTATAATCAGTCCAACATCCGTAGCCCCGGGACCGAAGAGTACGGTCGCCAGACTTTAACCCATGAAATTGGCCATGCATTGGGGCTGGCGCATCCAGGTGAATACAACGCGGGTGAAGGTGACCCAAGCTATAATGATGCCGTGTATGCGGAAGATAGCTATCAGTTCAGTATCATGAGTTACTGGGGTGAGAATGAAACCGGTGCAGACTACAAAGGCCACTATGGCGGCGCACCGATGATTGATGATATCGCCGCTATCCAGCGGTTGTACGGCGCCAATATGACGACCCGTACCGGCGATTCAGTCTACGGTTTCCATTCCAATACCGACCGTGATTTCTACACCGCGAACGACAGTAGCAAAGCGCTGATTTTCTCGGTATGGGATGCGGGCGGTAACGACACCTTTGATTTCTCAGGTTACAGCAATAATCAGCGCATCAACCTGAACGAAGGTTCGTTCTCGGATGTCGGCGGCCTGAAAGGCAATGTTTCCATCGCACACGGTGTGACCATCGAGAATGCGATCGGCGGTTCCGGCAATGACCTTCTGGTGGGTAACGCTGCCGACAACGTACTGCAGGGCGGCGCGGGCAACGATATTCTTTACGGCGCTGCAGGCGCGGATACGCTGAGCGGTGGTGCGGGCCGCGATACGTTCGTTTACGGTAGCGGTCAGGATTCCACTGTATCGGCATACGACTGGATTAATGATTTCCAGAGCGGTGCGGATAAAATCGACTTGTCGGCGTTCCGTAATGGAGGCCAGTTGAGCTTTGTACAAGATCAGTTTACCGGTAAAGGGCAGGAAGTGATGCTGCAATGGGATGCGGCGAACAGCGTCACTAATTTGTGGCTCCATGAAGCAGGCCACAGCTCGGTAGATTTCCTGGTGCGTGTTGTCGGCCAGGCAACACAGTCCGATATTATCGTGTAATGGTATTTTGACCCTATTTCACAGGGCAGGCAATCTGCCCTGATTTACGAATAATATTATTCGTAAATATCATTATTTTTTTTGAATAAATCCCGAGTAAGTCTAATTATCTTTTTTCTGCGCAATCGTTTTCCTTTTTTTTGCTCCATTCGAATAACTTATTTCACTTTCATCAATTAGCAACATACTAAAAACAAAAAATCATTTATTGAATAAAATGAAAAAAATAACGCACTTTTCTTTACAAAAACATTACAGTGACTTATATAAATAGTCAGCGCTATTAATGGCGCTGATTGTATTCACCCAATATCACTGGATTTCTACAGGAAATATGTCATTAAGTTGGCAGGGCATCATTTACCTGTCGATTTAATGGTGATGGGGTTCTCTGGTTATTAACGTCAATGAGGGTTTTATGGAAAAAAATCTGTCTTCACGTGATGATGACGCCTTACATTCATTATCTGCGCCCAGCAGCAGTTATAACTCGATTTATGACCTGTTGCATTATCATGAGCGTGGTAATGGATCGACGATTAACGGTAAACCATCCTATTCAATTGAGGAGGCGGGAGATCAAATTACCCGTGATAACGTCAGCTGGAATGGAGCCAATGTATTTGGCAAGTCAGCTAATCTGACTTTCAAATTCCTTCAGTCTGCACGTTCCACTCCGGACGGCGATACCGGCTTCGTCAAGTTTAATGCGGCGCAAATTTCTCAGGCTAAACTGGCATTACAATCCTGGGCGGATGTCGCAAACGTCACCTTTACGGAAGTCACCGGTAATCAGTCGGCCAATGTCACCTTCGGTAACTATACCCGTGATTCCAGCGGCCGCCTGGATTATGGCTCGCAAGCGTATGCTTATCTGCCGGGGAGTGGTAGCGCGTCGGGAACGACCTGGTACAACTACAATGTGGATAACATTCGTAGCCCGGATACCATGGAATACGGCCGTCAGACGTTGACTCATGAAATTGGCCACGCGTTGGGCTTGAACCATCCGGGAGACTATAACGCCGGCGAGGGTAACCCCAGTTACAGTGATGTGACCTACGCCGAAGACACCCGCCAGTTTAGTATCATGAGCTACTGGAGCGAAAAAAATACCGGCGGGGATTTCAAAGGTCATTACGCCGCCGGCCCGATGCTGGATGATATCGCCGCTATCCAGCGCCTGTATGGCGCCAATATGACGACCCGTACTGGTGATACGGTTTATGGTTTCAACTCCAATACCGATCGTGATTTCTACACCGCGACCAGCAGTAGCAAAGCGCTGATTTTCTCGGCGTGGGATGCGGGTGGCAACGATACCTTTGATTTCTCGGGTTACAGCAATAACCAGCGCATCAACCTTAACGAAGGCTCTCTCTCGGATGTCGGCGGCCTGAAAGGGAATGTATCGATTGCCGAGGGCGTGACGATTGAAAATGCGATTGGCGGCTCCGGTAATGATTTGCTGATTGGTAATAATGCCGACAATACCCTGCGTGGCGGGGCAGGAGATGACGTCCTGTTCGGTGGAAGCGGAGCTGATCGACTGTACGGCGGCAGTGGCCGAGATACCTTTGTGTACACGGCGGCGTCCGACTCCAAGGTTGCAGCACCCGATTGGATTCTCGATTTTCAGACTGGGACCGATAAAATCGATCTCTCTGCACTGAATACCGGCAATAATCTGCATTTTGTTAACCAATTCAGCGGTAGTGGCGGTGAGATCATGCTCAACTGGGATGCTTCTGCCAACACCAGCAATCTTTATCTGAATCTGGATAACAATACTTCTCCTGAGTTTTTGGTGAAGATTGTCGGCCAGGTATCTCAGACAGCTGATTTTGTTGTTTAAATTTCATCGTTTGAAGGGCGGGTCTCCGCCCTTATTTTCCCTTTTAGGTTAACCATGTTACGCTGGTTTTCTAAAACCATTTAGTTACAACATACATGTGTACTATAAACACTACCCGTCTGAAACAACTGCGTTTTCATTGCAATATCGAGAAAACAACGTTTAAACAGGTCGAAGGGGACACGCCCTGGTGCAAGCTTTCCCGTTGTCATAACGGAAAAGCGAAGAAAGCCGGAATTGTACCGGCCAGAAACGAGAAAAACAGCCGATACGGAGCAGTTCCCAAGGGTTAGGTGTGGCATACTACACAATAATTAAACTGCACTGTCCGGTTACCTGCCCAATCCGGATCGCGACCCGAGGAGGAACAATGCGAACACTGACTGAGGAGAAACGACAGGCCATCATTGATGCCGCAGCCCAACTTTTTCAGGAAGCAGGGTACGAACGCGCGTCGATGAGTGAAGTCGCCAAACGCGCCGGTGGGTCTAAAGCAACACTTTACAACTACTTTGCCTCAAAAGAAGAATTATTCGAAACGGTAGTTCGCACCTACAGCACCCGATTCCTGACAGATGCGGCGGCAGAACTTGATTCACCAGAAAATGAATCATGCTCACTGGAGAGTAAACTGACGCGTTTCGGTGAAAAGATGATGCATGTATTGGCGGGTGGGAATTCGGCATTACAAATTTATCGTATCGTAGTCGGGGAGGCCGGCCATTCTGATATCGGTAACTTGTTTCAAGGCTCCGGACCAAAAGAAAGTATGGCTCGACTCGCATCTTTCATGGCGGAAGCGATGCAAAAAGGCGAATTAACGCAGGCTGACCCTGTACTGAGAGCCATGCAGTTTACGTCGTTGGTTAAAGCAGAGGCGGATGCGATGCTGTTACAACGTGAATTGCCTGATTGTTCGACAGACAGAATCAACGAAATGGTAAGAAACGGCGTTCAGCTTTTTCTGTATGGTGCGTCACCGCGATCATCCTAGCCCTCAGCGGCCGGTGGGGATACGTTACCCGCAGTCAGGCCCTTGGCATGGTTAGGTTTATCAGCAGGGCCATTCAGGTATAACTCAACGTTAATTCGATACATCGTTTCTAATAATGGGCGACTTGACAGCGTTTATCTTTTATATAAACTAAACCGTACAGTTTATATATTGGAGGCGAGCATGAAACTTATAGTGTGGGTTGGATACCTTGCGGCAGTCTGTACGTTGACAGGTTGTGTGTCTCTGCTTTAAAGGGAAAATGTTGATATTAAGGGGATGAGGAAAGACGATGAAAATAATGGGATTCGCCTGCATTATCATGATAACCATGATTCTGAGTGGTTGTTTGTCTATCGGCAGCCACATTTAATACTGTAGTACAGTAAGAAAAAGCCAGGCGGTTACCCGTCTGGCTTTTTTCATCCTAATAACATTATTATTGGTTATATCAAAAAGTTACGATCTAATTCCCTACGCCTAACCACCATCACTCAACCAGAAAGTCTACTGCGTATCATTAACAAGAAAAAGTAAGAACCAGCTAACCGCCTTATGGCTAGCTGGTGACAAATTTTTATTTCAGGCTGTTAGCCAATTCTTCCGCCCCCTTATCGATGCCGACTTCTGCTGCACTCAATGCACCAATGCTGGCCGAGACGTTCATGGCATTTGGGTACTGTTTGGCGACATAAGCATGGAGCAAGCGATTGGAAGTAGAGTCGTAAATCTCGACGGCATAACTCACTGAGCCGCTGAACATGCCTTTTTGACCTCGAATAGACTGCACAATGTTGTAAGGCCCTCCCGCAAGGTCGAACTTGGTGAACGTTCCAACCACTTGTGTCGTGGTTTCTGCTCCGGTCAGCGTCAATTTCAGACGCAAAGTCTCTGGAGCAGAGGCCGTCGCTGCTTTGAAACGCGGTCGCAGCGCCTCTTCGAACTTTGTTTGCATATAAGCGGCCAGTTGCTGCCGGTCTGAGGTGGAGAGATCACCAAACTGATTATCGCTGCCTGAGTAAAGAGCAACCGGCTCGATAATCATGCTGGTGTACTTTTTCCAGTCGACCGGAGCGGCATATTTGAAGGGGATTCTGTCGGATGACGCATCATTGTTGGGCGTCATTTGGGCAGACGATCCAATGCCGGTATAGCGTAAAGGTTGCTGGTTACCAGAACAACCAGCTAAAAAGACGGCAATGGCCACAATGGTTGGCTTGGCTACCCATGCGATTGATTTCATTGATGTATCCTATGATTGAGTGGTGTAACACATTCCCTGGTGAAGGCAAAAGTTATCGCGATGAAACGCACACCTGTTTGCTCGCAGCGGTTTCGTCGGGATAAATATCGGTTTACTTAACTGAACCGTACGGTATAGTTTTGCATTGGCATCTTCAGGATGTCAAGAGAATGTTGCAACATGCGACATCACGCGGGGTAGAGTAGAACAGTGAGGAAAAGGGTTACCGATTAGTTGAGGTAACCCTTCAGCGTTGGAGACGTTTACAGGTTAGGGCAGTTGGACTTTACCGGTGATCAGATAGGCTGACGACGTACTGTCCGACATCGGCGGTAACGTATCGCTTAATATATTGCCTTTAATATCGGTGAATTCGATTGGAATATCATTTTTACCCACAAACTCCAGAATGAAATGATTGTAATCCGTTTTCGGTGCGCTAACCCATTGCGTACCTCTTAAATACTTCATTTCAATAACCGGGTATTTAACATTACGGAATTGTACCGCCGCCCAATAAGGATTGGAGCCTTCTTTAACCCGGTATACAACATTACCACTCACCGGTGCTTTAACTAATTCCCATTGGATATTGATTTTCCCATCCTGCAGGTTACCAATTTTTTCGAAAGCATTGAATGATAAATCCAGTGCACAATCACCGCCTTCAGGGTACAAATCCGTAACATACACGATAGTGCTTCCCTTAGGGCCGGTAACTTTTAGATAAGCACCGGCGAGTGCCGCCTTAACGCCTTTATAATCCAGCTGCGCCCTGTTTAATGCGGTAATCTCCATATTGGAAGGAATCGGATCTAATAATAAAGCACCGCCGGAATAGCCTGATCCGGTAGCTGTCGCATATCCATAACAAATATCACCGAGTTCCCAGGCGGCCTGGGCTTGTTGGGTCAGAGGGAGGAATAACACTGAGGATGCTAATAAAACACTTTTGAGCTTCATCATTTTCACTTCCATATAGTATTTGATGTAAGAATAAGAAGCATGTCCTGCTTCATGCTTAACAGTGTTAGACATTTATTTTTTAAAGAATAGGATAAATCCCAAATGAAAGAAACTTAATAAAATAAACTAGTCATTATTGCGGTAAAATTTAATCATCAGGATGGTGAAATAAAGAAACTGACTCGTGCAATGCAATGATATTTACCGTACAAGTAACGGTGTAAAATGGAATTTTTATGGTAACGACAAACACATTCCAACACCGGCCGCAGCCGGTGTTTTTTATTGCTTTCATCATTCTTTAACAGTTTCTTCCCAAATGATGAGCTTCCCTTTGAATAAAAGCACACATGTTTTCACGATAAGTAGAGCGATAATAAAATTAGATGCAATGAATAGTGGGAAGGCCATCCAGTATAATGCTCCCCCCGGCGTCGCATACCCCAGCCGGATGGATGTCGTCGCCAGCGATGCCACACCGAATGAAAAACTCCAGAATGCGGGGGTAAACGATTGGGAGCAGTACCAGGGAATCAACCTGATCATGAACAACACCTGCAATAAGCCATAACCGAATAGTAATTTCGCAAAGACATCCACTTGCCCGCCATTCACACTTAACCAGGCACTGCAGGCGACAAACGCAGGCGCCATCTGGATACCGAGCGAAGAACGCACCGCCGGAGACATTTCATCAACATTCCGTAATCGGCTCAGTATCGCCGGCTCAAGGCTAAGCCATGAAAAAATACCCGCCCCAAGAAAAAGAATGCCAACATCCTGGAATCCAAGCGCTCCGCAAGCCATAGCGCTGATGAAATTATTCGCCACAGTAGGAAGATACAGCCCGGGAGTAGTGGCTTCACGTGGGTGCTTTCCACGCCATAATCCAGCTGTTTGCCAGGCTGCATAAGTAAGCTGGATAGTGACCGCGATGAGAAAAAGCCCAAGCGCTATCGAGCGACTCCACGGTACAAGGCCTATTGCTACCAACATGGATGTAGCCGGTGCCAGGCTCACAAAACTGCTTTTAAGCGGATGTCTGATTTCCTGCAAAAGCGTATCGGCATGTCTGACCATTCTTACCATCAAGGCAATCATGAGTATCGCCCATATGATGATGGCCAGACCAATCAGGGCATTAGCCGGTATGGTCGTCACCGGCCATATAGTCGCGGCAAATCGCCAGGAAAAGCCCAGCCCAATGATCCCCAGAACGATGCCAAAGTAACCTGCGGGAAGGTTAAGGTGTGAATTTTTCATCACCGTTCTCCTGAAAATTTCAAATTATTATTCGATGCAGCGTTCATGAGGCCAGGAAGGGGCGTTATTGTCCCTCTTTCTTACTGGTGTTCAAAAAGCCATCCCGTTACCGGCCGGTATACTTATATAGTTAGCAAAGAAAGTCTATCCCTCATATAGGGAATACTGTCTCTAACCTTTTGTTATTCACGTCATACTTCAGGTTGCCGATGTATTGGCTTTCCTCTCACCCCAGTCACTTAGTTGCGGGGAGCCGCTGCGTTGCTGCGTGACAAGACTCATTATCAGTCTCAATATGAAAGGCCAACGCGAATTATTTTGGGTATATAACGTGTGAATAACAAAACTGATGCATTTACGGAAAATACTGCTAATAAACTAAACGGCGGTTAACGTTAGAAGATTCTTTCTTATATAAGAAAATCTTACTGGTAAGTAACAATACACCCAGTTGTTATAAGGAGAAGCGCGTTAGTCGGCCTACAGCAGGTCTGTGGCGTAACGCAATCAGTGAACAGCCTGAAAGCCGGGAGACACGGTGATACCACGCTCACGATTCTTTCTGATGTCGCGTTTTATACGTGGAATGCTATTTTTACTGTGATATGATTACTCCACCTTCTCATTAGGGCCATTTCACTTGCCATTTTTTAATTTTGGTTGTCCTCGATATCTTCGCATACTCTGGGTGAATCGATACGCTGAATTATTGAGCAAGACCTTCTACCTGTCAGCTCGTCACATCCATTGGATATAAGGCTGGCCAAAAATTGAGATAGATTTAAATTATTATCTATACCCAAAATAATTCGAGTTGCAGGATAAAACACGCTGCGTTTTGAACAACGCAACGCGTTGGCCCTTCTCAGGTAAGTGATTCGGGTGAACGACAAATCAGCATACGCCGATTTGAACGCGGCTTGCCGCGGCCCGAAGGGCGAGGCCCATTTATGGGCCGAGTCACACAGCCAACGCACCTGCAACGTGAAGTATGAAAGGTGTATAAAAATAATATGCTGCTGAACATTTTCATGGAATAAATAACAAAGAGAACGTAATAGAATGGAATGGCTCTATATAGCTAGAATTGTTTCGACTTTTGCTGTTATTGTTTTGCATATTTCTGCCTATACGGTAAGCCTGGCCGAGCTTGGCAGTTTTTCCTGGTGGGCAGGAAACGTATATGATTCATTGGTCCGTTGGTGTGTTCCCGTTTTCGTCATGATTAGCGGAGCGCTATTACTCGCACCTGAAAAAAATGAAAGTCTTTCTTTTTTTTACAAGAAAAGGATGAGCAAGATACTTTTCCCGTTGGTTTTCTGGTCTGTTTTTTTTATTTTATGGGGGGTGGGGAAAGCAAAATTTAGCGGAGGAGGGGAGATCGATATATTAAAAAACTTCATAAATGGAAGACCCTATTATCACATGTGGTTTTTATATATGATCATTGGGTTATATATTTTCACCCCATTCATTAGGATCTTGGTGAAAAACGCCAGCGAAGAAAATCTACTGTTTTTTATCTTTTTGATGTTTGCTTTTTGCTCATTAAGCGATGCGTACAATTTTTTTATCAGGAGTAATGACTTTTTATTCATTAGCGAGTTCATTTATTACCTTCCTTATTATATTTCTGGTTACCTAATAGCCAGAAAAAGATCGACCAGACCATCCTCACATTTTCTTTTTCTGTTCTTGATTTCATTTGCTTTCACTTGCATTTCTTTTTATCTGTTGTCTGTTGCATTGGGAAAAGAGAATGGGCTCTATTTTTATAATTACCTCAGCATCAACATTATTGTAATGTCTATTTCTTTCATGTTGATACTTAAAAACTGCCACATCAATCATGTTTATATTGAAAAACTAAAGTCTTTAGCTGATTTCAGTCTCGGTACGTATTTGATCCATCCTGTTTTTGTCGAATTACTCTATTACCTGGCGTCTAAAAAATGGATAGAACAATCCATCTTCGCGATACCGTTAATTTCAGCAATCGTTTTTTCATGCTGCATTATTTCGGTCTTTCTGATAAAGAAAGTGCCTTACTTAAGAAGAGTCGTGTGATTTTCAACATCTTTGGCGCTATGATCCCAAGCGTACTCGGTAAGGTCACCGACAATCGCCAGAGTACAGGGTATTGGACAAAAACGGCATCAACAGAGAATCGTACGGTATGAACGCAGAGCAATTTTTCGACGGTATTGCACGGCAATATGGGGTATTACCGGATTATCCATGGAAAAATTCCAGTGCTTGTGTATTTCGCCACCCCAACCGCAAGTGGTTTTGTCTGCATATGACAGTGAAGAACCATCAGTTGGGGCGAGAGGGTAATGACGACGTGGAGATCATCAATGTGAAAGCCAGGCCAGAAATGATCGGCTCGCTGCGTTCAATTAAAGGCGTTTTGCCGGCTTATCATATGAATAAAGAGCATTGGCTCAGTATCGTACTGCAAGAAATTGATACCGAAACACTGTGGCAACTGGTGTCTGATAGTCATCTGCTAACGGCATAATGTCGTTATACGGCAAACCGACAAACGCTGGAAGATAATTATCTGAAGGCGTTACATCCGTTACGCGTTTCTCAACCCGCCTACGAACGATACCGAAGGGTTTCAACGAATAAAGAGAACGCGGAAGAGTGGTGCCGGCGGTTAGGGTAGTAGAGATGATAGCCAGGAATGTCACGAGTCAACCCGCTAAGAACCTGAATAAGACTGCCGTTGTCAATAAATCTCTGCACCTGATCAAGATGGATACACGCCAAACCATGCCCATCCAGTACCGCATCGACCAAAAGATCAATCGTATTTACGACCAGTTGCCCTTGGCCCCGAACTCTTATTTCTCGTCCGTCACTCATTAGAGGCCATCCAATTAACGTGCCGGATGTCGGCAGGCGGAAGTTGATGAAGCTATGGTCGAACAGTTCGGCGGGTGTCGTCGGTGCGGGACGTCTTGCCAGATAAGCCGGGCTGGCAACGATAGCCATTGGGATGTCGGGACCAATCCGCACCGCAATCATGTCCTTGTCGATGTCGCCCCCCAAGCGGATGCCCGCATCAAATTGATTGGCTACGACGTCCACCAGTGCGTGATCAACGTTGACTTCAATATGAATGTCGGGATTGTCTGCCAGCAACCGCTTCATGGCCGGCATGAGTATGGTTTTGGCCGCATGTTCTACCGTCGTGATCCGTAGCGTTCCGGAAGGGCGGTCGCGCAGTTCACCAAGGGAGCCAATTACTGTGTCAAGGTCATGCAGCATCGGTCCAAGTTTCGCAAGCAGACGCTCTCCAGCTTCGGTGGGCGCGACACTGCGTGTCGTGCGCGAGAGCAGGCGAAGCCCCAAACGTGCCTCGACACGGCGGACTATCTGGCTAAGGGCTGACTGCGCCATTCCCAGACGGAGAGCCGCCTTCGTGAAACTGCGTTCTTCGGCAACCACCACGAAAGCGGTCAGATCGGCAATCTCGTCGCGACGCAAGGTTTTCTCTCCTCACTATTAATCACTTAAATGATAAGGCTAAGTGTTTTTATACATCTAGTCCACTTAATCGATAACCCCTATCTTAGCCAGCGACACCGAGGCTTGCTCCTCTTGGATCAAAATTAATACCGGGCTACCGCCACATATCGCACACGAAATCCGCTCGGGTTGAAATAATTTGCCTGGCATTCCGGGTAATGCTGGTGAGGAATGATAATGAATAAGACATCTAATGAAGAACTGGCCGCTATTGAAGCGGCGGCGGTCGCTTACTTGACGGCCTTCAATCGCGCCGACATCGCTGCTGTAATAGCAACATACACTGATGACGGCGTACTGATGGGGCCAGGCAGACCAGCAGCAGTGGGCAAGGAGGTGCTTGCTGCGGTCTATCACAACGTATTTGAAACGGCGGGTTTCGACATGGCCTACGAAATAAAAGAGGTTGAGCAAATCAGCGCCGACTGGGCCTTTGTTCGGAGTGCCACCGAGGGAATCGAAACCGATAAAGCAACCGGCGTCGCGACTCCGGCGGCTTATCAGGAACTGTTTCTGCTACGGAAATCGGCTACCGGATCATGGCAGACGGCGCGATATTGCACGTCCAAGATCAGTCCATAGAGCCTGATTAGCATACTGGCGAGAACACGGCTTTATCGTCACTGGGGTTGTTGTCGGTCTTCTGTTTCTGCGGGCACGGCAACACTCCAGGTCTTTCTGGTACTGAAATTTTTGATCCTGCCGCTAATGCCTTTCGATAGCGTTGTGGAACTCATCAGCGGGGAAGGGATTAAGAGTGCAGAACCAGACTTAATGGTTGGAAAAAAAGCCATTATCATTTCAGCCGTGAAGAGTAGTCTGCGGTGGGAAGATAAGCTAAAGGCCCTCTCGATTTAATTTAACATAATATACATTATGCGAACCAGTGTAAGGTCAGGAGAGTTCTGGCATTCGGGCTTGTCAATCATCGTGGTCAGTACCGACCCGTAACCAGTCACCCAGTCGCACCTGAACTCAGTGCCGGCAAAAACCGGCAACGCAATCCAGGTGCAGAAATGTATGAAACTCCGAGTCTGACTCAACAGCCTGCTGGCCACAGCGATCACACTGTAGTAGCTAGGAGTGCGCCGAGGCCATACGAGAAAGCGTCAATGCCGGATTAGGGATCGCTCAAGGGCCTGAATGGCTATACGAAGAAGGGCTGAAAAATGGCAATTTGCAACTGTTACTAAAGGACTACACGGCTCCGCCGGTGCCCGTTCAAGCCCTTTACGTTGCGGCCCGACTTCTTCCTAAGCGGGCCATCGTATTCATGGATTTTATCGCCGAAGTATTTGCAAAAATTCCTGCACTCAACGTAAGCGCTCGCCATCGGCCATCCCAATTGCAATAACCCGCTAGTACCAAAATCAGGCCGGTTCTGACACTCGGCTGGCCAGTCGTCGCGGTCAGTGTCTTACCCACAGTTTGCGAAAACAGTGATCTCTGCCTAGGCTTAAAAAGCACCCAAATCATTTCCATCACAATAATCTGGCGAATAGCGTTTTATCGTCAATCCGCATGTCAGTTGTCTTGTACCGCACCCTAAGCAAATCTGTAGTACCTATACAGGAGACAAAAGTGCCTGAATTGACTACGAATTGGGTTATTTTTACCGATCTGGACGGTTCACTGCTGGATCACGATACTTACCGCTGGGATGACGCCGGACCATGGCTGAACCGGCTGCAACGTCGGCAAGTGCCGATCATCATCACAACCAGCAAAACGGCGGCAGAAATTATGCCGCTACAGCAGGCATTGGGATTGAGTGATATGCCGGCCATAGCAGAAAACGGCGCTCATATTCTGTTGCCGTCATCCCGGCGTTCTTCGCCTTCAACCTCCTCTCTTACCTACTCTGATATCTGCCGGCAGTTACAGCAGTTGCGTGAGCGCTACGGTTTTTTATTCCGTGGCTTTGCCGACATGGATGCTGCGGCAGTAGCGGCGGTTACAGGGCTGACGTTGCCGCAAGCAGCGCTGGCCCGCCAACGCCATGCTTCCGAACCGCTACTGTGGCAAGGTGATACGGCATCGCTGGAAACATTCAGGGCTTGTCTGGCCCAAAAAAAGCTCTCTTTAACGCAGGGCGGCCGTTTTCTTCACGTGATGCATAACGGCATCAGCAAAGGTATTGCAGTGCATCAATTGATAAAACAGCTGCAAGCAGTAACCAGACAAGCGTTGGCTACTATCGGGCTCGGTGATGGACCAAACGATGCGTCATTGCTGGAAGCGACTGACTACGCCGTGATCATTAAAGGAAAACACAACCACCATGTGACGTTGTCACCTAATTCTTGTAAAGAGATTTACCGTACCCAGGCCGCCGGACCGGCCGGCTGGAGCGAAGGACTCACCTATTTTCTCGGTCGTTATGAAGCGGAATTGCTTGATTGATAAAGGAGGAATAATACCCATGAGCGAGTTTTATCAGGATGGCATTATTACCAATTTTCATAATCTTACCCGGCGCAGCGTCGAAGAGTTGGAATACGAGTTACAGGTATTTTCCGGCCAGAGCAGTATGGGGCTGATCCTCCCTTCCCTGTTCTCAGAACTGGAAGGCCCGGCGCTGGATAAGATTGTCGATATGCTGGCGCAAGTCCCCTATCTGTCTGAAATCGTCATCGGGCTTGATCGGGCTGACCGCGAACAGTTTCTGTTTGCCCGGCAATTTTTCTCTCGTCTTCCACAGCGGCACCGCATTCTGTGGAACGATGGCCCTCGCCTGACCCGGCTCAGTCAGGAGTTGACCGACAAAGAATTGGCGCCAATGGAGCAAGGGAAAGGCCGTAATGTTTGGTTTTGCGTCGGCTATACCTTAGCGTCGCGCCGTACTGCCTGCATCGCTCTGCATGATTGTGACATTGTCACTTATGATCGCGCCATGCTGGCTCGCTTGCTCTACCCCATTGCCAACCCTTATTTTCACTACGATTTCTGCAAAGGCTATTATGCGCGGGTAGCCGAAGGAAAACTCAACGGGCGCGTCGGGCGTTTGCTGGTGTTTCCACTGCTGAAATCGTTGCAAAGCGTTTACGGTAATTCAGACTATCTCGAGTATATGCGCAGTTTCCGCTATCCATTATCCGGCGAATTCGCGATGCGTAGCCATGTGTTACGGAACTTGCGCATTCCAAGCGACTGGGGGCTGGAAATCGGCATGTTGTCGGAAATTCACCGCGGAACGGCAACCAGCCGTATCTGCCAGGTGGATATCGCCGATAATTACGATCATAAACATCAACCGATGTCAGAAAACGACCCGAGTTCCGGATTGCAACGCATGGCAATGGATATCACCAAAGCGCTATACCGCAAACTGGCGATCCAGGGCGTCAATATCACGACTGATTCATTCCGGGTGCTGCGGGCTACGTATTATCGGACCGCGCTGGATATGATCGACTCATTTGAACACGATGCCCGCATGAACGGCCTGCATTTTGACCGACATACCGAGGAGTCGGCGGTAGAGCTGTTCGCCGATGTCATTACCCAATCCGGACAGGTATACAGCGACAGTCCGGGGGATAAACCGTTTGTTCCCAGTTGGAACCGGGTTCAGTCGGCATTTCCGGATATTCTGGAACGGCTGTACGACGCCGTAGAAGCAGATAATCAGGAAATGAACGACGCATGACCCGTCGTACCGCCTCACCGGGGGGGTCCCTCTAACCCTGGTAAGGCGGTTCGGCCATTCGGTTGCACCGTGCCGGAAAGCGGCCTACGACGACCCTGTTTTGTCGGGCTGCGAGCCTCCTCGAGGCTCTGTCTGCAAAATACTGCAAGTCTCCATCCCGTCTGCGAGGCTTCCTGAAAAGATCAATACTGACATAGAGATAGCGACAGGGTTAAGGTATGCTCGTGGCTATATGATGTTGCTGCAAACGATGAGGCTGTCTCTTTGCGATACAGCAGTTCAGACTAAGCAGTACGGACTAAATAGCGCAGGTTATTGAGTTAATTCAGGATAGTGCAGTCAGAAATAACAAGAGGAAAAACGCATGATTATTTTGGTTACCGGTGCGACGGCGGGCTTTGGTGAGGCGATTACCCGGCGGTTTATCAAAGAAGGTCATCAGATTATCGCTACAGGGCGTCGTCAGGAACGTCTTGATGCGTTGAAGGCTGAATTTGGCGATGCGCTTTTCACGCTTCGTCTCGATGTTCGCGATCGACAAGCTATCGAGCACGCTATTGCCGAGCTGCCTGCCGAATGGCGTACCATTGATGTACTGGTCAACAATGCCGGGCTGGCACTGGGTTTGGAACCGGCCCACAAAGCGAATGTCGATGACTGGGAAACCATGATCGACACCAACAACAAAGGTCTGGTGTTCATGACCCATGCGCTATTGCCGGAAATGGTGAAGCGCAATGTCGGCCATATTATTAATATCGGTTCCACTGCCGGCAACTGGCCTTATCTGGGCGGGAATGTCTACGGTGCCAGCAAGGCATTTGTACGTCAGTTCAGCCTGGGGCTGCGTGCAGACCTGTCCGGGACTCGGGTACGCGTTACCAATATTGAACCCGGTCTAGTCGGCGGCACCGAGTTCTCCGCCGTGCGTTTTAAGGGGGATGAAGCCAAGGTGAGCCAGATCTATGACAAATCGAACCCGCTGACGCCGGAAGATGTCACAGAAGCCGTGTTCTGGGTGGCGACATTACCGGCTCATATCAATATCAACACGCTGGAAATGATGCCGGTCAGCCAGACCTATGGCGGCCTGAAAGTCAACCGTGACGAGTAACTCCTTCACATCGCGCTGCTTTTCGACGCAGCGCGTCATTAATGTAACGTTCGTATTCAAGGGACATCATGGTGATGCAGATATTTCATGGTGATAGGCGGCTTTCCCTGAATATGTTGTGTCAGTTATAGTTTGTTGATGGCGGCGAATGCTATAGTCACCGTTAAGATATCTTTTGGTATGACAACGCCGTCATCGTATTTACAGAAAATCCTGTCTGGGTGAAACATGCAGAAAAAAACACGTCGTTTACGCCTTCTCATCACATCTTCTCTACTTAGCCTGGGGCTTTTTTCATCCGTGCAGGCCGCGCAGCACATCGTGATTGATAATGGCAATAGCGCTTTATCCAAAGAAGCAGCGCGCCAGAGTAGCGAAGACTGGAATGAAACCCGCACATTACGTAATAAAGTGAATAAACATCTCGAAAAACGTGTCGACAAGGCAGACCGGGATTTTGACAAAGCGGATATGGCGGAAGCGCTTGCAGAGAAATGCAAAGCCAGCGCTAACTTCAACGCCTACTGGGAACCCAATTCATCTCGTTGTCTCGATCGTCGCTCCGGCCGCCCTGTAACACCATAATTTCAGCACTAAAACCGCGATATCACATAAGGGGGAATTATCCCCCTTTGTTTTTTGTCACCGGAGAACGGATAAACAAACACGTATGATTGAGATGAATGGTGCCTGAGCTTTCAGGCTAAATCGACGGGTTAATCGCGGAAAGATCGATGTAAGCAGATAAATCTCGTTGTTCGGCACGCGGGAGATACGGCAGTTCGCCCAATTGAGGCGCGGGGATTTTTTCACGCAAGGCATGAATGATTTCGGCATAATTGGCCAGGCCGGGATTGATACGGTTCGCCACCCAACCAACCAACGGCAATCCATCGTTAATAACAGCCTGTGCCGTCAGCAACGCATGATTGATGCAGCCCAGCTTGATTCCAACGACCAGTACCACCGGCAATTGTTCCTGAACGACCCATTCCGAATAGGTTCGCATATCATTCATTAACGTACGCCAGCCGCCGCTGCCTTCGACAATCACCATGTCCGATAACCCGCCAAGGTGGTGTAATCCTTCCGTCATGGCGCAGTAGTTAATCGGTTGCTCGCTTGCGCTGATTTCGTCTTCCACAAGCGACACCGGGTTGACCTGCTGATAAGACAAGGAGATTGACGAGGCTTCTTGTAACACCAGCGCATCTTTGTTACGTAGCCCCTCTTCCGTTTCTTTACAGCTTTTGGCGACTGGTTTATACCCCACCACAGTTTTGCCCGTTTTCGTCAGCGCTTGTAATAACGCCTTCGATACCACTGTCTTACCAACGGCAGTATCCGTTCCTGTAACAAACATACGCTTTAACATGAAAACATCACTCCGGCAGGCCCACCTGAAAAAATAAACCTCAAACAACTTACTGATGAGGCTTAAAGTCTAGGGGATGGGCCGCCGATACGGCTTGCGTTAGCGCAATGTTTTGTCGGTCAGCACGCGCGACTGTGCGGTGTGTTAGCCCTGCAGCAGCTTAATCAGCAATGAGCCGTTATAGAGCGCATCTTTGATGAGCGCCGCGCCGGGAACCGTACCCTGATTATAGAAATGGGTCGATGTGACTTGCAGGTGATGGCTATAAGCCGGTAATGCCTGACGGCGAATGCAGTCAAGGATAGCGGGATACAAAATGTCGGCCGCCTGATTCAGCGGCGAGCCAATCAGAATTTTTTCCGGATTAAACAGGTTAACCATGATGGCGGCAATCCGGCCCACGTTATTCCCCACATCAACAATAATATCCTTTGCCAGTTGATCGCCTTTTAACGCCGCGTCGCACAGAGATTCGACCGTCAGCGGCGAGCCGTGCAACAGTGAACTCATCGAACCTTTCAGGCGCTGTTGCGCCAGTTCCAGCATACTTTCAATACTGGCGACGGTTTCCAGGCAGCCGTGGTTGCCGCAATAACAGCGTTTGCCATAAGGATCAACCTGGGTATGACCTATTTCCACCAGCGTCCGGCTGCCGGCATGTAGAATGCGGCCGCCGGTAATCACGCCGGCGCCGACATTGTGATCAATAACAATCTGAATGACGTTTTGGCAGCCGCGTGATCCGCCAAACAGCGCTTCCGCCATAGTCCAGGCACAAATATCATGTTGCAGATAGACGGGCAAGCCCGTGCGCTTTTCCAGCGCCGGGCCAATCGCCATTTCTTCCACATGGTAAAAAGGCATACGATGGATAATGCCGGTGGATGAATCCACCATCCCAGGCGACGTAATAGCGATGGCGGTCAATCGTTCCAGTTTTCGCTGGTGACGGATAAAAAACTGATCGATTTCAGTCAGAATCCGCTCCAACAACGGCTGATGATGCTCGCTGGGTAAATCGACCTGCTCTTCCACTACCAAATGACCACTCAGGTCACGCAGCGCGAGCGTCATGACCTGGTTACTGATTCGCACCGACAGGTAATGCCAGGCTTCTGTATCCAACACCAGCCCAATCGCTGGCCGGCCTCGGCTACCCATTTCCTGATATTCGGTTTCCCGAACCAGATGCGCTTCCATCAGTTCACGCACAATTTTGGTAATGCTGGCAGGAGCAAGTTGAGCCTGTTTTGACAACTCAATACGGGAAATGGGGCCATGTTCGTCGATCAGTCGATAAACGCCACCTGCATTCATCTGCTTAATCTGATCGATGTGTCCCGGCTGACCACTGACAATCACGGTGAAACGGCTCCTGCGATTAGGCGTAACGGTATTTTTTACGCTGTAAAATAAAAAACTGCGGCTATGGTGGGGCTTTTGTAAATAGTCGTCAAATATTTGATTCGATATGTGATTAATCGCACATATTTTTGATGGTACTCCCCAGCATCAACGAGATTAACGTTTGTGCGGCAGTGTTAAGCGGCCGATGTTGATGGGTGACCAACCACATTTCGCTGATGGCATCTTTTTCCTGCAACCACAAGTACTTGACGCCATCCACCCGGATCCGACGGAACGATGCGGGCAACAGAGAGACCCCCAGACCCGACGACACCAGGCCGATAATCGTCATCGCCTCCCCCACTTCCTGGGTGATGTAAGGCGTCATGCCGTATTTTTTTAGCAACGTCAGCACTTCGTCGTATAACGCGGTGCCCACTTCACGCGCGAAAAATACGAAGGGTTCACTGGCCAATTGCTGGATACTGATGCGACCACCCGGCGAGGCGGCCAACGGGTGCTCTTCATGTACCACCGCGACCATAGGCTCATGCAGCAACAACTGGTGGCGCAGCGTTTCCGGCAGCGGATTGTTGCGCATCACGCCCAAATCCAGCTTGCCGTCGAGCAACGGCGCGATCTGTTGCTTGGTGTTGATCTCCAACATCTGGATATGTACATCGGGGTAACGTTGGCGAAATTGCAGTAAGCTGCGTGAAACCTGTTTGACAAACGGTGCCGATGAGGTGAAACCGATATTCAGCTCCCCTATTTCTCCGCGCTGGACACGGGCAGCACGTTCCGCCGCCTGATTGACCTGATTAATGATCGACCAGGCTTCTTTGAGAAACAGTTCCCCCGCCTGCGTCAGGCGCACATTCCGATTGTTGCGATCCAATAACTGAGCGCCAACCCGTTCCTCCAACGCCTGTATCTGCTGGCTGAGCGGTGGCTGAGAGATATGCAACTTTTCGGCGGCACGCCCGAAATGCAACTCCTCCGCAACGGCAATGAAGTAACGAAGATGCCTGAGCTCGATATTCATATTTATAAAGTATCATTATTAATAATTAATATATTATACAAAACAATCAGGCTAATCCTATGATTTGCTCACTGATGTTTTTGCCGTATTTTCTCCGGATAAGGATTGATTTTGAGTACCCCGCTGTCTGCACAGGGAATACCTGTTTCCGTCACTGACGACATCCAACCTCAACGCAACACCCACTCTCCTGGTTACAAAAACCCGTTTATCAC
Source organism: Dickeya sp. ws52 (assembly GCF_007210685.1). Lineage (NCBI taxonomy): Bacteria > Pseudomonadati > Pseudomonadota > Gammaproteobacteria > Enterobacterales > Pectobacteriaceae > Dickeya > Dickeya sp. ws52. Next base: position 64,345 of record NZ_SZVX01000001.1, read on the forward strand.
CCGAGGGACGCCGACATTCATTCGCGTCACGCTGGCGCTGTTTTCCGCCGGTCTGGCGACTTTTGCCCTGTTGTACTGCGTACAACCGATATTGCCGGTGTTGTCGCAAGCATTCGGCGTATCGCCGGCGGCCAGCAGCTTGTCGCTTTCCGTCTCGACCATCACCATGGCGGTTGGGCTGTTGTTTACCGGCCCGTTGTCCGATACGGTTGGCCGCAAAAACGTCATGGTAGTGTCGTTATTGTTGGCGTCGGTCTGTACTTTGATTGGTTGCACCATGACGCAATGGGCCGGGCTGCTGGCAATGCGGGCGCTGGTGGGCTTATCGCTTAGCGGTGTGGCAGCCGTAGCGATGACTTATCTGAGCGAAGAAATTCATCCCAGCGTGGCCGCTTTCTCTATGGGGCTGTATATCAGCGGCAATTCCATTGGCGGCATGAGTGGACGTTTATTAACCGGGGTAATTACCGATTTCTTCAACTGGCGCGTCTCTATTGCTGCGATTGGCATTGTCGCGCTACTGGCGTCGTTGACGTTCTGGCGGATCCTGCCGGATTCTCGCCACTTTCGCGCAGGTTCGCTGCGCCCGAAAACCCTGTGGATCAACACCCGTTTGCAATGGCGCGACGCCGGCTTACCCCTCTTATTCGCCGAAGGTTTCCTATTGATGGGAAGCTTTGTCACGCTATTTAACTATATTGGCTATCGGTTGTTGGCCTCGCCTTATAACCTGAGTCAGACGATCGTGGGGTTATTGTCGGTGGTCTATCTGACCGGCAGTTACGCGTCACCACGTGCCGGGGCAATGATTACCCGGTTTGGCCGAGGGCCGGTGCTGGTCGGTAGTATTCTCCTGATGCTGTCCGGCCTGTGGCTAACCCTGTTCAGTGCATTACTGGTGATGTTTGCCGGGATGATGCTGTTTGCTGCCGGGTTCTTTGCCGCCCATTCGGTGGCCAGCAGTTGGATTGGCGTGCGGGCGCTGCGCGCCAGAGGACAGGCCTCGTCACAGTATTTGTTCTGTTATTATCTGGGTTCTAGCCTGGCCGGCACCTCGGGGGGATTCTTCTGGTATCACTATGGCTGGAGCGGTCTGGTGTTGTTTCTTTCATGCCTGCTGATGTTGGCATTGTTGATTGGGTGTAAACTGAAGTCACTGAAAGATAGGCACTAAATTTTATTTGCCTTCGGCCCTTTCCCCCACCGGCCTGAATAGTCAGGCCGGTAAACTTTCTGCTTTTACTGCCGCGTTCCCACTGTTAAGCCAGAGTAAATAGAGGTTGTTAATCTGAGCGTTTGCGATAGAATGAAAGTATGTTGTAACTAAAGTCAGGTTAATGATGCCCGCCTACGATTTAATTGAACGCATGAACCATTGCTTCACCACGCTTGAGGCGCATTTGGCTGAAATGCATCAGCTTTTTCGCGATTTCCGCTTCGCCGGCGGGCACATATTCAGGTTGCCGCCGGTAGAAAAAGGCAGCGAGCATGACCCGATAACGCGTATTCACGTCACCCCTGTTTCCGGCGAGGCGGCCTGTGAACTCGGTTTACAACATTTTCGCCATTTGTTTATTCATCACCACTCAGAAACCGTCAGCAGTAAAGCGGCTATCCGCCTGCCGGGCGTATTATGTTTTCAGGTTGACCAACAAGAATCGCTGCTGGCACGCCAACTCGTTACTGAAATAAACGCCAGGAAAAAAGAGCTGGAACAGATAGTCACCGTCGAATCCGGACTGGAGCCGGAGCAGCGCTTCGATTTTGTGCATTCACACCTCAAAGGATTAATTACGCTGAGTGCTTATCGTGCGATTACGCTGCTGGTTGATCCGACTTCGGTACGATTTGGCTGGGCGAACAAGAATATTATCAACAACATTACCCGTGATGCCCTGCTGGAAAAGCTGGAGAAAAGCCTGCGAGCAGGACGCAGTCAGGCACCATACAGTAAGGAACAGTGGGCGTCGTTGCTGGAGCAGGAAATCAGCGATGTGAAACGCTTGCCGGAACAAGCATCGCTGAAAATAAAGCGACCGGTGAAAGTACAACCGATCGCCAGAGTCTGGTATCAGGAGGAGCAGAAGCAAATACAGTACCCCTGCCCCTCGCCGCTGTTAGTGTTGTGCCAGCAAGATGCCATCCCCATTATGGGTGCACTGAACGACTATGATGCCGACAACATTCAGCACCGCCATCGCCCTAAAGCCAAGCCGTTAAGATTGTTGATCCCCCGGCTGCATCTGTATACCGATGACGGTGCCTGAGCGTCATGATTTCATGCTGCCGACCATATCCTCCGGGCGAACCCACTGGCTAAATTGCGCGTCGGTGAGATAACCCAATGTCACCGCCGCCGCTTTCAACGTCAGCCCTTCTTTATGCGCTTTTTTGGCGATTTCCGCCGCTTTGTCATAGCCAATATGTGGATTCAGCGCCGTCACCAGCATCAAGGACTCATTCAACAACTGGTTGATCCGTTCGCGATTAGGCTCGATACCTATGGCGCAATGTTCATTAAAACTCCTCATGCCATCAGCCAGTAGCCTCACGGATTGCAGGAAATTGTGGATCACCATCGGCCGAAACACATTCAGCTCAAAATTACCGGCGGCGCCGCCCATGTTGACTGCCACATCGTTACCCATCACCTGACAACACAGCATGGTCATCGCTTCGCACTGTGTGGGATTCACCTTACCCGGCATAATTGAACTGCCCGGCTCATTTTCAGGAATGGCGATTTCACCAATCCCGCAACGCGGCCCGGAAGCCAGCCAGCGAACATCGTTGGCAATCTTCATCAATGACGCCGCCAGCCCTTTTAACGCGCCATGAGCGTGAACCAGTGCATCACAGGTAGCCAATGCTTCAAATTTATTCGGCGCAGTGACGAACGGGTGCCCCGTTAAGGTTGCCAATTCCGCCGCCACCCGCACGGCATATTCAGGGTGGGTGTTCAAGCCGGTTCCGACCGCAGTACCGCCTAATGCCAGTTCACACAGGTGTGGCATACTGGTTTCAAGATGACGCAGATTATGCGACAACATCGCCGCCCAACCAGAAATCTCCTGCCCCAGGGTCAACGGCGTCGCATCCTGCAAATGGGTTCGCCCAATCTTGACGATATCGGCAAATTGCACCGCCTTATCCGCCAGTGTGTGCTGCAATGTGTTCAGTTCCGGAATCAGTTGCTCCCGCACCACGGTCACCGCCGCCACATGCATCGCCGTGGGGAAAACATCGTTAGAGCTCTGGCTTTTGTTGACATCGTCATTCGGGTGCACTATTCGTTCATTACCCCGCACGCCCCCCAACACTTCACTCGCCCGATTCGCCAGCACCTCATTCATATTCATATTGGTTTGCGTACCCGACCCCGTCTGCCAGATAGCCAACGGGAATTCACCGACATGCTGACCGGCAAGCACTTCATCCGCCGCCTGAATGATGGCATCGCCTGTCGCGGCAGCTAATAACCCCAGATCCATATTAACGCGCGCCGCCGCACGTTTAGTCTGAGCCAGCGCCATAATCAACGCACGGGGCATTTTCTCTTCCGAAATACGAAAATGTTCCAGTGAACGCTGGGTTTGCGCTCCCCACAGATGCGCCGCCGGTACGGCAATCGGCCCCATCGAATCTTTCTCAATGCGAGTGTCTGACATGGTTTTCTCCTTTACGAAACAAGTCACTTTCAGAGGAGTGCGAATTTTTACCCTTCTGGAATCATGGCATATAAAGCATTAGCATAGCGGGCACAAAGACGGAGCAACCTTTCTGGTCTGACTATCCGCCGTTATCACCATATAAATTAACAATCTGTTTAATGGCAGGAAAATATTATGCAAAAAATGCGCAACAGTGTGCAGAATTATGCCTGGGGCAGTAAACATGCGTTAACAGAACTGTATGGAATTGAGAATCCAGGCAACCAGCCAATGGCGGAATTGTGGATGGGCGCTCACCCGAAAAGCAGCTCACTGCTGATTGACGAGCAAGGGCAAACGCATAATCTGCGGCAAATAATTGATAATGACCAAGCGGGCATATTGGGTGAAGCGGTGTCGAAGCGCTTTGGCGAGTTGCCGTTCCTGTTCAAGGTATTATGCGCCGAACAACCGTTGTCGATTCAGGTTCACCCCAGCAAACCCGCCGCCGAGAAAGGGTTCGCCCGGGAAAATGCAGCCGGCATTGCGCTTGATTCGCCCCAACGCAACTACAAAGATGCGAACCATAAACCGGAGCTGGTCTTTGCCCTCACTCCTTATCTGGCGATGAATGGCTTTCGCGCGCTGGCGGAGATAGCTGAATTACTTCAGCCGCTGGCCGGTGCCCACCCGGCGATTGCCGCCTATTTATCACACCCGGACAGCCAGACGCTGAGCGCCCTGTTTTCCAGCTTGCTCAGCATGAACGGCGAGCAGAAAGCCGCCGCCATTGCCGATCTGAAACGCGTACTGGACGGCCGGCAAGGCGAACCGTGGGACACCATTCGCTTTATTGCGCAGTTTTATCCTGATGATGGCGGTTTGTTCTCTCCGCTACTGCTCAATGTCGTCACACTGCAACCAGGCGAAGCGATGTTTTTGTATGCGCAAACCCCACATGCCTATCTTCATGGCGTGGCGCTGGAAGTGATGGCCAATTCGGATAACGTTTTGCGCGCCGGTCTGACGCCAAAGTACATCGATATTCCGGAATTGCTCGCCAACGTCCGTTTTGAATCCATATCGGCCGACTCATTACTGACATCGCCGATAAAAGCAGCCAACGAACTGAGTTTCCCTATCCCGGTCGATGACTTTGCCTTTTCTCTGCACTATCTTACTGATGTACCGCAGAAGCTAAACCAACAAAGCGCAGCCATTATCTTTTGCGTCGAAGGTCAGGCAGTGCTGGAACGCGGATCGCAGCAGGTGACGTTGCAACCTGGCGAATCGTGCTTTATCCCTGCTAACGAATCACCGGTACAGGTTCTGGGACAAGGCCAGATAGCCCGCGTCTATAACCAGCCTTTAATGGCCTAACGCCATCTATTTCCCTGCGATACCCAAAACATTCGAGTGGCAGGACGACATGCGTTGCGTTTAGAACAGCGCAACGCACCGGTTCGGTGGGGCCGGGCTGCGAACGCTACTACATCGGCAGCGTGAAGAACCGGCAGCGTGAAGAATGACGGGTACCAGGGATATAACACTGTGAATTAACAAGGAAATATAACGTGGCAAAAAAAACAGTTGTAGCCGCCGGCGTCGTTATTGCGCTCGCCGCAGCCTGGGGGGGAGCCTCCTGGTTTACCGGTAAGCAAATTGAACAGCATATGGGCGAAGTCACCAATAATCTGAATGGCGAATTGAAAAATGCCTACCCTCAGGCTGGCGTCAAGGTGGCATTCCGCGATTATCAGCGTGGCCTGTTCAAAAGCCAGGTCGCACTGGTTTTACAGTCAGACGGCAGCAATGCCAATGAACATCTGTTGGGTGCCAATGAGGAAGTGGTATTCAACACAACCGTATTCCACGGCCCTTTCCCGCTCACCGGTAATCAGTTCAGCCTGAAACCGGCCATGGCCGCCGTACACGGTGAGTTAGCCAACACGGAATCCGTAAAAGCGCTGTTTGAACTCACCAAAAACAAGCCGTTTATCACGGCGAATAGCCGTATCGATTATAACGGCGATACCCACTCCGCCGTGACGCTGGAAGCCCTGGACGTGACGGACCAGGGCATGAAAGTCAATTTCAGCGGTACAACTCTGTTGGTCGATCTGGCAGGCGATCTACGCGCCGGTAAAATCGCCGGCAATGTCGCCAGTCTGACGATGGAGAAAACGAATCTGCAAGGGCAGAACGAAAAACTGACGTTGCAAGATCTGGCGCTTAACAGCGATACCCGTAAAGGCAAATTCGATCTCGAAGTCGGCGACGCCAAGCTGACGCTGAAAAAACTGGCGTTGAATGTGCAAAGCGGCGATAGCCTGGTATTAAATGACTTTTCGTTGACCAATCACACCACGGAAGATGACGCAAATCTGGCCGGACAGCTGGCGCTGTCACTGGGGTCGGCATTATTCCGCGACCAAAATCTGGGCTCGTGGAACCTGAATTTCAACTTCTCTGGGTTGGACGGCAAAGGCACTCGCCAGTTTATGACCGAATACCAGAAAAACCTGCAATCGATGCTGCAAAACATCGATCATGTTCCCCCGGAGGTCTACAACCAGCAACTGGCGGCCTTAGTGCTGCATAATCTGCCGCAGTTGCTGAAAGGTAATCCTAGCATCAAGATCGCGCCATTCAGTTGGAAAAACGCTAAAGGTGAAAGTACCTTCACGCTGGCGCTGGATTTAACCGATCCGCTGCAGAAGAGCGCCGCACCGACCGGACAACTTTCCGACGAAGAAGCCATTATTCGCCAGTCGGTCAAAAACCTCGAAGCCCGGCTCAATGTGCCGCTGGACATGGTGACCGAGCTGATGGTGCAGACTGCCGCCAAACCCGGTTCCGATGCAGAGAAAAAACAACTCGAGCAGATGGCGCGCCAGCAGGCGCAATTGATGGCGAATATCGGTCAGATGAGCCAGCTAACCGTCACCAAAGACAACACGATCACCAGCTCACTGCAATACACCGACGGGTCGGTAACCTTTAACGGACGCAAGACGCCGTTGGCGGAGTTTATCGCTCCGTTTATTACTCAACCGGCGGAAAACGTGCCTGAACAAGGCGATGACGCCCCGGAAGCGCCGCAACCGGACGCCTCCGTCAGTCCGTAATTTCCTCAGACTGTCATAGAAACCGACACCGACACGGTGCCGGTTTCATCCGGGCCGACCATCAGGCTCAACATCGGCTCTCTTTTCCGATTCGTGCGCTCCCCCCGGCACTCCTGGTAGCAACGCCACGATCAGAGACGAGGAAAAACCTTCGACCGTTTAACCATCCCATACGCAAAACTTGTTTCGATTGAAGCAATACCGCCAATTTTCTGTAATTTATCCCGCACGAAGCGTTCATAATCACGAAAGCTACTCACCAATACACGTAATAAATAGTCTGCATCACCCGCCATGACATAGCAGTCCATAATGTCGTCAATATTGCCTACCGATTGCTCAAATGTCCGGACCGATGCTTCAGAATGATGCTCCAGACGAATACGCACCAAGGCGGTAATCGGCAAGCCGTAGGCCTCTTCATTTACGATAGCGGTGTAGCCGGTCAGAATGCCGGCTTTCTCCAACTGCCGCACCCGCCGCAGGCATGGCGTTGGCGAGAGATTAATTTTCTCCGACAAGTCCTGGATCGTCAGCCGTCCGTCTTGTTGCAAGAGCGTGATGATTTGTCGATCCGTTGCATCGAGTTTGCTCATAATTAGATGAATCCACCAATATGGGATGAATAAATAGAAGATATAGCAGTAAGTCACCACGGGTAACTACGTATTATGGTCAAAATAAAGACTATTCCCGTAAGGATGTGACATGCAAGCTGAAAACGTAAAAAACCCACGGACGGCGCAGTCGTATCAGCCGGTACAACCGCAGCCTGCCGGCCTGTTGCTGGGCTATGTGGCGATGGCCATTGCCGTGATAGCGTGGTCACTGTTTGCCGTTTCCATCAGAGCCATTAGCGCTTCGCCACTGTCGATTGCCGACGTTGCGTTGTTCAGATTCGGTATCCCTGCCTTGCTGTTGTTGCCCTGGCTCCCCGCACGCCTGCATCAACTATCAAACCTCCGCCTGCGTGAAATCATCGCCATACTTGTTGGCGGCGGCGTCCCCTATTTCTTCATCGCGTCGCTAGGCGGCCACTTAACAACGGCCGCGCATGTCGCCGCCTTGATCGCCGGCACGTCCCCCCTCTCTGTCGCCTTGTTAGCTTTCGTCCTGTTTCGACATCGCGTCGGCACGACACAATTGCGCGCCATTCTGCTTATTTTGGTGGGAGTCGTCGCCATGGTGTTACCGGGATTCAGTACAACCATGATGAACGGTAGTGCCATGCTGCTGCTGGCCAGCCTTTTGTGGGGTGGCTATACGCTGGCAATCCGCCGCAGTGGACTTGATACGATCGGGTGCGTCTTATTGCTCAGTCTTCCATCCGCCTTACTGTTGCTTGGTTTAATGACGACAGGCGTTGTCGAATCACATCTCCGTAGCGTCACGCTGCACGAGATGCTGCCGTTCCTGCTGATACAAGGATTGGGTACGGGAATTATTTCCAGCTTGAGTTATACGGTTGCCGTACAGAAACTCGGGCCAAGCCGCAGTGCGCTGATAGGGTCATTATGTCCGGCGTTGGCTTATTTGCTCGCCGTCCCGTTACTGGGCGAGCATTTTTCTTTGCCTAATGTCATTGGCGTCGTCGTCATTACGTTGGGTGTGATTCTTTCCAATGCGCCATTTACCGCTTATGCCAAAGGCTGCCCCCCCAAAATAGGCTGACGCCAGCGCCTCGTCGATAGATGCAAATAACCAGGTAGCCGGTATTTTCCCGCCTGGGCAGGCGCGGTGTCATCTTGGCTTTGATGCGAAAATTTCTTTTTTATCAATAGAAATATACGTACCTTTATTCTTATACTGCATACCGAATTATCAGACCCTGTCCCTCATGGTGCGGAGCGCTAACGCCAGTATCATGAGGAATATCGCCTGCTGATGGATTTTTTTTATAAAAAACGAGTACAGCTAAAACATGATTGATCCGTACATTCCATTGACGGATATCCATCGCCATCTTGATGGTAATATCCGCCCCCAGACCATCCTTGATTTGGGCCGTCAGTTTAATATCGAGTTGCCCGGCCATGACCTGGCCTCCCTGCTTCCTCACGTTCAGATAGTCGATAGCGAACCCGATTTGATCAGCTTCCTGCAAAAACTGGACTGGGGTGTCGCTGTATTAGGATCGCTGGACGCCTGCCGTCGGGTCGCTTACGAAAATGTGGAGGATGCTATCCGCGCCGGTCTTGATTATACCGAACTGCGCTTTTCTCCCTACTACATGGCCCGTTGCCATCAATTGCCGCTGGAAGGTGTAGTAGAAGCGGTGATCGACGGTATCACTACGGCTTGCCGTGATTATGACCACCGCGTCATGGTGCGCCTGATTGGCATCATGAGCCGCACCTTCGGCAGCCATGCCTGCGAGCAAGAGCTGGAAGCGCTGCTGTCGCACAAAGACGGTATTGTCGCCATCGATCTGGCCGGTGATGAACTCGGGTTTCCCGGTGAATTATTCTCGCCCCATTTTACCCGCGCTCGCGATGCCGGTTGGCGTATCACCGTCCATGCCGGCGAAGCCGCCGGGCCGGAAAGCATCTGGCAGGCAATACAACAACTGGGAGCCGAGCGTATCGGTCATGGCGTCGCCGCCATCATCGACAACGCGCTGATGGAATATATGGCCGAGCACCAGATTGGTATTGAATCCTGCCTGACGTCTAACCTGCAAACCAGCACGGTCAAAGCGATGAACGAGCACCCGCTGGTACATTTTCTGCACCACGGCATTCCGGCCACGATCAATACCGATGATCCGGCGGTTCAGGGCATCGACATCCGTCATGAATATGAAATCGCCGCACCAGAAGCCGGCTTGTCGCCGGAGGATATCCGCCAGGCACAGGAGAACGGGCTGCGTATTGCATTTATCTCCGAGCAGGAAAAACAGCGATTGCGTCAGCGTACCCTGCAACGGCAAGCCTGATTCAGGCCGGCGAATCGGTTCACGGTTTGCCGATAAAAAAAGCGGATACCTTAAGGTATCCGCTTTTTTTCACACAGACAGCGTTATCGTACGCTATCCCGGTATAATCAGTCCTGCGGCTGTACAGACGAGTGATGGCTGGTAATCAACCATTTGCCATCTTTGTAGCCATAGGTATAGGTGTAACGCGCTTTAGCCTGTGACTTATCGCCGAAGGTAAAGGTGTAGTTACCGATATCCAAAGCTTCGTTACAACCGATTTTGATAACGCGGTTATCAATTTTACCAACAGGTTTTTTCGGTAAGAAATGCTCAAAGTAATCAATACGCTCAGCATCTGTTGTTCGAATTTTTCCAGACAACGTCGGCAGTAATACTGCATCGGCGGCATAATTGGCGTTAACTTTCTTGGCATCACCGGTCTGCAGCGATGCATTCCAGCGATCAAACAAACTGGCGATAGCTTTCTCGTCAGTCTTGACACAGGTTTCGGTGTTGGCGGCATAAGCCTGTGAAGTCGCGACAGCACTGAGCAAACTCAGTGAAAGCAAAACTTTTTTATACATGTATGTCCCTCATAAATAACGATTAATTGAAATATCCTTGTATCTGTGAGTCGCACAACCCCGTCTCACATTCGTCCACTATAATAAAGGTTTACTTTGTTGACTATCCCATAAAGTAACTATCTATTCAATAGTTACTTTCAATGGAATGACCACTTAATTACGTGACTTATCAATTACTTTTCGGTCGCCGCTGCTGAATCGCCCGACGGTGCGGTGCGCTTCGCATACCGCTGTGCCAGCGTCGCGCACACCATCAACTGAATCTGGTGGAAAATCATCAGCGGTAACACCATTGCACCGACGGCCGCCGCAGGAAACAGCACATTAGCCATTGGTATACCGTTCGCCAGACTCTTTTTCGATCCACAGAACACGATAGTGATTTCATCCGGGGTACTGAATCCCAGTTTACGCGCCGCCAGCGTAGTGCAAACCAGCACAATTCCCAGCAGCACCAACGAACACACCACCACCGCCAACAGCGACCAGCCATTAATCTGGTGCCAGATGCCCTGTACCACCGCCTCACTAAACGCCACATACACCACTAAAAGAATCGATGACCGGTCAGTGATATTGATCAGTTTACGATGGCGATCAACCCAACCACCAATCAGCGGACGAGACAGATGACCGATAACAAACGGCACCATCAACTGCATGATAATCGAACCGATTGCATGTAGCGTATCAGTTTGCCCTCCCTGGGTATGCATTAGCAATCCGACCAGTACCGGCGACAGGAATACCCCCAAAATGCTGGAGGCCGATGCGCTACAGATAGCCGCCGCGACGTTGCCGCGCGCCATCGACGTAAACGCAATCGCCGACTGCACGGTGGCCGGCAGCGCGCACAAATACAGGAAACCGAGGTACAACCCCGGTGTTAATATCTGCGGAGAGAGGAACGCCATGCCGATCCCCAGCAACGGGAACAGAATAAAGGTACTGGCAAACACCACCAGATGCAGCCGCCAGTGGCCCATCCCGGCGGTAATGGCTTCACGGGATAATTTGGCGCCATGCATGAAAAACAGCAGTGCGATAGCCGCATTGGTCAGGTTTTCGAAGAAAACCTTGGTTGCGCCCTCACACGGGAAAATAGACGCGGTGATAACGACCGCAATCAAAACCAGCAAAAATTTGTCAATTTTCAAGCGTTGTAACCATGCCATAGCGTGTTTGCATCCTTAGACATAAAAAATACAGGCGATCCTAAGATCGCCTGCTTAAACAATGCCCCACTATCAGCAATAAACACCCATAATGCAAGGCTGAAACCTGTCTCGCATTATGGGTTTTCCGTCACAAATCATGAATACCTGGCGGGCTAACTGTTTCTCAACGTCATCGCTTTTTTCTGTTCATGCGAGGTCAGCCCCAGTTCAACCAGTTCCATGACGTTGATGGCCTGCTCAACGGGAACCGGGTTATCGCCTTGTCCCAATAACGCATCCCGAATACCGGCATAGTAAGCGGGATAATGGCCGGGGATCGTCGGCACCGTTTGCGCCGCCAGTACGCCATCGTGATGCAATGTCAGCACGCCGTCGCGGTTATCCTGCCCCCAGTTGTCGTGATCTTCGGGTTTTTCACCGGCTTTTAACTGATCTTCCTGCGGGTCGAGGCCGAATTTCACATAGCTGCCTTGAGTACCATGAATGATATAACGAGCGCTTTCCGCCGCCGCCAACATGGTGCCATGCACCACCACACGCCGTTGGGGATAAATCAAGGTGGCATGGAAATAATCCGTGGCTTTACTTCCGGGGCGCAATTGCGCCAGGTCGGCCTGAATCGCTACCGGCAAACCAAACAGTTGCAGCACCTGATCAATCAAATGCGGCGCCAGATCGTACCAAATACCGCTCCCTTCGCCGCCATCTTCGCGCCAGCGCTGGCGGATTGCCGGCCGATAGCGATCAAAATGCGACTCCATGTACACCACATCGCCCAGCGCCCCGGTTTTCAGCAAATGTTTCAGCGTCAGAAAATCGCTGTCCCAGCGCCGATTGTGAAATACGGAAAGCAGCTTACCCGCGTGCTCCGCTTGTTGACGCAACTCACGCGCCTGTGACAGTGTCACGGTGAACGGTTTATCCACCACCACATGCTTACCCGCCATCAACGCCTGGCGGGCCAGCGGGAAATGGGTGTCATTGGGCGTGGGAATAACAATCAAATCAATATCGGGATCATTGAATAATGCCTGCGGCTCCTGCTCGACCCGCATCGAGGGCCAGTCCGCCTGAACCTTTCCGGCATCACTGCTGGACACGGCCGCCAGCTTCATGCCTGACGTGGCGGCAATTAACGGCGCATGAAACGTCTTACTGGCATAGCCATAACCCAATAGACCAACACGGATGGTATCCGTCATATATTTCCCCTCATTGGCGGACCTGAAGATCAGACCCGTAGTCCTGTTGCAATTAGGCCGCATCCCGTACCGGCATACCGCCGGCGGAACACAGCCTAGTATAGCACTGGGGAAAATGATAATTATCGGACGGTTCCGTGTTCACTGGCAGCCGTGAACGCCCTCGGCGCTCACGGCCGGTTCCGACACGTTACGACGTCGCCACCCACGGATGTGATGCAAGCAACTCTCCCCGCCAGGCAGAGGCATCCAGTGATCTATCCAACGCCGGATGATGGATTTCGCTGTTGCGGCGGCGGAAATCGCTGGGGCTCACGCCGACCCGTTTACGGAACACGCGGGAAAAATAGAGTTGATCGTCATAGCCCACCACCCGCCCGACGGCGGCGATCGACTCCTGAGTCGTCTGCAACAACAATTTGGCGCGAATCACCCGTTGATCTTCGCGCCAGCGCAGGATATTCACCCCTACCTGCTCGCGAAACAAATGCGCCAGCCGCGACGGCGACAAACACACATGGCGCGCCACCTCATCAATTCGCAGCTCACCGGCCAGATTGCCGGTAATAAACTGACAAGCTTCGATCACCCGCGGGTCCATAATCCGCTGCGGGCTCTGCGGGTCTTCCTCCATTGCGCGCAACAGCAGGCGCTCCAGCAGGTTCATCGCCAGCTCTTCGGCAAAACGCCGGCCGGAACGATGGGTCTGTTCAATATTGGCGAACAGTTTATCGAACTCCTGCAACAACCCGGTGCTGGACAGCGTCAGCCGCCCGACGTCGCACCCTTTGCTGTGCCATTCCAGCCAGTCGGCCCAGTACGCCCGCGGCCGGAAATAGACCCAGCGGTGATACCAGCAGTCGCTGCTGGGAGCGCGTCCATAGTAGTGCCGCGAACGGGGGGGAAACAGCAGCAGGTCGCCGGGATTGCAGAAAAACGTATCGTCGCCATCCAGCACTTTGCCCTGACCTTTGATGGTCAGGTTGATGATGTACCCCTTCATGCCGTCCGGACGGTCGATAAAGAAATCCAGCGGCCCACCTGCCAGAATCGGCGTCAGCCCGGCCACCAGATAGGCGTTAAACGCATAACCGGGCAGCAACGGGTTGGGCTGTGACTCATGCGCCATACGGTGATACATGCGGCCTCCTGAAAAGAGATTCTCGTCTGTTATGGGTAGCGCCGGCTCAGGGCCGGCGCTCATCGGTTATCACACCGTTTTCTTCGACAATTGCTTGTAGCGGTCAAAAATCACTGCCGCCAGCAGAATCAAACCACGCACCACATATTGAGCAAAGGGCGAGATATTCAGCAAATTCATGGCGTTTTCCACCGTCCCCAGAATCAACACCCCAGCCACCACATAGGATATCTTGCCGATACCGCCTTTCAGTGACACACCGCCCAGTACACACGCCGAAATCACAATCAATTCATAGCCGATCGACGTCATCGGCTGGCCACTGGTCATACGCGACGCCAGAATGATGCCGGCTGCGGCGGAAACCAGCCCGGACAGGCCGAAAATAATGATTTTGGTGCGAACCACCGGCACCCCGGCCAGCCGGGCCGCTTCTTCATTGCCGCCAATCGCCAGCGTATTGCGCCCAAAGGTGGTTTTATTGAGCAGTAAACCGAACAGCACCATGCAAATGACGGTCAACCAGATCGGCGCCGGCAACCCCAGCCAGTTGGCGTACCCCAACGTGAAGAAGCGCTCATCTTCGATACCCACCGCCTTGCCGTCGGAGATGATGTACGCCAGCCCACGCACGATCTGCATGGTCGCCAGTGTGGTGATCAGCGCGTTGATTTTCAGTTGCGCGATGACAAACCCGTTGATCAAACCGAACGCCACCCCCAGCAACAGCCCGGCGCCGACGCCCAGCCACAAACTTTCACTGAGGTTGATCACTACCGCGGTGGTGACGCCGGCGCAGGCAATCACCGACGCGACCGACAGGTCAAAATCGCCGGAAGCAAGGCAAAACAGCATACCGCACGCCACCATGCCCGACATGGAGATTGCCAGACCCAGCCCTTTCATGTTGACGAAGGTAGCGAAATTCGGCACGAACAACGCACAAGCCAAAAACAGGGCGGCAAACACCACCAACATGCCGTAATTATCCCAAATGCGAGACAGGCTGAAGCCATGAGATTTGCCGGCGTGGGAAGGGGAACTAACCGTAGACATCATCAACTCCTTGGCGGTCAGGCAACCGCGGGTTCAGTAGCAGTCGTTTTCAACATCGCCAGACTCAGGACATGCTGTTCACTGGCTTCATCGTGCAGCAGTTCGCCGGAAATGGCACCTTCGCGCATCACCACGATGCGATCCGCCAGTCCCAGCACTTCAGGCAAATCGCTGGAGGCAAAGAGCACGGCAATGCCCTGACGGGCCAGTTCGTAGATCACGTGATAGATTTCATGCTTGGCGCCGACGTCAATGCCGCGGGTCGGTTCATCCAGCATGATCACTTTCATGTCCTCCGACAGCCAACGGCCAAGGATCGCCTTCTGCTGATTACCGCCGGACAAGTTCATGATCAGCTGCATCGGCGACGGCGTTTTGATATTCAGCGCCTGAATGTGATGATCGGCATTTTCCTCTTCCCAGGCGTCATTGATGATGAAACCGTTTTTAATATGCTTGCGACGGGCGCTGATATTGATGTTGTCCCGCACCGAATGCACCGGAATGATGCCGTCGGCTTTGCGATCTTCCGGGCACAGCATCAAGCCGCGGCGGATAGCATCGCCAGGCGTTCTGGCATGTAATGGCTGACCGTCCAGCCGCACCTCGCCGCCGGTAATCCCTGTAGCGCCGAACAGCGCTTTCATCAGCTCACTGCGTCCGGCGCCCACCAGCCCAAACAGGCCGACGATTTCACCGCTGCGTACGGATAATGAAATCGGCGACTTCACGCCCACCGCTTTCACCTCATGCAGTTCCAGCCGCGGCTCGCCGTGAGGACGTGGCTGATAGCCGTAAATATCGCCCAGATTGCGCCCTACCATCGCCTGAACCAACTGAGCGTGGTCAACCTGCTGCATGTCGCTAAAGGTTTTCACGTAGCGTCCGTCTTTGAACACGGTGATGGCATCGCTCAGCGCAAAGATTTCCTCCATACGGTGCGACACATACAAAATCACCCGCCCTTCGCTGCGCAACTCGCGAATCACCCGAAACAGCTGTTCGATTTCCCGCGCCGACAGCGAGCTGGTCGGCTCGTCAAAGGCGATGATCTTGGCGTTACGCGCCAACGCCTTGGCGATTTCCACCATTTGCCACTGCCCAATAGACAGATATTTCAGCGGGGTGTCCGGGTCGATATCCAGCCCGAGATGCTGTAATTGCAAACCGGCTTCGTAACGCAGCAGCGACCGGTTTACCAGCCCGCCCTTGTGCGGCAGTTGTCCCAGATAGATGTTTTCCGCTACCGTCATTTCCGGCACCAGATGCAATTCCTGATAGATGATCGCCACACCGGCATTCAGCGCGTCCATCGTATTGGTAAAGCGCACCGGCTGGCCTTTGATCTGAATGTCTCCCTGCGACGGCGTGTAATTGCCGCTCAAAATTTTCAGCAAGGTGGATTTGCCCGCGCCGTTTTCCCCCATCAATGCATGGATTTGTCCGGCATGGCAGTCAAAACTGATGTCGTCCAGGGCTTTGACGCCGGGAAAAACCTTGCCGATCCCCCGGAAAGATAAATAAGGTGACTGTACGGTCATTTCAGCATCCTCAATGGGCGCGCCGTCGGCGTGACGGCGCGCCAGTATCCCGCCCGCCCGACACTCTCGGGCGGACCAGGGTCATTACATCAGGCCTTTCTTCTGCAGTTCGGTTTTAAAGTTATCGCGGGTAATCAGCACCACATCGGTCACTTCAGTGAATTTCTGCGGTTCTACCCCTTTGGTTACCCATTCATGCAACATCTGGATGCTCTTGTAGCCGTGTACGTCGGGGCTCGGCAGCAATGAACCGTAGAAGCCGGTTGGCTGCGCTTTAGACAATTCGCTGACCGCATCCACCCCGTTGATGCCAATGCCGATCACGTTGGCTGCTTTGAATCCTTGCCCTTCCGTCGCCCGCACGCCGCCCAGCACGGTATTGTCGTTCATGCCGACAACCAGCCAGTTTTTCACGTTGGGGTGCTGCACCAGCAGCGAGTTGCCGGCATCAAATGCGCCGGGGATATCGTTGGATTTGGTCGGCACCTGATAAATCTGTTTTTCCGGGAATCCGGCGGCTTTCAGCGCCTCCATCGATCCGGAGGTACGACGGCGAGCGGTGTCCAGCTCATTGGCGGTGATCGCCATGACCGCCGTTTCCTGAAGTTTCCAGCCGCGCTTTTGCATTTCTTTCCATAATTCCTGGCCCTGACGTTCGCCAATCTTGGTGGCGGCCATCATCACCAGCGGGACGGTGTCCATCGGTTGCCCTTTGGCATTCACAAACTGGTCGTCTACCGCGATGACTTTCAGGTTATAACTGCGCGCCTTGGCGACGATGGCCGACCCCAGCTTCGGGTCGGGGGTACAGATGACAAATCCTTTGGCGCCGCTGGCCGCCAGGCTGTCGATAGCATTGAGGGTCTTCTCGCCGTCGGGTACGGCTATCTTGATAACGTCAAATCCCAAGTCTTTACCGGCTTTGTCGGCAAACCGCCATTCGGTCTGGAACCAGGGCTCCTCCGGCTGTTTGACCAGAAAGCCCAGCTTCATATTTTCCGCGATAGCCGATTGTGACATAACCGCAGCCAGCCCAATCGCCGCCAAAACCTTAGTGAATTTATGCATGGTCTTCTCCGCTCATTGTTATCTTTAACACGATGGCAACCGGAGGTGCCATCACGCGTGTAAACGCTCTCAGTAAGATGTTGTTTTCTGGAACAATGAAAAAACAAAGGGTTATTCTGATTCTATCCTCCGTTTTCCTTTAGACGCGTAATTTGTAGCGGGTATTTCCACCACGAAGAGAGAGCACAATCACATTCAGAAACTACAGCTGGTTTGTACATAGATTCAGCAAATTTAACCTGCCATTAACTTATGACCGCCATCACAAAACCCCTGCGCGCGACAGAAAAATACATACTTCCAGCTAACCGCTCCTCACGGCGCCGGTACGGCCTGTCTATCGTAAACAGCGTGATCCCTACGATTAACAGGAGCAGCAACGATGAGTGCGGGCGCCATTACTCTCGGTCTTGATTTTGGCAGCGATTCTGTCCGTGCGCTGGCGGTGGATTGCCGCAGCGGGCAGGAATTGGAAACAGAAGTGGTCTATTATCCGCGCTGGCGTCAGGGACAATATTGTCACCCCGCCAGCAACCAGTTTCGCCACCATCCGTTGGATTACATCGAATCACTGGAACTGGCGATTCGTACCGTGGTCGCACGATTGACTCCCGAACAACGCCAGCAGATAACCGGTATTGGCGTCGACTCCACCGGTTCAACGCCGGCGCCGATAGATGAACAAGGTAACGTGCTGGCGCTACATCCGGAGTTTGCGGATAACCCCAACGCCATGTTCGTGCTATGGAAAGATCACACCGCCATTGATGAAGCCGAAGCCATCAACCAGCTATGCCGCAGCGGCCAGTTTCCGGATTACACCCGTTACATCGGCGGGGTGTATTCATCGGAATGGTTCTGGGCCAAAATTCTCCATATCACCCGGCAGGACCCGGCGGTGCGTCAGGCGGCGGTCTCCTGGATAGAACTGTGCGATTGGGTACCGGCCTTGCTCTCCGGCACTACGGCGCCGGATGCCATTCGTCGTGGTCGTTGCAGCGCCGGACACAAATCCTTGTGGCACCCCGACTGGGGTGGATTGCCGCCAAAAGATTTTTTACAGGCGTTGGACCCTTGCCTGACGGAAAAACTGCACTACCCGCTGTTTACCGAAACCTGGACCGCCGATCATCCGGTCGGCACGCTGACGCCGCAATGGGCGCAGCGCTTAGGATTACCTGAACATGTCGTTATCGCCGGCGGCGCCTTTGATTGTCACATGGGCGCGGTCGGTGCCGGGGCGCAACCTTATACGCTGGTCAAAGTTATCGGTACTTCGACCTGCGACATTCTGATAGCCGACGCGGATCGTGTCGGCGACAAGACGATCGCCGGGATCTGTGGTCAGGTCGATGGCAGCGTGGTGCCCGGTTACATCGGTCTGGAAGCCGGACAATCCGCCTTCGGCGATATGTATGCCTGGTTTGGCCGTGTGCTGGGCTGGCCACTGCAACTGGCCGCCAGTGAACACCCGGAATGGCAGCCGCAACTCGATCAACTGCAATCCAGCCTGCTGGCCCAGTTGACGCAAGCCTGGGCCGCTTCCCCGTCGCTCGACCACCTGCCGGTGGTGCTCGACTGGTTTAATGGCCGCCGTACGCCGTTCGCCAATCAGCGCCTCAAAGGCGTGATCACCGATCTTAACCTCGGCACCGATGCCCCGGCGCTGTTCGGCGGGTTGATCGCCGCCACCGCGTTTGGCGCGCGCGCCATCATGGCTTGCTTTGAATCTCAGCACATTCCGGTGGAAAACGTGCTGGCGCTGGGAGGAATTGCCCGCAAATCCGCCACCATTATGCAAGTCTGCACCGACGTGATGAATCGCCCGATGCAGATCGTCGCCTCGGATCAATGCTGCGCGCTGGGTGCGGCCATCTTCGCCGCCGTCGCGGCCGGAGCACATCCGGATATTCCCTCTGCACAACGGCATATGGCCTGCGGTATCGAACGCACCCTGATGCCGGACCCACAACGGGTCGCCCGTTATCAACAGCTTTACGAACGTTATCAGCAATGGTGTCGGCTGGCGGAACCTGCTTACGCCCCTCACGCTGGGGCAAACGATTAAGTATTTGCCGAACATCATTTTATATCCCGCTGGGAACCTAAACAGGAGTCATCATGGAACAATTTAAGCCGCTCGAAGTCTGGTTTGTGATTGGCAGTCAGCATCTGTATGGCCCGGAAGCGCTGCGTCAGGTAAAAGAGAACGCCGAAAAAGTCGTGAATGGCCTGAACCGCGACGCCAACCTGCCAGTGCGGCTGGTACTCAAACCGCTGGTCAAAACGCCGGATGAAATTACCGCGTTGTGCCGCGACGCCAACTATCAGGATAACTGCATCGGGCTGCTGGCCTGGCTGCATACCTTCTCACCGGCCAAAATGTGGATTGGCGGCCTGAGCATCCTGAATAAACCGCTGTTGCAGTTCCATACCCAGTTCAATGCCGATATCCCGTGGGACAGCATGGATATGGACTTTATGAACCTGAACCAAACCGCCCACGGCGGGCGCGAATTCGGTTTTATCGGCGCGCGTATGCGTCAGGCGCACCAGGTGGTGGTCGGTCACTGGCAGGATCGCAATGCCCATGAACGCATCGCCAAATGGATGCGGGTCGCCGCGGCATTGCAGGAAAGCCGCCAGCTTAAAGTGGCGCGTTTTGGCGATAATATGCGGGAAGTAGCGGTCACTGAAGGCGATAAAGTCGGTGCGCAAATCCAGTTTGGTTACGCCGTCAGCGCCTGGGGGCTGGGCGATCTGGTCGGTGTGGTGGATGATGTCGGTCAGGGCGACATTGACGCGCTGATTGAAGAATATGAGGCGACCTACACCTTAAGCGATGCGGTCAAACTGCACGGCCCTAAACGGCAGAATCTGCTGGATGCGGCGCGCATCGAAATCGGCCTGAAACGCTTTCTCGATCAGGGCGGTTTTAGAGCCTTCACCACCAATTTTGAAAACCTCTACGGCCTCAAGCAACTGCCCGGCGTCGCGGTACAACGACTGATGCAACAAGGGTACGGCTTTGGCGCCGAAGGCGACTGGAAAACCGCCGCGCTGTTACGCGTGATGAAAGTCATGGCGCAGGGATTGCCCGGCGGCACCTCCTTTATGGAGGATTACACCTATCATTTTGCACCCGGCAACAATCTGGTATTGGGCGCGCACATGCTGGAAGTGTGCCCGAGTATCGCCAGCGAGGCCAAACCGCTGCTGGATGCGCAATACCTTGGGATCGGCGGCAAAGCGGATCCGGTACGGTTGATCTTCTCCGCCCCGGCCGGATCGGCGCTGAACGTCAGTATGATCGATCTGGGCGATCGTTTCCGTTTGCTGGTCAACCAGGTCGATGCCGTCGCTCAGCCGCATCCGTTGCCGAAGCTGCCGGTCGCCCGCGCGCTCTGGCAAGCACAGCCGTCGCTGGAAACCGCCGCCGAAGCCTGGATTCTGGCCGGCGGCGCTCACCATACCGTGTTTACGCAGTCGCTGGATCTCGATTACCTGCGGTTGTACGCCGACTTGCACAACATCGAGTTGACGGTCATTGATCAGCACACCACCCTGCCGGCCTTCAAAGACGGGCTGCGCTGGAACGATCTGTATTACAAGCTGTGCGGACACCGGGCATAACGCCGACGCCCCGCAGGTAAAGGACAAAGCCGACACAACGTGTCGGCTGAGGCTGTTGACAAACAGCCGGGTTGTCTTGTGAATGGTGAAGTCTGCCTATTCAGTGAATAGTTTCGTGCGGGATAAACGATGTGGTTCCTCTGCTATTTCATCGCACGCACGACAAGGAGAGGTGCAAGCGCCACCTCTCCTTGACCTCTGGCTGGTGGCTAAACTGCGGCGCTACGCGCTACCTTCGGCGTTCGACTTCGCGGTTCGGGCCGCCCGTGACGTGTTCCCAACACGGCACGGGCTTTCGCGACGTCCTGTCGCTCACCCGGCGAAGTCGCCCACCTCAGCGCAGTTTTTGACGCCGGAAAGATGCTTCATCCTGTACTTAATGCGTTTGTCAGCGGTCTGAAGCCGACACAACGTGTCGGCTTTGTTATCTTGTCGGCCATGTTCAGCATCCCAAACATGGCCGTTCACATCGTTATTTCGTTAATGTCACGGCATCGTACATGAAAGTGCCGCCATTGAGCGTGAAGGTAATGGTGTTATTGCCATCGCGCAGCAAACCACTATCGATAGAAATTCGTTCGTAGTGATATTTACCACTGTTCATTGCCCCACGGTATAACGCCTTGTCATTGTCATACTGAATGTCTTTTACTTTGGTGCCGTTTACCAACACCGACAACGAAGGCGTCGTCGGGTTGGTCATCCCGCGGTTGCTAGCCGCAGCGAACGCCACATTCAGCACCCTGCCGCTGCCGTCGGCACGGTCGACATAGTTCACATTCCAACTGCCGGGGTTGGTCTGGGCGTAATACCAGTCCTGCGCCGCGCTCGACTGACCAACGGTGTACGTCAGATTAGCCGGTACATCATTCTGCCAGTGATAATTACGCAACTGATCGCCAAAACGGAATTCAGACGCCAACCGGTCGCTCTTACCGATAGACCAGACCACCGGAGCGGCCTCAGACAGTTGAATCGTCGGTATCTGCGTGGCGCCGGTTATATTCACTACGTCGCTGTAGAGCACACCCGGTCGGTTACCGCCGTTGGCGTAAACCGTCAGGGTATATTTGCCTTTGCGCACTTTATCAAAGCGGAAATTACCCTGATTATCGGTATTGGTGGTAAAGGCATAACCCAACGTCTGTACATCCGACGCTTCATTCAACGAGGACGATAGCGTCACGTTTAGTGGTTGCGTCGTATTGATACTGCCGGAAACACTGGCGCGATCCAGCGGGAAGCGGCTGTCATTGACCCACTTATAAGGCCAGTCGGCGATTTCCTGCTGGCTACGCGTCAGCGCATCGCGATACATCTGGTCATCCGAGCCCGCATTCACATACAACAACCAAGGGCCATACAGTTTCTGCCAGCCCGGAGGCGCTATCAGATCCGGTGTACCGAAATGCGAACCGGTCATATACATGATCGCCAGGCCATCCTGATGCACCATCAAATCCTGTTTGGTGTCATCACCGGACATATACTCGGTACTGCCTGGAATAATCCACGCGCCGATATTATTGCCGTATACGCCCCACACCGGTGTTTTACGCATATAACCGGCGAAATCGTATTTGGAGTAATAGCTGCCGTCCGGCAATTTCCAGGTCTCATCCTGGATTTTTTCAAAGTTATTGAGCTGGGAATAAAGATAGGGCTTCGTGGTGCGAATACCGTTGGAGATATGATCGAGCAGGAAGGGGTTAAACCGGTATACGCCACGTAATTCACTGACCGTGAGATTAGATGAGGTATCATTACGCGCTACCGCGTAGCTGTAAATCCCACTCACGCCACGCCGCACAATGAAATGATATTCCAGGCTCAGCGTGCTGGTTTCATTATCGATATAAGCGACATGTACAATATCTTTACTGTTCTCGATAACAGAAATCTGTTGTGGTTTAAACTTCAAAAATGAGCCTGAATAATAATCCAGATAGCCGGTACTGCTTTTGCCGAGCGCATTAACCTGACTATTGGCTTTATCGATCAGATTCTGGCTACCGTTTGACAGCGTACCAATGCTGCCATCACTGCCGATAGCAACAGAAACCAGCCCATTATCAATTTGCGCTTTCATGCCTGAGAGCGCCATACTGACGTCAGACGATGATGCCGCCTGCGCCAGCGAAGAACAGAGTATGCTGACTGCAATAAGATATGTTCTACCTTGCATATACGTTTTCCCTTTTATCCACGTCATCGACACGACCCGAACCCAACGGAAAAAACCGGTTGGATGTCATTACCGGCCTTTCCTTCGTTAAAGGGCGAAAACACTTGCCCTTCCGCCGCCTGAGCGGAATTCCATTCTGTGCAACCGACGCTATCCACACCTTTTTACCATTGCCCAGCCAGCCAGGATTGTGGCAGAAAAACAAAGAAACACCTGTCGGCTTTCTCATTTTCCAGTCATACCATTTTCTGCCGCCATGCGAGACGTGCAGCGTTTTACTCACAGTTTGTGAAATACCTCACCAATTAAACCATCAACCCGATATCGATACCGCGTCGTCCTTCAATATGTCGACCTTCAATATAATGTACTTTTTATTATCCAACCTGTTCACAATACAGCCAACTTAGCGGGTAATCAGGGTATACCCGTCATATACCCGTCATATACCCGTCATACTTCAAGTTGCAGGAAGGCATCGACATCGCGAATTCTCAGTTACTGACTCTGGTAAGAGTCAGGACCAGTGGGGAAAGCCGACACCCCGACAACTTGACGTACGACGGATATATTTTTGAATACAATACTGGACAGAATCATCACGGGGAATATACTAAATCTTCTAAAATCACATCATTGATAAATTTGCGCAAATGAGCGTTTACGAGTATTTGTTAAAATTCAGAAAAGTTAATTCACTAGAAAGTCTTGAGAAATTATTTGATCACCTTAATTATTCTCTGACTGACGATCACGATATTATCAATATGTATCGTGCAGCCGATCATCGTCGCGCTGAATTAGCGGCCGGTGGAAAATTGTTCGATATTGGGCAAGTCCCGAAATCAGTCTGGCATTTTGTTGTCTGATGCTCACTTTGTTTTCTGATGCTCATTTTGTTTTCTGATGATAGTGTGGTCTGACAATATATTTCCCCTCACTAATTTGAGCATCCGGCCAATACGCGGGTGTATTGAACTACGTAACGCATCAGCCCTTGAGGGCAAGGCGCAATTATCTATGGGCCAAGTAAGACATGGGCCCAATACACCGGTGACGTGAAGTATGACGGTATAGCATAGATGTCGGTATAGTATAGATGCCCATGCAGCCGTCATCTCTGTTTCACACTGATTTACGCCATGTCCGTGTTCATATTTGCTTACCTTTTATCGCCTCAAATTATCGCTCGTCTCAGATTACCGCTCTATACCCCGAATATACCCAAAACAATTCGAGTTGCAGGACAACACGCTTGCGTGTTGAACAACGCCACGCGTTGGCCAGACTCAGCCGGGAGCCGTGGTGAACGCCGCTAGCTGCGGCACTGAAGAGACGGCGCCCATATGAGCCGGGAAAAAAACAACGCACCGGCAACGTACAGTATGGCGGGTATATCACCCGCTCTGCGCGCAATCGCCTAATAACCCCACAGAGGGTAAGTTGCCGAATGCCGGACAATGCCCGATAATACGCCGGTTTTATTATGTAGGCACTGTAATGAGCGAATATGTCTTACTGTTTGTTGGCACGATTCTGGTCAACAACTTTGTACTGGTAAAATTCCTGGGGCTGTGCCCGTTTATGGGCGTGTCCAAAAAGCTGGAGGCCGCCATCGGCATGGGGTTTGCCACCACATTTGTGATGACGCTGGGGTCGGTATTCTCCTGGCTGGTCAACACCTATGTGCTGTTGCCGCTAAACCTGCTCTACCTGCGTACGCTGGCCTTCATTCTGGTTTTTGCCGTCGTGGTACAGTTCACTGAACTGGCGGTGCGCAAAACCAGCCCGGCGCTCTACCGCTTATTGGGTATCTTCCTGCCGTTAATCACCACCAACTGTGCCGTGCTTGGCGTAGCCTTGCTGAGCGTGAATCAATCGCACGATTTTCTGCAATCGACCCTGTATGGTTTCAGCGCCGCCGTCGGTTTTTCGCTGGTGCTGGTGTTGTTTGCCGCATTGCGTGAGCGTCTTGCGGTGGCTGATGTACCGGCACCATTCCGGGGGTCGTCTATCGCACTGGTGACGGCCGGGCTGATGTCGCTGGCCTTTATGGGCTTTACCGGTTTGGTGAAACTGTGATGACCACCATCTGGATAGCCATTGCAGCGCTCAGCGCTCTGGCCTTAGTCTCCGGCCTGGTGTTGGGGTTTGCCTCCCGGCGCTTCAGGGTAGAGGCTGACCCCGTCGTGGAACAATTGGAAGCCATGCTGCCGCAGAGCCAATGCGGTCAGTGCGGCTACCCCGGCTGCCGGCCTTATGCCGAAGCGATTGCGCTCAATGGCGAGCAAATCAATAAATGCGTACCGGGCGGCGAACCGCTGATGATCAAGCTGGCGGAACGCCTGAATATCGAACCGCAACCGCTTGACGCCGGAACACCGCAAAAACCGGAGCCGCAAGTCGCCTGGATTGACGAGGAAAACTGCATCGGTTGTACCAAATGCATTCAGGCCTGCCCGGTAGACGCGATTATCGGCTCCACCCGCGCCGTTCATACCGTCATCCGCGATCTGTGCACCGGCTGCAACCTGTGCGTGGCGCCCTGCCCGACGGATTGTATTGAATTAAGACCTTTAGCCCCGACGACCACCAACTGGAAATGGAACCTTGATGCCATTCCGGTACGCGTCATCCAGGCGGAAAATCGTGTGATCGAAAATCATGTTTAAGCTGTTCGCCGCCTTCAGAAAAGACAGAATCTGGGATTTTTCAGGTGGAATTCATCCCCCGGAAATGAAAACCCAATCCAGTCAGGTGCCGCTGCGTCAGGCACCTATACCTGACTATTTGATTATCCCGCTTAAGCAGCACCTCGGGCCGGAAGGCGATTTGTGCGTCAACGTCGGCGACCGGGTGTTGCGCGGGCAGCCGCTGACGCGAGGTTTCGGCAGAATGTTGCCGGTGCACGCACCGACATCCGGCACCGTGCAGGCTATTCGTCAGCACATGAGTAACCACCCTTCCGGACTGACCGAGCTTAGCGTCATCATCATTCCCGACGGGCAAGACCGCTGGTGCGAACGCCATCCTCTTGTGAACTACCGGCAAGCAACGCCCGCCGAATTAGTTGATAAGTTGCATCAGGCCGGCATCGCCGGATTGGGCGGCGCCGGTTTTCCCACCGCCGCCAAACTGCAGGGCGGTTTACGCGGCATCGATACCCTGATCATCAACGCCGCCGAGTGTGAACCTTATATCACCGCCGACGACAGGCTGATGCAAGAGTGCGCCCAGGAAATCGCCCAAGGGATTGATATTCTTGATTACCTGCTACAGCCGCAACGCATTCTGCTGGGTATCGAAGACAATAAACCGGAAGCCATTGCCGCACTGCGTGTGGCGCTGGTGGATTATCCGCGCATTCAAATGCGCGTCATCCCCACCAAATATCCGTCTGGCGGCGCCAAGCAGCTCACCCGTATTTTGACCGGCAAAGAGGTGCCGTTCGGCAAACATTCATCAGCTATCGGCGTACTCATGCAAAACGTCGGGACTGCGTACGCCATCAAACGTGCCGTTATTGACGGCGAGCCACTGACTGAACGCGTCGTCACCCTCACCGGTGATGCGTTACGCCAGCCGGGCAACGTCTGGGCACGGCTGGGAACGCCGGTACGTCATCTGTTACGTCATGCCGGTTATCACGTCACGACCACACAACCGATGGTGATCATGGGCGGGCCATTGATGGGCTTCACCCTGCCGGCACTGGACGTTCCCATCATTAAAACCAGTAACTGCATTCTGGCTCCCGCGCGTGATGAGATTCAGGCGCAGGGAGAAGAACAAGGCTGTATTCGTTGCGGTAAATGCGCCGACGCCTGCCCGGCCGGGCTGTTGCCGCAACAACTCTATTGGTTTAGCCGGGGGCAAGAACACGAGAAAGCACGTCGACATCATCTGTTTGATTGCATCGAGTGCGGCGCTTGTGCGTACGTGTGCCCCAGCAATATTCCACTGGTGCAGTATTACCGTCAGGAAAAAGCGGAGATCCAGACGCTGGATCTGGAATCTCGCAAAGCGGCGGAAGCCAAGGCGCGTTTCGATGCCCGCCAGGCGCGGTTGGCAAAAGAAAAACAGGCGCGAGAACAACGTCACAAACAGGCTGCCGCCAGCGTCGCCGTCACCGATAAAAATGCGGTCATGGCGGCGCTGGAAAGGGTGCGGAATAAACAAACCGCGGCCATTCAGCTTGATATTCGTATTGAACCCGGCCAGCAGCCGGATAACAGTGCGATAATCGCCGCCCGCGAGGCCCGCAAAGCGCAGGCCCGCTTGCGTCAGGCTGAAAAAGCGCTGAACGCACCGGAAAATGATGGACCGAAAGCGGCTGTCGCGGCCGCAATTGCCCGCGCTCAGGCCAAACAGGCCGAAGCTCAGCAGTTGTCCGCGGTTGCCGAAACACCGTCCAACGACGCGGCAGATCCACGCAAAGCCGCCATTGCCGCCGCGATCGCCCGAGTCAAAGCACGTAAAGCAACACAGCATAGCGACGATGAAAACGTGACGGCGTCACCGGAAGCGACGGCAGCGGCCGAGCCACCGCAAAGTAGCCCTACCGCCGCATCACACGAGGCGCTTCAGAACGAACAAATCGACCCGCGCAAAGCCGCCGTGGCCGCCGCTATCGCCCGGGTCAAAGCACGTAAGGCAGCACAGCATAACGACGATGAAAACGTGACGGCGTCACCGAAAGCGACGGCAGCGGCCGAGCCGCCGCAAAGCAGCCCTACCGCCGCATCACACGAGGCGCTTCAGAACGAACAAATCGACCCGCGCAAAGCCGCCGTGGCCGCCGCTATCGCCCGGGTCAAAGCACGTAAAGCCGCCGCATCGCTGGCATCGCAAGAGGATTAAATGGCTTTCAGAATCGCACCCTCACCCTTTACCCATAACCGCCAGTCCACCCGCGCGATTATGCGTTGGGTCTTGATCGCCTGTGTGCCGGGTATCGCGGCGCAAGCCTGGTTTTTCGGTTACGGCAACCTGATTCAACTGGCACTGGCCAGCGTTACCGCGCTCTTTACTGAAGCGGCAATATTGCTATTGCGAAAACGCCCGGTCATCGACAC
Source organism: Dickeya sp. ws52 (assembly GCF_007210685.1). NCBI lineage: Bacteria > Pseudomonadati > Pseudomonadota > Gammaproteobacteria > Enterobacterales > Pectobacteriaceae > Dickeya > Dickeya sp. ws52. Next base: position 92,706 of record NZ_SZVX01000001.1, read on the forward strand.
GCTACAGGACAGCTCCGCATTATTGACGGCGGTACTATTGGCCGTCAGCCTGCCGCCGTTTACTCCCTGGTGGATGGTCGTACTGGGCACCACCTTCGCCATTATCATCGCTAAGCAGTTGTATGGTGGGCTGGGTCAAAATCCGTTCAACCCGGCCATGATCGGCTATGTCGTGTTGCTGATATCCTTTCCGGTACAGATGACCAGTTGGTTGCCGCCGGACGGGCTACAGGCCGCTCCGGTCGGGTTCGACGATGCGCTGGCGGCAATATTCACCGGGCACGGAACGGCAGGTCAGACTATCCAGCAACTGATTCAGGGTGTGGATGGCGTCAGCCAGGCCACACCGCTGGATGCCTTCAAAACCGGGTTACGCAGCGGCCATCAACCCGATACGTTGCTGCATCTGCCGTTATTGGGTGGTGTATTGGGCGGTCTGGGCTGGCAATGGATTAATCTGGCATTTCTGGCCGGCGGCCTGTTTATGCTGTTACTGCGGATAATCCACTGGCAGATTCCGTTTAGCTTTCTGCTCACCTTGTCCTTGTGCGCACTGGCGGGTTGGCATCTGCACCCGGACGTTAGCGCCCCGCCGTTGCTGCATCTGTTTTCCGGCGCCACCATGCTGGGTGCGTTCTTCATTGCCACCGACCCGGTAACGGCTTCCACGACCCCAAGAGGCCGACTGATTTTCGGTGCGTTAATCGGCATACTGGTATGGACGATTCGGACCTACGGCGGTTATCCCGATGGCGTCGCCTTTGCTGTGTTGCTGGCCAACATTACCGTGCCGTTGATTGATTACTTCACTAAACCGCGCGCTTATGGCCATCGCTAAGGACGGATTATGCTGCTGACCACTATGCGTCGCCATGCGACTACGCTGGCCCTGTTTGCCGCCTGCACCACCGGGTTGACGGCGTTGGTCAATTCTCTGACCGAAAAAACCATTTCACAGCAGGTCATTGCTCAACAACGCACTCTGCTCGATCAGGTCCTTCCTGCCGATCGTTATAACAATGACTTGCTCAGCGAATGCTATCTGGTCACGGACCCGACATTGGGTTCCACTTCGCCGCACCGTGTTTATATCGCCAGACGCGACGGCGCGCCCGTTGCCGCCGCGCTGGAAAGCACGGCGCCAGACGGCTACTCCGGCGCAATCCATCTACTGATCGGCGCCGATTTTCATGGTACGGTGCTCGGCACCCGCGTTACTGAACACCATGAAACGCCGGGGCTGGGAGACAAGATCGATATTCGCATTTCCGACTGGATAACCGGTTTTACCGGACAATCGATAACGTCACCGCAAGATAGCCGCTGGGCAGTGAAAAAAGACGGGGGACAATTCGACCAATTTACCGGCGCCACTATCACCCCGCGAGCCGTTGTGAATGCGGTGAAGCGCAGCACGTTGTTTTTGCAAACCTTACCGCCGCGCCTGCCTAGCCTGACGCCATGTGGAGACAAACCATGAACCAGATGAAGGAATTGGCCCAGCAGGGGTTGTGGAAAAATAACTCCGCCCTGGTACAGCTATTAGGGCTTTGCCCGTTGCTGGCCGTCTCGTCGACCGCCACTAACGCCATCGGGCTGGGGCTTGCCACCACACTGGTGCTGGTATGCACGAACATTGCCGTTTCCGCGTTGCGCCGCTGGGTGCCGGGTGAAATTCGCATTCCCATTTACGTCATGCTGATTGCCTCCGTGGTTACCATCGTGCAAATGTTGATCAATGCGTATGCCTATGGGCTGTATCAGTCGCTGGGAATTTTTATCCCGCTGATCGTCACCAACTGTATCGTGATTGGGCGCGCAGAAGCTTTCGCGTCAAAAAATACGGTCGTATTATCGGCGCTGGACGGGCTGTTTATGGGGCTGGGCGCCACCAGCGCATTATTTGTGTTGGGCGCGATGCGGGAAATTCTCGGCAACGGCACCCTGTTTGACGGCGCGGACCTGCTGCTGGGCAGTTGGGCACGGTTGCTGCGGGTTGAAGTGGTGCATATGGATTCGCCATTCCTGCTGATGATTCTGCCGCCTGGCGCGTTTATCGGCTTGGGGATGATGCTGGCCGTTAAATACGTTATCGATGAACGACGCAAACAGCGCCAGGCCCGTGCGGTACGGTCGGCGTCCCTGGGTTCACATACGCTAGCGGAATAAAGCAGAATAAAATGAACAAAGCGAAACGGATTGCCATTCTTAGCCGTTTGCGGGACAACAACCCGCATCCAACTACCGAGCTGAAATTCAACTCGCCTTTTGAATTGCTCATTTCGGTGCTGTTGTCTGCGCAGGCAACCGACGTCAGCGTCAACAAAGCCACGGAAAAACTTTATCCGGTGGCGAATACGCCGCAGGCGATGTTGGCGTTAGGCGTGGATGGCGTGAAATCGTATATCAAAACCATTGGGCTTTTTAACGGCAAGGCCGAAAACATCATCAAAACCTGCCGTATCCTGCTGGATAAACATCAGGGACAGGTGCCCGAAGATCGCGCTGCGCTGGAAGCCTTGCCCGGCGTGGGGCGGAAAACCGCCAATGTGGTACTGAACACGGCGTTCGGTTGGCCCACCATTGCAGTAGACACCCATATTTTTCGCGTTTGCAATCGTACTCACTTTGCGCCGGGAAAAAACGTTGAACAGGTAGAAGAGAAATTACTGAAATATGTCCCGGCGGAATTCAAAGTCGACTGTCACCACTGGCTGATTCTTCACGGCCGTTATACCTGCATCGCCCGTAAACCCCGTTGCGGCGCCTGTCTGATAGAAGACTTGTGCGAATATAAAGAAAAAACGGATATCTGACGCCAACACGGATATCACACAAAAAATAGGGGCAGGCTCTCACCTGCCCTTGTTTGTTGTCTCACCTGCCTTTAATGGTTAATAGTGTCATACGGCCGTGCCGTCATTGCCCCCGGCTTTAATCAACCGCTTATTTCACCGGTAGCGTAACGTCTTTAAACATCGCTTCTATTTCTTCATTCGATCGCAGCGAAATCGCCGTGTCGATCACATCCCGTGTCAGATGCGGCGCAAAACGATGAATAAAATCATACATGTAGCTGCGCAGGAAGGTACTACGACGAAACCCGATTTTAGTGGTGCTATAGCTGAACAGGTTATCGGCGTTGATGGCGACCAAGTCCGGATCGCTGGCTGCCGTTACTGCCATATTGGCGATAACGCCGACGCCCAGCCCCAGGCGGACATACGTTTTTATCACATCGGCATCCGTTGCCGTGAATACAATGCGCGGCGTCAGTCCGGCGCGATTGAACGCGGTATCCAGCTCCGAACGTCCGGTAAAACCAAAGGTGTAAGTCACTATCGGGTAAGCTGCCAGTTCCTCAATGCTGATATTGGTTTTACCGGCCAAGGGGTGATCGGGTTTCACAACGATGGCTCGATTCCAGTGATAACACGGCAACATGATCAGATCTTCATACAAATGCAGCGCTTCGGTAGCAATCGCGAAATCCGCCGAGCCTTTAGCCACCGCTTCGGCAATTTGCATGGGCGACCCCTGATGCATATGCAACGACACGCGCGGATAACGCTCGATAAACCCCTTAATGACGTCAGGCAACGCATAACGCGCCTGAGTGTGAGTCGTCGCAACATACAGCGAGCCTTTATCCGGATAAGTATGCTCGCCGGCGACGGCCTTGATAGCATCCACCTTAGACAAGACTTCACGTGCAATACGAATGATTTCCTGTCCAGCGGGCGTCACCTGAGTTAAATGTTTTCCGCTGCGTGCAAAAATCTGAATACCCAGCTCATCTTCAAGCATCCGAACTTGTTTACTGATCCCCGGCTGAGAGGTGTATAGCCCTTCGGCCGTTGAAGAAACGTTCAGATTGTGATTAACAACTTCAACGATATAACGAAGCTGTTGCAGTTTCATAAGTTATCCCATTCCGTAATATGTCATGCGCTGCGGCATCTGTGTTACTGACGTTATCTGCGTTGACAAGGTGGTGACAGCTCAATACAACGGTATAGATTTCCGCCATTTAAATGCCATTTAATCATAAAAAAATATTTTATATAACCATTTCCTGTATTTGTTAGACAGTACTGGCACTGGAAAATGGGTTTTTATTTCCTTTTTTGTTATCGGCTGCCTGCGGATGATATTCAGGTCATGGATAAAAAAAGCCAGCCTGTGCAGGCTGGCTTTACATAATGTAACCGCAATTCATGATAAAAAATGCGGTTTTAGTCAATTATCGGCGTAATCAACGGGCAGTCTCTACCCATTTATTATCAACATAGAACGCCGACCATCCGGTCGCTTTACCCTCTTTTTCCGAGGAAACGTACTGCTGTTTGGTTTTGCGGCTAAATCGTACCAGCGTTTTATTGCCTTGCGGGTCCGTGACCGGCGCATCAGCCAGATAACGCAGTTTTTCCGGCAAGCGATCACGAAAACGCACCAGCTCTTCCACCAACGGCGCACGGGTTTCGCGTGATTTCGGGAAGGTGTTGGCAGCCAGGAATACCCCCGCCGCACCGTCACGCAGTACAAAATACGCATCGGATTTTTCACACGGCAATTCAGGCAGCGGCACCGGGTCTTCTTTCGGCGGCGCGACGTCACCATTACGCAGAATTTTGCGGGTATTGCCGCAACTGTCGCTGGTACAAGCCATGTATTTACCGAAACGCCCCATTTTCAGGTGCATTTCCGAACCGCACTTCTCACATTCCACCACCGGGCCGTCATAACCCTTAAGCCGAAATTCGCCTTGTTCTATCTCGTAGCCGTCGCAAGATGGGTTATTACCACAAACATGTAGCTTGCGCTGGTTATCAATCAAATAGCTGTCCATCGCCGTACCGCACTTCGAACAACGCCGACGAGCACGCAATGCGTTGGTTTCCGCCTCATCGCCTTCCAGCACGTTCAACACTTCCGCTTCCGGGATCAGGTTGATGGTGGTTTTGCAGCGCTCTTTCGGCGGCAGTGCATACCCGGAACACCCCAGGAACACACCGGTACTGGCGGTTCTAATCCCCATTTTGCGACCACAAGTCGGACAATCAATGCTGGTCAGCACCATCTGGTTCGGCTTCATCCCGCCTTCGTCCGGCTCCTGCTCGGCGGTTTCCAGTTGCTGGCTGAACTCGGCGAAGAACTCATCCAGTACGGCTTTCCATTCCGCCTGACTGTTGGCGACCAGGTCGAGGCTGTTTTCCATACGAGCGGTAAAATCGTAGTTCATCAGCTCGCGGAAGTTATCCTCCAGACGGTCCGTGACGATTTCTCCCATTTTTTCCGCATAAAAACGACGATTTTCCACCCGCACATAACCACGATCCTGAATCGTAGAGATGATGGCGGCATAGGTAGAAGGACGGCCGATACCGCGTTTTTCCAGCTCTTTCACCAGCGACGCTTCGCTGTAACGGGCCGGCGGCTTGGTAAAGTGCTGGCTGGGCGACAATTTTTCCAGAGATAACGATTGTCCTATCTCCACAGCCGGCAAGGTCCTATCTTCATCGCTCTTACGCAACGCAGGCATCACTTTGGTCCAGCCGTCAAAGCGCAGGGTACGCCCTTTGGCGCGCAGTTGATAATCCGCCGCACTCACGACCAGCGTAGTGGAGTCATACTGCGCCGGCGTCATCTGACACGCGACGAACTGGCGCCAGATCAGTTGATACAGTTTCTGCGCATCGGCTTCCATGTCTTTGAGCTGGTCAGCCAGTACGCTGACGTCGGAAGGACGGATCGCTTCGTGCGCTTCCTGTGAATTTTCCTTGCTGGTATAGAGATTCGGCGCATCCGGCAGGTAGCGTTTACCAAACTCGCCCTGAATATAATCACGTGCCATCGACAGCGCATCCTGACTCAGGTTAGTTGAGTCGGTACGCATATAGGTGATGTGGCCGGCTTCATACAATCGCTGCGCCATCATCATGGTTTTTTTCACCCCAAACCCGAGACGCGTACTGGCGGCTTGCTGCAATGTCGACGTAATAAACGGCGCGCCCGGTTTGCTGCTGGTCGGCTTGTCTTCCCGCTCGTTCACCACATAGCTGGCTTTCTCCAGCAGGCTGACCGCGGCTTGCGTCTGCGCCTGATTCACCGGCCGGAAAGGTTTACCATGATGATGCGTTACCTGCATCTGCAACGCCGTTTCTGCATTCGCCAGCAGATCGGCATGTAACTCCCAGTACTCCTCCGGCACAAACGCTTTGATTTCACGCTCGCGCTCCACCACCAGGCGCACCGCAACCGACTGAACACGCCCGGCAGACAAACCTCGGGCGATCTTTTTCCACAGCAATGGCGATACCATGTATCCCACCACGCGATCCATGAAACGGCGCGCCTGCTGAGCGTTGACACGGTTGATGTTCAACTCGCCCGGATTCTCGAACGCCTGACGAATCGCATTCTTGGTGATTTCGTTGAACACCACGCGACTGAAGCGTTTTTCATCCCCACCGATAATTTCCCGCAGGTGCCAGGCAATGGCTTCCCCTTCGCGGTCAAGGTCGGTTGCGAGATAGACGTGATCAGCGTTTTGCGCCAGCATTTTCAGTTCCGAAACCACTTTTTCCTTGCCGGGCAGGATCTCATAATGGGCTTGCCAACCGCGGTAAGGATCCACCCCCATACGGTTAACCAGCGCGGTCCTCTCATCTTTCTTGACCGCTTTTTTCGCTTTCTCGCCATTGGCTTCAGCGCTTTTCTTGCTCGCGGAACCCGAACCACTGGTCGGCAAGTCGCGGACATGCCCTACGCTGGATTTCACCACGTAGTCATTGCCAAGGTACTTATTAATCGTTTTGGCCTTTGCCGGGGACTCGACGATAACGAGAGCTTTACCCATAATATATTGTTACCTACTGAATTCTTTGAAAAAAGAAGAAATTTTCTCAGTTATTCGCTCTGGCTTTCCAGCCGGCGTAGCCTGAACCATCACGGCTGCGGGAAAATCATTTTATCAGTGCGGCGACGGCGCGCCGCACGCCTTCATCGCGTCGCAACCCTATGATCATTCAGGATTATTCATTCATTTTATCGCCCATAGCGGCAACCGGTTCCGTCCCGGTACGCAGCAATTATTCCGCTTGACGATGCAAAATCCCACACTCTACCTGATAAATAACACCACGCAACCTAATTAGCATGTAAAACCCGTTTTCGCCAATCGCGACGCTTGTACTTATCGGCAGAAAGGCGACTAAAAATCAGCCGGTTTGCGACAAATTCCATTCAGGCGCTACAATAGCGACAGCAAAGCAAGGGTTATTTGCCGAAGAGGAATCCTATGTCTGTTTTTACACATATAAATGAAGAAAAAACGCCGATCAGCCGTGAAGCATTACTGCAAGAAGCGAACACGTTGATTCAGAATCATGACGACTACCTGCATGGCATGGTCGCCGATGCCGTAGAACAAAAGAACGGCGTTCTGGTATTCCGCGGTGAATACTTTCTCGACAACGAGGGATTACCCACACAGAAAACAACGGCGGTGTTCAATATGTTCAAACACCTGGCGCTGGTGTTGTCAGAAAAATATCAGTTAGTCGATTAATACCGCCATCTCGCCGGGATGCAATCTCCCGGCTCGTCACCGCATTTTTTCCTGTTCATACATCACCCGCTACTGCGTGATCTCCACAGTGACAGCCTTTCTTGTTTTCAACCTCATTACCCATAATATTATTGTGCTTTATTTTTATTCCGGCATAGAGAAAACACCGTGCCCGGCCACATTAAAAAACAATGAAATAATTAAACTATAAATATTTAAAACGTAATTTTAAAAGATATCATTTATCTGACATCAATTTCATGGCGACATTTAAAACATTTAAGAACAAATATTTCAATTTATTTACAAATCAGAGATCGTTACTTATACTCCCCAGCGATGCCTTAAAGGCATTCATTAAAAAATCATTTACGGAGAGCTTTATGAAAAAGCAATTTGGATTGCCTTTGTTATTGTCACTCTCAGCAATTTTTAGCCATGCCGGCTATTCGCAAACCATCAATAATACCGATGAAGCAGGCCCGCCGGTCGAATTAGGTCTAAAGGCGTTTGAGCCACTGGAAAGCAACAGCCCGTTATCGGTAGCCAGAGATACATCCCGCGCCTCAACCTCTGGAGCCTTGCGGGCTCCCGCCCCGGCGTTATCTCGTGTCACCGTCTATGCGGTGGGTTCATCAAATTGCGGCTGGGAATACATGACTTCGATTGGCCAGTCCTCGACTACCTGTGACCACGGCGGCGCCCAGCTTAGAGTAGCGGTGCAGGAAATTGGCTACGGTAATAATCCTGTTGCCTGGATGAATGCCGGTATATTACCCCGCTCAGCTAATTATCAAACCGACGGCATTTGTATTGTCGGTAATCAATACACCTTCCCTTGCCCAGCCGGATATACCGTTGTGGGTTGGATACATTATTACAATCTGGACGGGACTGATAACGGCCAATTCAAATTTCAGGACACCTCCACCAACGCACCGAGAAATACATTGTTCACACAAACATATATTAAATAACTCAACATCCAGCAGCCCACCCGGGCTGTTTTCTCTAATACAAACCCCCTTCGCTAGCCCAATATACCGGCTATCCCAATAGCAATCAGCCAAAGTTATAATACAAGCAATTAGCTCGAACATCAGAAATTAAAAAATCCATAGCCTACATAATACATAGCTATGGATAAAAAAACGGTAAAATAGTCAGCCTAATAATCAAATTGCTCAGCGTGCTTATTCACCTGCTTACGCGCGAACATCAGACTTCACGTTTTGCCCTTGTAAGCGACGTAATGCATCAAGCGTACGCTGTAGGTCATCCGCACTTTGGCGATCATTGCGCGACAGCGCAACGGCCATGTTCTGTTGCAGATTATTAAATACATTCATCGGTTGTTCTGAATTTGAATAACCCAGAGAAGACGTTCCCACAGCGCTGGCATTAGCCAGTTCAGTAGAACCCATCATGCCAACCAACGGTGTCGTTTGATCAAGATCCAGTTGACCGCTGCGAATCAGACGACCGACGGATTCATGCAGAGCCGTTGGCGTAATTCGGGTAAAATCATAGGCCTCAGGCTGAGCCGTGGTCGACTGGCTAGTCGGGGACAAGGCGCTAATATTCGCGGCCAGCAAGGCAGCAAATGCCGACGTTTCTTCCTTGCGGTGAATAGCGTTATTTACCTGCGAGCGCTGGTTGACCAACAGACTGTTTTCGCCAGTATCAATTTTCATCACACCTCCTTCCTTACTTACGTCCGTCATGAGAAGCAAAGGTCGTCAAGCCGGTTGACAACACTTTGCGTTGTTCAACACGCGAGCGTGTTGTCCTGCAACTCGAATTATTTTGGGTATAGTACGCAGTATCTATGAAAACCGAAATCAGAATTAATAAGAAATGATAAACAATCATGCTCATTTTATCTAGTTTGGCTGATAACAAACCCACCCACACCCTATCCATCTCATAAATTTCAATTGTTTGTGTAAAACGAACCGTTAATTTAATTAGATATCATAATGAATTGGCAGGATATAGCAGTCATGGATAGGGATGCAATGCTCAACAATAACGTTCAGCATTTAAGGAGAGATAAAGCGTTGTCATTAAACCCCGCCTATCCGGTCAGCCGCCATACGTTGATATCGTTGAGACAAAAGGCAGCGGCACGGACAGGCAGGTTATACGGGGGACTGGCGGATGACTTACAACTGGGGATTGTTACCCCGTTGCCACCAGCGCAGCATCAGACGTTCCAGAGCATCGCCAGTGCTGCCGGTCAAACGGTCCAGCAGACGTTTGCGGCGGGTATAGCGCACCGCCAGCACTTCATGTTTCTCCATTTCGGCAATCAGCAGGTCATCGCTGGTGCCGATCGCATCCACCAGCCCCATCTCTTTGGCTTGTGTACCAAACCAGTGTTCACCGGTTGCAACCGACTCAATATCCAGCGAGGGACGCATCTCGCCGACAAACTGTTTAAACAGCAGATGCGTTTCATTTAATTCCTGACGGAATTTCTCCCGGCCTTCTTCGGTATTTTCGCCAAACAGCGTCAGCGTTCGTTTGTATTGGCCCGCGGTATGCAGTTCTACATCAATTTCTTTGCTTTTCAACAGCCGGTTGAAGTTGGGAATCTGTGCCACGACGCCAATGGAGCCAACGATAGCGAACGGTGCCGCCACAATGCGATCCGCCACGCACGCCATCATATAACCACCGCTGGCCGCCACTTTATCCACTGCCACGGTCAGGCGAATGCCGCGCTGACGAAAACGCTGCAACTGAGACGCCGCCAGTCCGTAGCCATGAACTACACCGCCGGGGCTTTCCAGCCGCAGCAACACTTCATCTTCCGGCCGGGCCACCGCCAGCACGGCGGATACTTCTTCACGCAGCGAACTGACCTCCCCGGCATCCATGCTGCCGTTAAAGTCGAGGACATACAAACACGGACGGGCGGATTTTTCTTCCCCGCGTTTGGCACGTTTCTTTTCTTGTTTGGCGGTTTCCTTATCTTCTTTCTTTTGTTTTTTCTCCAGCAAGCCGCGCTCGGTATCGCTCATGGCAGCAGACCGCATCTCCTGCCGCATCTCACGGTATTGTTCGCCCAGATTAATTACCTGCAGTTCGCCTTTACGATGGCGTTTACGCTGCGTCATACCGACTGTCAGCACCACCAATGCGCCGATAGCGACGACAAGGGTGACGACTTTTGCCAGGAATAAACCATACTGAGAAAGTAATTCCACAAATACCGCCTTCATTAACCAATGTGATATATAACGTTGATTCTTCAACAACCATTACGGTTTACAGCGCGGTGCGCCGAGCTTCTAACCTAACGTATGACGGGCGTGATGGCGATGATCTTCATACATAAATTGTACTTTCCGCTGCTTTTTACCGCACAGCCTGTGAGAAAGCCGGACCTTCTGATTGAAAACACCTATTGTTTCAGGCATAACACACCCATTATGGCTTTTTCGGATACACCTCATCATTCGCGGGTTTCGCGGTCGATGACAGCCAGAGGACACCGCTTTGCATTACCAACCTAAACAAGACCTGTTACAACACCGCATTATTCTGGTTACGGGCGCCGGTGACGGTATTGGCCGCGAAGCCGCCCTGACCTACGCGCGCTACGGCGCACGATTGGTGTTGCTGGGGCGTACCGAAAGTAAATTGCAGGATGTGGAGCAACAGATTCTGCAGGAATGCGGTAACCACAGTTATCTGATTCCCTGCGACATGCTAACCGCCAGTCATCATGACTTCATACAGATCGCCGGCCAGATCGGCCAGGCGCTACCTCGCCTGGACGGCGTACTGCACAATGCCGGACTGCTGGGCGACGTCGTACCGATGGCGGAGCAATCTGCCACCACCTGGCATCAGGTCATGCAGGTTAACGTTAATGCCACCTTTATGCTGACGCAGGCGCTATTGCCGTTATTGCTGAAATCGACCAGCCCGTCGCTGATTTTCACCAGTTCCAGCGTTGGCCGACAGGGGCGCGCCAACTGGGGGGCTTACTCCGTATCCAAGTTTGCCACCGAAGGTATGATGCAGGTTCTGGCTGAGGAATACCGTAACCGTAACCTGCGGGTCAACTGCATCAATCCCGGCGGAACGCGAACCTCAATGCGTGCGGCGGCCTTCCCCGACGAAGATCCGAATAAACTTAAAACCCCGGCGGATATCATGCCGCTTTACCTGTACCTGATGGGAGACGACAGCCGTCGCAAAACCGGCATGAGCTTTGATGCCCAACCAGGACGGAAACCCGGCCCGGCCGAATGATTGAACGAGGGATACCCACTCATGAGTGATGATCGTCATCAGCAACGTCAGCAACGCCTCAAAGAAAAGGTAGACGCCCGTATTGCCGCCGCCACCAACGTGCGCGGCATCCTGATGGTGTTTACCGGCAATGGTAAAGGTAAAACCACCGCCGCCTTCGGCACTGTAACCCGAGCCGTCGGTCATGGCCTGAAAGCGGGGGTGATCCAGTTCATCAAAGGCGAATGGCCGAACGGCGAAAAAAACCTGTTGCAACAGCATGGGGTGGAATTTCAGGTGATGGCGACCGGCTTTACCTGGGATACCCAGAATCGCCAGACAGATACCGATGCAGCCAGGCGTGTCTGGCAGCATGGCTTACGTATGCTGGCCGATGACTCGCTCGATCTGGTGGTGCTCGACGAGTTGACCTATATGCTCAGCTACGACTATTTGCCGCTTGAAGAAGTGATTACCGCGCTAAGACAGCGCCCGACGCATCAGAGCGTCATCATTACCGGCCGGGGTTGCCATCGCGATGTGCTGGAACTGGCGGATACGGTAACGGAGATGCGGCCGGTGAAACATGCTTTTGATGCCGGCATTCAGGCCCAACAAGGGATCGACTGGTAGGGGATAACGACGGAAGGCCGACGCTGTACCCGCGGGCGCAGCGTCGGCCAGGCAACTCAGCCGCCATTGCGCTTCGGCGCATTGCGACGGCTACCGGCCGGGCGATTATTACCACCGACCTGACCACCATGACCGCCATGACGTTTCACCGCACGGCGTATCTGGTTGGCTTTCACCCGGCGGCGCTCACGCTCCACCGGCAGTTTACTGACGGTTTCCGGCGTCAACTGCACCAGTTCACGCAGATAGTTAACGTCGGTCAGTTTCATCTCCATCCAGCCGCCGCGCGGCAGCCCCTTCGGTAACTGAATGTCGCCGTAACGCACACGAATCAGGCGGCTCACTTGTACACCGACCGCTTCCCACAAACGACGCACTTCGCGGTTGCGGCCTTCAGTCAGGGTTACGTTGTACCACTGATTCAACCCTTCGCCGCCCTGATAACGAATCGAACGGAATGCCGCCGGGCCATCGTCCAGTTGTACCCCTTTGCTCAGTTGACGAATTTTGTCATCGCCCACCTCGCCGAACACGCGTACGGCATACTCACGTTCCACTTCACGACTGGGATGCATCAGGCGGTTCGCCAGTTCGCCGTCCGTTGTGAACAACAATAACCCGGAGGTATTCACATCCAGACGACCGACCGCCACCCAACGGTATCCCTGAATACGCGGCAGACGGTCAAATACCGTTGGCCGACCTTCCGGGTCGCTGCGGGTACAAAGCTCGCCTTCCGGTTTGTAATACATTAATACGCGGCAGACAGCCTCTTCGGTTTCTCGTACCGATACCACATGCCCGTCGATACGAATTTTGGTCGCTCGGGTCACCTCGACACGGTCACCCAGCGTAGCAATTTTGCCGTCGACGCTAATGCGCCCGGCTTCAATCATACTTTCAATTTCGCGGCGTGAACCGTGCCCTGCACGCGCCAGCACTTTCTGTAGCTTTTCGCTCATTGAGCAACCTCTGATGTCGCCTTCACAGGCGTCGGGGGGAATGTCATGATGACTTAGAAATCGCGTTAACTCATGAAAAAATAAAGAGTTAACGCGTAATTTCACGATTATACCCTGATTCAAGCCATTTGTATGCCAAATGTTAGAGCAATGAGTCGCCCGGAAACCGCGGGCCGCAGAGCTTATGTGTTACAAAAACGGCGTTACAAAAACGGCGTCACGTCGCCGGTGCCTTCACGGGCGACAACCGGCACGGATTCGGTCAGGTCGATAACGGTCGTGGGCTGTTGCCCCAGAAAACCGCCGTGAATCACTAAATCCACCAGTTTACCCAGCCGTTCCTGAATTTCTTCCGGATCGGATTCGGCAAAATCATTGCCCGGCAACATCAGCGTGGTCGACATCAACGGCTCATTCAGTACCGCCAGCAACTCGAGAGCAATCGGGTTAGACGGCACGCGCATACCGATGGTTTTGCGTTTCTCATTCATCAGGCGGCGCGGCACCTCTTTGGTCGCCTTAAGAATGAAGGTGTAATTGCCCGGCGTATTATTCTTGATCAAACGAAACGCCGCATTATCCACATACGCGTAAGACGACAGCTCCGACAAATCGCGACACATCAGGGTAAAATTGTGATTCTGATCCAGAGAGCGAATACGGCAAATCCGCTCCATTGCGGCTTTATCTTCCAACATACACCCAAGCGCGTATCCCGAGTCGGTGGGATAAACGATCACGCCGCCTTTACGCAAGATCTCCACGGTCTGGTTAATCAGACGCGGTTGCGGATTCTGCGGATGAATATAGAAAAACTGACTCATGCTACGTCCTCTGCCTTCTTAAAACGCACAGCCTGGGCAAACCGCCACACTCGGTGTGGCATCGCCGTAAAACACTGTACGTATAACGAGCGGTACGAATGTTGTGGTGATAGGGGGAACTCAGACGGCCAACGCCGGATGCTGCCAGACAGGCTCCACGCCTGCGGGCAACCATAATTTTCGTCCCAGCTCTATCCAGGCGCAGGGCTGGTGAAAATCCGACCCTTGCGACCCCAACAAGTGATAGTCCTGCGCATAACGCGCCAGTTGTGAACGCTCGTCCGGCGCCTGCTGACACTGGGCGACTTCCATCGCTTCTGCACCACAATCGGCAACATGCCCCATCAGCCGTTTCAGCCATTTGGCGGTGAGATCGTAACGCCCTGGGTGAGCCAGCACCGCAACCCCGCCCGACTGGCGGATAGCGTCCACTGCTTGCTGTATTGTACACCACTGTGGCGGCACATAGCCGGTTTTCCCTTTAGCCAGATATTTTTTAAATACCTGCGCCACGGTATCGGCTTTCCCCAGTTCCACCAGATAGCGTGCAAAATGCCCGCGGGTAATCATTCCGCCGTCCGCCAACCGGGATGCCCCGGCCAGCGCACCCGGGATCAACGCTTTTTCCAGCCGCTGTGCAATCTGTTCGGCCCGCTGCCGGCGGTACTGCACCTGCCGTTGCAGTAACGAGGTCAGCGCCGGATGGTGGCAATCCATCCCCAGCCCAACGATATGGATCTCGTGATTTTCCCATACGGTGGAAATCTCGACGCCGGAAATCAACCGCAACGGCAACACCTGCTGCACAATAGCGGCACGCGCTTCGTCTAACCCCGCCGTGGTGTCGTGGTCGGTGATCGCCAGCACGCTGACGCGCATACTCACCGCCCGCTGCACCAGTTCGGTCGGCGTCAGCAAGCCATCAGACGCGGTAGTATGGCTATGCAGGTCATACAGGGGAAACGCCGGTAAGACCGGCAACTCATCTGGCACGGCAGGTGTCTCTCTGTTTCAGAAAATATCAGGCGGCATGATGCCATCAACCTGGCTAAAAAGGAAAAAAGTTCGGTTGGCGCAGGCAAGTCGCTAGCCTGCCATCGCCGGTCAGACATCTCCCCGAAAAAATCGGATGGAATGTTATTGACTTCCCCGTCTCGTTCCAGTTTACTAGTACGCAAGTTCAAAACGAAAGATAACGAGGATAATGGCGATGACGGTAACGACCCTGACCCTGAAACATCATGCTGGTTGGTGGCGCTTCTCCCTGTTGCGGGTAAAGTGATGATGCATCGCCATTTTCTGACATGCCTATCCTGAAGCCCGCTGATCGCGGGTTTTTTTATGGACAAAATACGAGTAGACACCATGCAAACACCACAACCTGAACTTGAGCTGTTACGCGTCGGAGCCGAATACCGCAACGACCCCAGCGCGACGTTTCACCAACTGTGCGGCGCCCGTCCGGCAACGCTGCTGTTGGAGTCGGCGGAGATCGACAGCAAGCAGAATCTGCAAAGCCTGCTGATAGTCGACAGCGCCTTGCGCATTACCGCCCTCGGCACGCAGGTGTCGATTCAGGCGCTGACAGCCAACGGCGCAGCACTGTTGCCGCTGCTGGATAAGGCACTGCCTGCCGATGTTCGCGTGAATGCACACCCAAACAGCCGTGAGCTGACCTTCCCGGCTATAGATATCATGCAGGATGAAGACGCGCGCCTGCGTTCCCTGTCGGTGTTTGACGCGCTGCGCCAGTTGCTGACGTTGGTGGTATGCCCGGAAAACGAACGGGAAGCGATGTTTTTCGGCGGGCTGTTTGCCTACGACCTGGTGGCTGGTTTTGAAAGTTTGCCGCCGCTCAGCCAACAGCAGCGCTGCCCGGATTACTGTTTTTATCTGGCGGAAACCCTGCTGGTCGTGGATCACCAACAACGATCCACCCATCTGCAAGCCAGCCTGTTCACCCCCGACGCCACGGAGCGTCGGCGTTTGCAACAACGTTTGGAGCAGTTGCAACACCAGTTACGTCAGCCCGCTCCGGCGTTACCTTGTCAGACGGTCGATACCATGACGCTGACCTGCAATCAGAGCGATGAGGACTACGGCGCCGTCGTCAGCCAAATGCAACAGGCGATCCGTATCGGTGAAATCTTCCAGGTGGTGCCGTCCCGTCGTTTCTCATTGCCGTGCCCATCGCCGCTGGCCGCCTACCAGACGCTGAAAGACAATAACCCCAGCCCTTACATGTTCTACATGCAGGACCAGGATTTCACGTTGTTCGGCGCATCGCCGGAAAGTTCGCTCAAGTACGACGCCGTCAGCCGTCAAATTGAAATTTATCCTATCGCCGGTACTCGCCCTCGCGGGCGCCATGCCGACGGTTCGCTGGACCGGGATCTGGACAGCCGCATCGAGCTGGAAATGCGTACCGACCATAAAGAACTGGCCGAACACCTGATGCTGGTGGATCTGGCCCGCAACGATCTGGCGCGAATCTGCGAACCCGGTAGCCGCTATGTGGCGGACCTGACCAAGGTAGACCGTTATTCATTCGTGATGCATCTGGTGTCCCGCGTGGTCGGCACCCTGCGCGCAGATCTCGATGTACTGCACGCCTACCGCGCCTGTATGAACATGGGTACGCTGAGCGGCGCGCCCAAAGTACGCGCAATGCAGTTGATCGCGGAGAGTGAGAAAACCCGCCGCGGCAGCTACGGTGGCGCCGTGGGCTACTTCACCGCCCGTGGCGACCTCGACACCTGCATCGTGATCCGCTCCGCTTATGTCGAAGACGGCATCGCTACCGTGCAGGCCGGTGCCGGCGTGGTTCTGGATTCCCACCCGCAGGCCGAAGCCGATGAGACTCGTAACAAAGCCCGCGCGGTTCTGCGCGCGATTGCCAGTGCGCATCATGCCCGGGAGGTGTTCTGATGGCCGATATCCTGTTGCTCGATAATATCGACTCCTTTACCTATAACCTGGTCGACCAGTTGCGCGCCAGCGGCCACAACGTGGTGGTGTACCGTAATCAACTGCCGGCCGACATCATTATCGACCGGCTGCAACACCTGGAAAAGCCGGTGCTGATGCTGTCACCCGGCCCCGGCACGCCGTCCGAAGCCGGGTGTATGCCGGCCTTATTGCAACGTTTGCGCGGTCAGTTACCGATAATCGGTATCTGCCTGGGTCATCAGGCCATTGTCGAAGCTTATGGCGGCCATGTCGGTCAGGCCGGTGAAATTCTGCATGGTAAAGCGTCCAGTGTTGAGCACGACGGTCAGGCGATGTTCAACGGCCTTCCCAGCCCGTTGCCGGTCGCGCGCTATCATTCGCTGGTGGGGAGCAACATCCCGGCCGAACTGGTGATTAACGCCAGCTTCAACGGCATGGTGATGGCGGTGCGCCACGATGAGCATCGCGTCTGCGGTTTCCAGTTCCACCCGGAATCCATCCTGACGACTCACGGCGCGCGTCTGCTGAATCAGACGCTGGACTGGGCATTGGCCTAAATGGAAGGAGACACCACCATGCAATCGATTCTTGAAAAACTGTACCGCGCCGACATCCTGAGCCAGGCAGAAAGCCAGCAACTGTTTGCCGCCATCATTCAGGGCGAACTGGAGCCGACGCAACTGGCGGCGGCATTAATCAGCATGAAGGTGCGGGGCGAACACCCGGATGAAATCGCCGGCGCCGCCACCGCACTGCTGGCGGATGCCAGGCCGTTTCCTCGGCCTGACTACCTGTTCGCCGATATCGTCGGCACCGGCGGAGACGGCTCCAACAGCATCAATATTTCCACCGCCAGTGCCTTTGTCGCCGCAGCATGTGGGTTAAAAGTCGCCAAACACGGCAACCGTAGCGTTTCCAGCCGTTCCGGATCGTCGGATTTATTGGCGGCGTTCGGCATTAAGCTTGATATGTCGGCGGAAGTATCGCGTCAGGCATTGGACGATCTGGGCGTGTGTTTTCTGTTCGCGCCGCAATACCATACCGGTTTCCGCCACGCGATGCCGGTCCGCCAGCAACTGAAAACCCGGACGCTGTTCAACGTATTAGGGCCGTTGATCAACCCGGCGCGTCCGCCGCTGGCGTTGATCGGCGTCTACCGTCCCGAATTGGTAAAGCCGATTGCCGAAACGCTGAAGGTACTGGGATATCAACGTGCCGCCGTGGTGCACGGCGGCGGCATGGACGAAGTGGCGATCCATGCGCCGACCGAGGTAGCCGAGCTGCGTGACGGCAAGGTGGAAACCTACTCATTGACGCCCGATGATTTCGGGCTGGATTCCTTCGCGCTGGATGACTTGCTGGGCGGCACGCCGGAAGAAAACCGTGATATTCTGGCCCGCTTACTGCAGGGGAAAGGCCGACCCGCGCATGACGCAGCCGTTGCGGCCAACGTGGCGTTACTGTTGAAACTGTTCGGACACGAAGATCTACGGCAGAATGCCCAACAGGCGTTGGATGTGATTCATAGTGGCCAGGCCTACCAGCGCGTGCTGGATCTGGCAACCAGAGGATGATGATACAAATGCAGGAAACCGTATTAACCAAAATCGTGCGAGACAAAGCGCAGTGGATCGCAGAGCGGCAACAACGACAGCCGCTCGACGGCTTCCAGCCGCAGGTAACGCCCAGCTCGCGCCATTTTTATCAGTCGCTGAAACAGGTCAACCCGGCATTTATTCTGGAATGCAAAAAAGCCTCTCCCTCCAAGGGATTGATTCGCGCCGATTTCGACCCGGTGGCCATCGCGCAGGTTTATCAGGATTACGCCTCCGCGATTTCAGTACTCACCGATGAAAAATATTTTCAGGGCGACTTCGCTTTTTTGACCCAAGTGAGCGCGGCGGTAACCCAGCCGGTGCTGTGCAAAGATTTCATTATCGACCCGTATCAGATTTACCTGGCCCGTTACTATCAGGCCGATGCGATCCTGTTGATGCTGTCGGTGCTGGATGATGTGCAGTACCGGCAGTTGGCTCAGGTGGCGCACAGCCTGAACATGGGCATTCTGACGGAAGTGAGCAACGAAGCCGAACTGGAACGCGCAATTGCCCTGGAAGCACGAGTGGTCGGCATCAACAACCGTGACCTGCGCGATCTCTCCATCGATCTGAATCGCACTCGAACGCTGGCGCCGCGTCTGCCGGCCGACGTCGTGGTGATCAGTGAGTCCGGTATTAGTCGCCATGCCCAGATTCAGGAATTGAGCCAGTATGCCAATGGTTTCCTGATCGGCAGTTCGTTAATGGAGGAAGAGGATCTGACGCTGGCGGTGCGCCGTGTCATTCTCGGAGAAAACAAAGTATGCGGGTTGACCCGGCCTGGCGATGCCGCAGTCGCTTTTCAGGCAGGTGCCGTATACGGCGGGTTGATCTTCGTCGCCAGTTCCCCACGCTGCGTGACAACGTCACAAGCTCGCGCCGTCATGGCCGGTGCGCCCTTGCGTTATGTCGGTGTATTCCGGGATGCGCCGCTGGCTGAGATTGCAGAAGCCGCGTCGTCGCTCCAACTGGCAGCGGTTCAGTTACACGGGCACGAAGACGCCGCCACCATAGCGGCGTTACGCGCGCAGTTACCGGCGGCGTGTCAGATCTGGAAAGCGCAAAGCGTCGGCGACACCCTTCCTCCACTGGCGCTCACTCATGTTGATCGGGTGCTGCTTGATAACGGTCAGGGCGGCAGCGGTCAGGCATTCGACTGGTCATTGTTGCAGGGCCACTCGTTGCAACAGGTGCTGTTGGCCGGCGGCCTCGGCCCGGATAACGCGGCGCAGGCCGCGAAACTCGGCGCCGCCGGGCTGGATTTCAACTCCGGCGTCGAGTCACACCCCGGCATCAAGGATCCGCAGAAAATTGCGGCAGTATTTCAGACGCTGCGTACGGCACAACCGCGCCGCACCTCTCGTCAATAACAAGAGACAGGCTGATTATGACGTTACTAAACCCTTATTTTGGTGAATTCGGTGGTCAGTATGTACCACAGATCCTGATGCCGGCACTGCGCCAGTTGGAAGAGGCATTTGTCGACGCGCAGCGCGACCCGGCTTTTCAGTCTGAATTCAGCGATTTACTGAAAAATTATGCCGGCCGCCCAACCGCACTGACACGGTGTAAAAACCTGACGGCAGGCACCCGAACCACGCTCTATCTGAAACGCGAAGACTTGCTGCACGGTGGCGCTCACAAGACTAACCAGGTGTTGGGGCAAGCCTTGCTGGCAAAACGGATGGGAAAAACGGAAATCATCGCCGAAACCGGCGCCGGCCAGCATGGCGTCGCTACGGCGTTGGCCTGTGCGCTGTTAGGATTGAAGTGCCGCGTTTACATGGGTGCCAAGGACGTTGAGCGTCAGTCGCCGAACGTGTTCCGTATGCGGCTGATGGGAGCGGAAGTCATTCCGGTACACAGTGGTTCCTCCACCCTGAAAGACGCCTGCAACGAAGCGTTGCGCGACTGGTCGGGCAGCTATGAAACCGCCCATTATCTGCTTGGCACCGCCGCCGGCCCCCACCCTTACCCCACCATCGTGCGGGAGTTTCAGCGCATGATAGGGGAAGAAACCAAAATTCAGGTGAAAGAAAACGAAGGGCGTCTACCCGATGCCGTGCTGGCCTGCGTTGGCGGCGGCTCCAATGCTATCGGTATGTTCGCCGACTTCATTGATGAACCATCCGTTCGGTTGATTGGCGTTGAGCCGGCGGGTCTGGGTATCGAAACCGGGCATCACGGTGCACCACTGAAACATGGTCGCGTCGGTATCTACTTCGGTATGAAATCCCCGATGATGCAAACCGACGACGGCCAGATAGAAGAGTCATACTCTATTTCAGCCGGTCTGGATTTTCCCTCGGTCGGGCCGCAGCACGCGCACCTGAGCAGCATCGGACGTGCAGATTATGTCTCGATCACCGACGATGAAGCGCTGAATGCGTTTAAGGAATTGTCGCGTCATGAAGGCATCATCCCGGCGCTGGAGTCATCACACGCGTTGGCTCATGCGCTGAAAATGATCAAAGCAGAACCGGAGAAAGAGCAAATTCTGGTGGTTAATCTATCCGGTCGCGGCGATAAAGACATTTTTACGGTTCACGACATTCTGAAATCCCGGGGAGACATCTGATGGAACGCTACCACGCTTTGTTTAAACGGCTATCGGAAAAACAGGAAGGGGCGTTCGTACCGTTCGTCACGCTGGGTGACCCTTCGCCTGCGCTTTCACTGCAAATTATTGATGCACTGGTCGCTGCAGGGGCCGACGCACTGGAGTTGGGTATTCCCTTCTCCGATCCGCTGGCCGACGGCCCAACCATTCAAAATGCTGCGCTGCGGGCGTTCGCCGCGGGCGTCACCCCGGCGCAATGTTTTGAAATGTTGGCGACTATCCGCCAGAAATACCCTGATCTGCCGATAGGCTTGCTGATGTACGCCAATCTGGTGTTCAGCAATGGTATCGACGCTTTTTATCAGCGTTGTGCGCAAACCGGTGTTGACTCGGTGCTGGTGGCCGACGTGCCGGTGGAAGAATCCGCGCCGTTTCGCACTGCGGCAATGAAGCATGGCATTGCGCCCATCTTTATTTGCCCGCCGAATGCCGATGATGATCTGCTGCGTGAAGTCGCTTCTTTCGGCCGCGGTTACACCTACCTGCTCTCGCGGGCTGGAGTGACCGGTGCGGAGACCCGCGCCCAGTTGCCGTTACATCACCTGCTGGAAAAACTGCAGGAATACCACGCGGCTCCGCCACTGCTTGGTTTCGGCATTTCCGAGCCGACGCAGGCGCAGCAGGCGTTGAAATCCGGTGCCGCCGGGGCGATTTCCGGTTCGGCTATTGTCAAAATCATTGAGCACCACCATGCCCAGCCGGAGGTGATGCTGGCCAAACTGACCGAGTTTGTCAGTACCATGAAAGCCGCGACCCGCACACACTGATCCCCCAGTTCTCGCTGTACGCCATAGTCGGTTATCCCAGCTATGGCGTTTTTTATTATCCATCACCGGTTCTTCCGCACTGAATCTCAAACCTCTTTTATACCCGTCATACTTCAAGTTGCAGGTGTGTTGGCTGCCCTCGCTCACCCCAGTCACTTACTTGAGTAAGCTCCTGGGGGTTCACTCAGTTGCCGTCTTCCTGCAACTCGAATTATTTTGGGTATATCCATCACCGGTTTTTTTATTCTCCAGACGCCTTTCAAACGTGCTCATCCCGTTCTCACAAACCGGTGCAGCGTCACAAAATGATAAATATGCTAATAATTATGAATTTATTGAGAAGAAAAAAATATGTGAATCTTTTATTTCAAAAACATGAAGTCAACAACTTTATGATATTTAACTTGCTTTATTTGTAATACTTCTATTCTAAACTAAAGCAATGATTTCCTTTTCTTTCTGAAATAGGTGTTAATTTCACACGCACAGTTACAAGGCTATGTAAATAGACACACATCACATAATAAAATAGCTTTTCATTTTTTTGTTTTACCGATCCCGGTCACATAAATGTAAATAAGAATGAATAGAATTGAACTTGTGTCGAATCAGGCACCATTGCGAAAACTTCAAAAATAATTATCTCTGATGAGGGTGAGAACAATGAAATTTAAAATTCTGACATTGATGGTAGCGTCCGTTGTAAGTATGAGTTCCATGGCAGTCACATTCGACTATCGCCATGAGATGAAAGACACACAAAATGCAAACCATCAGGATCGTCTGCTGATTTCGCATCGTTTTGAGAATGGGTTTGGCCTGTCTTCCGAAGTGAAATGGAAACAGTCCGGTAGTGACAAAACACCGAATAAGCCTTACAACGAACAAGTCAGCAACGGCACTGAAGTCACTGCCAGCTACCTGTATAAGTTCGACAAAATGTTCAACGTTGAGACTGGTTTCAACTTGGTTACTGATAGCTCAACCAACAACTATCGTCCTTATATCAAAGGCGGCGTAAACTTCACCGACAGTCTTTACTACACCCTGCGCTATCGTCCTTTCTACAAACGTTATAGTGGCAGCATCAATACCACTCCTGCTGAATTCACTAATATGAAAGGCTATACCATTACCAGCGTGCTGGGTTATAAGTTCCTGGACAACTTTACCGTTGAATACGAGCTGGAATATAACAAGCAAACCAAGGCTGGCAACAATGCTTACCTCTATGACAACGATAACGACAACTTCACACATGACGTGAAGCTGGCTTACAAGATCGACAAAAACTGGACCCCGTATGTTCAGGTAGCTAATGTCGAATACAGCGGTACTTCTGACGAGCGCCAGACTCGCTACCGTGTTGGTGTACAGTACAACTTCTGATAACTGTTATCACGGTTGTAACGAAAACCCCCAGCCTGGCTGGGGGTTTTCTATAGACAACAATCACCACCTCCCGAGGAGGTGGTTTAAAGCTGACAACAAAAAAGGCGGAACCTCGGTTTCGCCTTTTTTGCTTTTTACTGCTTTTATCAGAACTTGTAACCAAAACCAAACATGAATACCCAAGGGTCCAGGCGGGTCTTGATACTACGATCTTGCCCATCAGGGTCTTTGAATTTCACGGTAGTATCGATATCCATCCACCATACCGACATATTTAACAACCAGTCTTTATTCAGGTTGTAATCCAAACCTGCCTGTGCGGCAACGCCCCAGGAGCTTTTCAGGTTCAGATCCGTCAACCCGGCATCTTTCCCTGTTTGGTTAAACTTCTCATCAAAGAAGGTGGTGTAGTTCAGGCCGACACCCAGATAAGGGCGCAGTTTATCGGCGCTCTGCCCGAAATAATACTGGGCCATCAGTGTTGGCGGTAAATGCTTCACTTCGGCGATCTGCCCAACACCGCCCACGCCGACTTTATGCTGAAACGGCGTCGCAGCCAGCAGTTCTACACCGATATTATCCGTTGCCATGTAGCTAAAGGTCAGACCAAGCTGGGTATTGTTATTCACATTGAATGATCCCAGCCCCAGCACATCATCAGAACCCGCATTGGGGCGTACCGTTGCTGTTCCAGCACGTACGATCACATCGCCAGCCTGATGAGCCTCTGCCAGTGCAGGAATCATCGCCGCTGCTATCATCAGTAAAGCAACCTTTTTCATTATCCACTCCATTTGTAAGGTTAATATCCGTGCGAACTATACCCACTAAGGGTTAGATTTGTTTGAAGCCAGATCACATCCTGACAGGATTTTCACGGCAAAACGATATGAATCAAATCACGCCAAGTCACTAAAAAACAAAGAATTGATCCAAATCAAAAAGCGCACCGAGCACCACTTACCCATCTGCGCAGAAAATAAGCTGCCAAATCGGATATTCCGGCGTAATGTTATCTTTTCATTTGTGATTCAACGCCGAGTGAGGCCGGTAGATAATCAACTATGAGTAATGACGCGAATCCTTGTATGGCGTGCGGCGCATGTTGCGGTTATTTTCGGGTGTCTTTTTACTGGTCTGAAGCGAATGATGGCGGGGGCACCGTTCCTGCTGAGCTGACAGAACCGGTAACGCCATTTCTGCGCTGTATGGCGGGCACGAACAGCCACCCTATTCGCTGTTGTGCACTGGAGGGCAACATCGGTGAGTCGGTAAGTTGTCGTATTTATGCCCAACGGCCCACCCCTTGTCATGAATTTAAGCGCTCGGGAGAATACGGCCAACCTAATGATGCCTGTGACCGGGCGCGCGCCGCCTATGGGCTACCACCGCTTATTCCGGCTCATCTGCCGCTGCCGTGCTCATAAATCAGAATAAAAATAAGCGCATGGCAGAAAGTCATGCCGGGGTGCCACGGAACTCTCGAACGGGTTACAATAGCCGGATAATGTTCTATTGCTAACCTTTGCCAAGGAGTTTTCATGCCTATCACGGCCAGCAGGTTGTACCGTGACACCTTGAATTTTACACGTAACCAGTTTTTCAGCATTCTCATGCTGTCGCTGCTGACATCGTTAATCACCGTCGTCCTCGGGCACGCCTTTACCCCCGACAGCGAACAGTTGCAGCTTCTCAGCAATAGCAATGTCGATTTATCTGCCATTGAGCAGCCCGGTATCAGTGACATCATCCAGCAACTTTCTCCTGAGCAACAAATGGTGTTGTTGAAAGCGTCTGCTGCCGGTACCTTTGCTACATTGGTCGGTAATGCTCTGTTAACCGGCGGAATGCTGATGCTGATCCAACTGGTGTCGGCTGGCCATCAAACCAGTGCGTTGCGTGCCGTCGCCGCTTCTGCATCACTGTTGCCCCGCCTGTTTCTGCTGATACTGGTTTGCACGTTGTTAATTCAGTTAGGCATGTTGTTAGTTGTTGTGCCGGGGATTTTACTGTCTATCGCCTTTAGCCTGTCACCGGTCATCGCCGTCACCGAAAAACGTGGCGTATTGGCTTCCATGCGTACCAGCAGCAAACTGGCATTTGCTCATTTCCGCCAGACAGCCCCGGCGGTCATGCTCTGGTTACTGGCCAAAGTCGCATTGCTGCTGTTGCTCGCACGTTTACCGATGGTCTCGCCTACCGCCATGGCGGTGCTCCTCAACGGCATCAGTAACATCCTTTCCGCCATGTTGCTGGTTTATGTCTTTCGTTTGTACATGCTGATTCGTGGTTGAATATACCTGCCTTGTACCTGAGCGGCGTTAACGCCGCTCCTGATTCAGACCGCCATGAAGAGTGATAACGTAATTTTCTGCAAATTGTTACGATAAATCGGGAATCACTCGGCGCAAACGGCGATAATCACTCAGATACGGTTCACTCTTTTTTGATATATGCGGCCCCGTACCGGATAAGCGATGGATTAACATAATGAAGCAAATTATTGATTTTATTCCACTTATTGTATTTTTTGTTTGTTATAAACTGTACGACATCTATGTCGCCTCCGGTGCATTGATTGCCGCAACGGCGGCAGCATTACTGTTTAGCTGGTTCATTTACCGCAAAATCGAAAAGATGATGCTGTTGACTTTCCTGATGGTGGCCGTATTCGGCACGCTGACCTTGGTATTCCACAACGATCAATTCATCAAATGGAAAGTCACCATTATTTACACACTGTTCTCCCTCGCCTTACTGTTTAGCCAATTTGTGATGAAAAAGCCGTTGATCCAACGCATGTTGGGTAAAGAGCTGTCATTACCGGCAATGGTATGGTCCAGGCTGAATATTTCATGGGCGATATTTTTCCTGCTGTGCGGCCTGGCGAACATTTATATTGCGTTCTGGTTGCCGCAAAGTGTTTGGGTTGACTTTAAAGTATTTGGTCTCACCGGCCTGACTCTGGTATTTACATTGTTGTGCGGCGTTTACATTTATCGTCATCTGCCGGCCGAACCGGAAAAGACGGAAAGTGAAGGCGACAAGTAACCGCCTGCACCAACTTGATTATTGACTACTCACAAGCGGATTCGTTGACCCTATGAGCAAACAAGACGTACTACCTCACGGCGAGCTGGTGCTACGCACGCTGGCCATGCCGGCGGATACCAATGCCAACGGTGATATCTTTGGCGGCTGGCTGATGTCGCAAATGGACATCGGCGGTGCGATTCAGGCAAAAGAGATTGCAGAAGGTCGCGTCGTCACCGTTCGCGTTGACGGCATGACGTTTCTCAAACCTGTCGCAGTCGGCGATGTGGTTTGCTGTTATGCCCGTTGTGTTCGCACCGGTCGGAGTTCAATGACGATCAATGTGGAAGTGTGGGTGAAAAAAGTGTCAACCGACCCGATCGGGCAGCGTTATCGCGCGACCGAAGCACTGTTTACTTATGTTGCAGTAGACGAAGAGGGGCGGCCGCGGGAATTGCCGCAAGGAAAAAGTCATTTCGAACCAGACCAATAACCCCGTCTGGATAATTCCATAAGGCACCGCAACGGTGCCTTATTTGTTAGTGCAAATCGAACGACATCAATCGCTGCGCTTACTCCATCGCCGCCCCGCCGTTGATCCTGAAAATAATCGTCACCACCAAATCTTTCCCCGGTTTATTCTCTTCATAGCGCCATTTTCGCATCGCCTGCTTAATGTCACGCTCGAACATATTGTTGGGTTCTGCCGATAGCACTCGGACATTATCCACCCGCCCGGATTCATCCACGTCAAACTGGATTTTCACCTTACCTTCAATACGCAAGGCGAATGCCCGGGCCGGATATTCCGGCTGAACGCGGCTCAGCGGCCGTGGACCGGAGGATTGGGTGCGGGCCGGCGCCTGGCTAACCGGTGCCGGATTAGGGCTTACCGCCTGGCTGGATGACGGTGCCGTATTCGGCTGTGGCGCAGTTTCGCGTGGCGTTTCCTTAGGCGGCTCCACCTTTTTCACCGGTTTGGGTTTAGGCTCCGGTTTTGGCTTGGGTTTGGGCTGAGGTTTCGGCTCCGGCAACGGAATCGGAACCGGAACCGGTTTCGGCAACGGCGGCTCAGGCTGCACCTCCGGTTCAGGCAACGGTTCCGGTACATTTGCCCGTTCAGGCTGAGGTGCGGCTGCAGGCGGTGCAGTCTCCTGTGGCGCGGTATTCACCATCATCACCTGAATCGGTTGCGGGGGCGTCGGCAGTTTGACCGATGTATTAAATGAAGCAAACAGCAACCCGGCAATCAACGTACCATGAAACCCTACGGAAACCACTACGGGCCATGAATATCGACGGGTCAGGAAAAATGTTTTCTGCGGCATAGTTATATGATGTCCTCTCACCGCCCAAGTTTAAATGCAAATGACAATCATATTCAATAGAAACGGCCGAATTCGCTCTGCATATCGCTGATGCTCCCCGGCTTTCCTCTCCCTCCGGTAACTCCCGCAGATAGTCCCCGTCGGTATCATCGCGTATGATGACGGTTCGTCTCATCACGTTATGACAGACCGAGGTTTACTTATGCTGTATGTAATTTATGCCACTGATGTGCCCGGCTCGTTGGAGCAGCGTCTGGCTGCCCGTCCTGCACATCTCGCCCGTTTGCAAGCGCTACGCGATCAAGGCCGCTTGTTAACGGCGGGTCCACTGCCTGCCATCGACAGTGAAGACCCCGGCGCCGCCGGATTTACCGGCTCCACGGTTATTGCCGAGTTCCAATCTCTGGAAGCCGCTCGCCAGTGGGCCGACGACGACCCGTATATCGCCGCCGGCGTTTACGAGGCGGTCAGCGTCAAACCGTTTAAAAAAGTATTTTAATCTAAAAACAATAGGGACTGTGGTTTTTTCAACAAACACAGTCTCTTTTTTCATCCCAATAATCTGAAATATTTTAGTCATTTAATGATGTTATGTTGACGACAGTTTTTCTTTAGAGAGTAGATTGTCATGTCAACATCCACCCCATCACGCTCCCGTTTGCTGGGTAAGCTGCGCCACTATCGCCTGAGTTTTCTCTCCGGTTTACTGCTGATCATCGGATTATTTTCTTTATTGCAGTTGTTGTCTGTGGGGATGATATCGAAAACCATGAGTGACGTGCGTCAGGATAGCGCCGCCAACGAAGCGCTGCGCCAGCAACAGGCGCTGATGGATCAGGCACGAATGGAAGTGATGAACGCCAGCGATAAACTCAATCGCGCAGGTATTTACCTGATGTTTGATAAGGAAACCGGCTCTGTCGGCAGTTGGAATAGTCTGATGTCGGAAGCGGAAGCCTCATTGGTCCATGCCCAAGAGTATTACCAAAAGCTGGAGCGTTTCTCCGGCTCCGCCCGTAATGATGCGGTATTCACCGATCTCAAAAACAGTTATCAGCAATTGTATAACGGGCTGCTCGAGCTGGCGCAAGGCATTAAAAAAACCAGCGAAATCGATATTTTCTTTGCCGTTCCCATCCAGGCTTACCAAACGCTGTTTACCCAGAGATACGCCCGTTATCTGCAGGAAAACGATACCCGCCAGAAACAACACGCACAGCAGTTATTAAATAATCTCGATGCCGCCCACACCTTGTTTATCGTTATCCTGGGGTTGTTGCTGGTCATTTCACTGGTGGTATGGCTGGGCGTGAATAAAGTGATCATTAGCCCGCTTCAGCGCATCACTGAGCACCTGCGGCGGATCGCATCCGGCGATTTATCGCATGATATCGTCATGGAGAAGCGCGCAACCCGTGAAATCGCCGTGCTGAATAACAGCGTGATTCAAATGCAAAGCGGCCTGGTAGACCTGATTAGCCAGGTTCGTCAGGGTATGGAAACCATGATGCAGCAGGTCAGCCACGTCACGGACGATAACCGTCAACTGTCCGAACAAGCCAACCGACAGTCCGCAGCGTTGAAAGTCACTACCGAGCATATCATCCAGATTAGCCAACATCTGGAGCAGAACGCCCAGTATACGGAACAAGCCAGTCATCATGCACAAGAAACCAGCCATATCGCGGAACAGGGCGAAGCCATGATGAGCGATGTCAGAAACGCCATGCAGAATATCTCCTGCCGCAGTAAAGAAATGACGGAAGTGATCTCACTGATAGAAAACGTTGCGTTCCAGACGCATATCCTGTCGTTGAATGCAGCGATTGAAGCCGCGCGGGCTGGAGAA
This sequence comes from Dickeya sp. ws52, assembly GCF_007210685.1. Classification (NCBI taxonomy): domain Bacteria; kingdom Pseudomonadati; phylum Pseudomonadota; class Gammaproteobacteria; order Enterobacterales; family Pectobacteriaceae; genus Dickeya; species Dickeya sp. ws52. The sequence goes on from NZ_SZVX01000001.1 coordinate 122,476, forward strand.
ATGGGCAAAGGCTTCTCTGTCGTCGCCCGGGAAGTCGGCACGCTGGCCTCTCAGAGCGGTCAGTCGGCACAAAACATTAATGCATTGATTCACGAGTCCGACAACAGCGTGGCCACAGGCGCCAGACTGGTTGTTCACCTGAATGATAGCCTGCAGGAAATCATTCAGGCCGCCAAAGGCACCAGCACATTCCTTAACGAGATCACCGATATTTCACAGCAACAAAACCAGAGTATTCATGAAGTCACTAACCGCATCAGCTCACTTAACGATACGGTGAAACAGAATGCCCTGCAGGTGGAAGCCTCCGCCAGAACCTGTCTGCAACTGCTAGCACAGGCAGAACAACTCAATTTGTCGGTCTCTCTATTCCAACTCCCCTGCACCGCTGAACCGATTGAGCCAGCTATACCCGGCACGACGGCGGCACAACACGTCAAAGGCTACGCTGCGCTGCCGCAACACTCGCCGGCATTGTAATGTTTCACATCAATAAAAAGGCCCAACGACTTGACGATCGTTGGGCCTGGTACAGATTACCCGGTGGCTACCACTCGTAAGCCACTGCATACAATAACGCACGGCGCTGCTGTTTCTCGCGCAGGTAACGTACGTAATGGATATGACGGTAACCGCGCGACTGAGCCTCAAGCCAGCGACTCCGACGACGCTGCACCTGACGCTGCATACGCCAACGGCTGACTTCATTGCGGCTGCGTTTCATGGCACGACTCTTATGATAAGCATGATGGGCTCGCCTATTATATCCCCCTGTTAGCCTGCGCCAAGCGCCAGAGCGGGATTTTCCCGCATCCGCAGACTTGCCCATCATCGCTAGCGTATTCAGAGTAAAGGGCTTTCCCCTTTGGGGAACTATGCATACACTTGAACACGTAAACATTTCGCAACAGGGAACCGTGCATTGTTATTATGACAGCATTTTATACTGTACTAAGCGGATTACTGGTTTTCAGCTATTGGCTGCTCATCGCCAGTATTACGCTGCGTATTCTGATGAAAAGGCGTGCGGTCCCTTCAGCGATGGCCTGGCTGTTAGTGATTTATATTCTGCCGTTGGTCGGCATCGTCGCCTATCTGTTATTCGGCGAACTGCATCTGGGAAAACGACGCGCAGAACGCGCCCGACAAATGTGGCCCGTCACTGCCCAATGGCTGCGTGAGTTAAAAGAATATCGCCGTATTTTCGCCACCGAAAATAGTGAGGTGGCTCGCTCGTTATTTCAGTTGTGCGAGCGCCGTCAAGGCATTGGCGGTATCAAAGGCAATCAGTTGCATTTATTGACGTCCTTTGAAGATACCCTCCGGACCTTGATCCGCGACATTGAACTGGCTCACAGTAATATTGAGATGGTGTTCTATATCTGGCAGGCCGGCGGCCTGGTGGATCAGGTGATGAGCGCCCTGCTGTCAGCCGCACAGCGCGGCGTAAAATGCCGCATCCTGCTGGACTCAGCCGGCAGCGTGCAATTCTTCCACAGCACCTATCCAGAGGCCATGCGCACGGCCGGCATCACCATTGTGGACGCGCTACAGGTTAACCTGCTTCGCGCCTTCCTACGCCGCATGGATTTGCGCCAGCACCGCAAAGTAATCCTGATCGATAACCGCATCGCTTATACCGGCAGCATGAACATGGTCGATCCTCGCTATTTCAAGCAGGACTCCGGCGTAGGCCAATGGGTGGACCTCATGGTACGTATCGAAGGCCCGGTGACCACGACCATGGGCGTGATTTATAGCCTCGACTGGGAAATGGAAACCGGCCAACGCCTGCCGCCGCCGCCGCCCGATGTAACCATCATGCCATTCGAGCAAGAGCGCGGCCATACGGTACAGGTGATCGCCTCCGGCCCCGGCTACCCCGAAGAGATGATTCATCAAGCATTGCTGACCGCAGTTTACTCTGCCCGGCACCAGTTGATTATGACCACACCCTATTTTGTGCCCAGTGATGACTTGCAGCACGCCATCTGCACCGCCGCCCAACGCGGCGTAGACGTCAGCATCATCGTACCGTACAAAAATGACTCCATGATGGTGGGCTGGGCCTGCAAAGCGTTTTTCACCGAATTACTGGCCGCCGGGGTCAAGATCTACCAGTTTGAAGGCGGGTTGTTACATACCAAAAGCGTGCTGGTTGATGGGCAGCTCAGTCTGGTAGGAACGGTCAACCTGGACATGCGTAGCCTGTGGCTGAATTTTGAAATCACCCTGGTGATTGACGACGATGGGTTTGGCCGCGATCTGGCCTGCGTGCAGGAAGATTACATGTCCCGCTCACGCCTGCTGAACACCAAAGAATGGTTAACTCGCCCCTATTGGCAACGGATTGTCGAGCGGCTGTTTTACTTTTTCAGTCCGCTGCTGTAATCGCACCGCCCTTCATGCTCTAATACCCCATCACGTTTTAACAGGAATGTTGTATGGACTTAAATAACCGCCTGACAGAAGATGAAACGCTGGAGCAGGCTTACGATATCTTTCTGGAACTGGCGCCGGATAATTTGGACCCAGCGGATATCCTGCTGTTCAACCTGCAGTTTGAGGAGCGCGGCGGTGCAGAACTGTTCGACCCGGCGGAAGACTGGCAGGAGCATGTGGATTTCGACCTGAATCCGGACTTTTTCGCCGAAGTGGTGATTGGGCTGGCCGAGCAGGACGGCGGGGAACTTACTGATATTTTTGCCCGTATTCTGATCTGCCGTGAAAAAGACCACAAGTTGTGCCACATCCTGTGGAAAGAGTAACGCTCTCAGGCACTGTCTGACTGGCAGGAAAACCGCTTGCCCAACAGCGCAAAACGCCCCATCAGGGGCGTTTCTTTTACTTGATACGGATAGGCGTATCACTGAATTACGGTAGCGGGTCCACTTTCAGGCAGGACACGGCATGGCGGAAGCTGCCTTCCAGTACCGGCCGGGTTTTGGTGCATTCCGGCCCGACAACCGGGCACCGGGTACAGAACACACACCCCGTAGGCGGATTAATCGGCGACGGCAAATCACCTTCCAGCAACTGAATCTGCTTATTGCGCTCCTTGTCCGGATCGGGAATCGGCACCGCCGACATCAAGGCACGGGTGTAAGGATGTTGCGGATTATGATACAGCTCATCATAGGTTCCCAGCTCCACCGCATGTCCCAGATACATCACCAGCACACGATCAGAGATATGCTTCACCACCGACAAGTCATGGGCGATAAAGATCAGCGACAGCCCCATTTCACGCTGCAGTTGTTGCAGTAGATTCACCACCTGCGCCTGAATAGAGACGTCCAGTGCAGAAACCGGTTCATCACAGATAATCAGCTTCGGCTCCAGAATCAACGCACGGGCGATCCCGATACGCTGACACTGGCCACCGGAAAACTCGTGTGGATAGCGGTTGATCAGGTTCGGCAGCAAACCCACCTTCATCATCATGGTTTTGACGCGATCTTTTACTTCCTGACGCGGCATATTCGGATGATAGGTCCGCAAGGGTTCGGCAATAATTTCACCGATGGTCATACGTGGGTTAAGCGACGCCAGCGGATCCTGGAAAATCATCTGGATATCGCTACGCACATCACGCCATTCGTTATCACGCATCCCCAGCAGGTCTTTACCCAACCAGCTAATGCGCCCGCCGGTGGCTTTGACCAGGCCAATGATCGCACGAGCCAGCGTAGACTTGCCGCAGCCAGATTCGCCGACCACGCCCAGCGTCTCCCCTTCGTACAAACGCAGGGTTACGCCATCCACCGCCTTCAGTTTTTTGGCCGGTTGCCAGAACCACTGCTTGTCGTCACGGATATCAAAGTGAACTTTCAGTTCATCCACTTCGAGCAAGACTTTTTTGTTTTCCAGTTCGTTCATACTAATTCTCCCACACTCCGGAAACAGGCACGCAGACGGCCTTCACCAAACGGCGTCAACTCAGGTGCATACTGGCACTGCTCCTGTGCATAGGGACAACGCGGCTGGAAAGGGCATCCTTTCGGCAGGCGTAACAAGTTAGGCGGATTTCCCGGAATAGTGGTCAGTTCCTCATTCTCTTCATCAAGGCGAGGAATCGCTTTCAGCAAACCGAGAGAGTACGGATGGGTCGGCTCATAGAAAATTTCGCGCGCACTGCCGTACTCCATGGTACGACCGGCGTACATCACCAGAACCTTGTCGCAAATACCGGCGACGACCCCCAGGTCGTGGGTAATCATAATAATCGCGGTGTTGAACTCACGCTTCAGGTCATTGAGCAACGTCATAATCTGTGCCTGAACCGTCACATCAAGCGCGGTGGTCGGTTCGTCGGCGATCAACAATTTAGGTCGGCACAGCAGGGCCATGGCAATCATCACACGCTGGCGCATCCCGCCGGAAAACTCATGCGGATACATGAGCATCCGCTTTCTGGCTTCCGGCATTTTCACCGCATCCAGCATACGTACCGACTCTTCAAACGCATCGCTTTTGCCCATTTTCTTATGCTGCATCAGCACTTCCATCAACTGGTCGCCGACGCGCATATACGGATTCAGTGACGTCATCGGGTCCTGAAAAATCATGGCGATCTCTTCCGCCCGCAAGCGGTTCAGTTCACGCTCAGGCAGATTAAGAATTTCACGACCATTAAAGCGGGCGGAGCCGCCAATACGACCATTGGCAGCCAGCAACCCCATCAGAGCGAACGCGGTCTGAGATTTGCCGGACCCCGACTCTCCGACGATACCCAGCGTTTCACCGGCGCTGAGCGAGAAATTAAGATCATTTACCGCCGTGACATCACCATCAGGCGTACCAAAAGTGACGCGCAAGTCTTTAACATCCAGCAGCGCGTCGCGGGTTTCTGACGTATTCATCATAATATGACGCGTCTCCTTAGCGGTCTTTCGGGTCGAGGGCATCACGCAAGCCATCGCCGATAAAGTTAAAACAGAACAGAGTTACCACCAGGAAACCGGCGGGATACAGCAGCAACCAGGGTGCTACTTCCATCGAGTTGGCGCCGTCGTTTAACAACGCACCCCAACTACTCAGCGGCTCCTGGGTACCCAGGCCAAGGAAACTCAGGAAAGATTCAAACAGGATCATGCTCGGCACCAGCAGCGATGCATACACCACCACCACGCCCAATACATTCGGCACGACATGACGCAACACGATGCTACGGGTGGAAACCCCACATACCAGCGCCGCTTCAATGAACTCTTTACGTTTCAGGCTTAATGTCTGGCCGCGAACGATACGCGCCATGTCCAGCCACGACACCATACCGATAGCCACAAAGATCAGCAGGATATTTTGCCCAAACAGGGTGACCAGCAAAATAACGAAGAACATAAACGGAAAGGAGTTGAGGATCTCCAGCAGACGCATCATGACCGAGTCAACTTTACCGCCGACATAGCCGGACGCCGCGCCATACAGCGTTCCCACAATAACCGCCACTAACGCAGCAGCCACGCCGACCATCAGGGAAATACGCCCGCCGATGGCTACGCGCACCAGCAGGTCGCGACCGGAAGAGTCCGTGCCGAAATAGTGTTTCGACGCCATATCAGGCGCACTGGACATCATATTCCAGTCGGTATCCGCATAATTAAACGGCGCCACCATCGGGCCGAGAACCACAAACAGCGTAATAAGCGCCAGGACAAACAGACTGGCCAGCGCCGCCCGGTTGTGCATAAAACGACGACGCGCATCCTGCCACAGACTGCGCCCTTCCACTTCCAGTTTTTCGCTGAAATTATCCAGCGCTTCGCGGTTACGTTTATTCCAAAACATCAGTGATTTACCTTAGTAACGGATCTTCGGATCGATGACCGCATACAGCACATCGATGACCGCATTAAACAGAATGGTCAGCGCGCCTACCAAAACAGTCAGGCTAAGCACCAGCGAATAGTCACGGTTCAACGCACCGTTAACAAATAACTGACCAATACCAGGTAAACCAAAAATGGTTTCAATCACCATGGAGCCCGTAATGATCCCCACGAACGCAGGTCCCATATAAGAAAGCACCGGCAACAACGCAGGTTTCAGTGCATGACGCAAAATAATCCGGCGCAGCGGTAGCCCTTTGGCGCGTGCAGTACGGATAAAGTTTGAATGCAGCACTTCAATCATTGAGCCACGGGTAATACGAGCAATACTGGCGATATAAGACAAGGAAAGCGCGACCATCGGCAGAATGATGTATTTTGGCGCACCGCCGTTCCAGCCGCCCCCCGGCAACCAACGTAGGGTTATCGCGAAGACCAGCACCAGTAGTGGCGCAACCACAAAACTGGGGATCACCACCCCGGTCATGGCAAACCCCATTACCGTGTAGTCCCATTTACTGTTTTGATTCAACGCGGCAATTACGCCGGAGGTTACCCCCAGCACCACCGCCAGCAGAAAAGCGGCGATCCCCAATTTGGCCGATACCGGGAATGCCCGCACGACCAAATCGTTGACCGAATAATCTTTGTACTTAAAAGACGGACCGAAATCGCCTTTCAGCAATTGCACCAGATAATTACCATACTGTTTGAGCATCGGATCGTTCAGATGGTATTTGGCTTCGATATTCGCCATAACTTCAGGGGGAAGATTGCGTTCTCCGGTAAACGGACTTCCCGGGGCCAGTCGCATCATGAAAAACGAAATAGTAATCAGGATGAACAACGTCGGGATTGCTTCCAGGCAACGACGGAAAATAAATTTTAACATTGACCTTACCTATAAAACCGGTCTGAAAATTTCGCTTCTGTTTATCAAACCGAATAAGGGGCGGGTGCCAGCCGACACCTGCCCCTTCATCATTAATGCTTGATAATATAAAGGTTTTTAACGTTCAGGTTATCCAGCGGATCTTTACCTGTCAGGCCGCCCACATACGGTTTAACCAGACGGGTGTTGGCATAATAGTACACCGGAACCACGACGGCGTCTTTTTCCAGCAACGTTTCAGCCTGTCTGTAGACGTTAGCACGTTCTTCTTCGGTCTTGGCGGCCAGCGCGTTCGCCATCAACTTGTCGAAATCTGCGCTCTTGTAATGCGAAGTGTTGCTGCTGCTGTTGGCGATCATGATATTCAGGAACGTGGTCGGTTCGTTATAGTCCGCGCACCAGCCGGCACGAGCGACATCGAATGTGCCCTGATGACGGCTATCCAGGAAGGTTTTCCACTCCTGGTTTTCCAGTTTAGCTTCGACGCCAATGTTGTTCTTCCAGATAGAAGAGGCGGCAATAGCCAGTTTTTTGTGCAGATCGGACGTGTTATACAGCAGGTTGAACGTCAGCGGTTTTTCAGCCGTGAAGCCGGCTTCAGCCAGCAGTTTCTTCGCCTCGGCGTTACGTTTTTCACGCGACCAGCCCACCCACTCCGGCGGCGTCAGTTTGCCATCCAGACCATCGATGTAAGGCGGAGTGAAACCAAACGCCGGGGTATCGCCCTGACCTTTCACCTTGTTGACCAGAATGTCCTGATCCAGGCCCAACACCAGCGCCTGACGCACGCGCGGATCGGTAAACGGCGCTTTCTGGTTGTTGATCTCATAGTAGTAGGTGCACAGATACGGATCCGCCTTCACTTCGTTGGGGATCTCTTTCTTCAACTTCTGGAACAGTTCGATCGGCAGGTTGTTATAGGTCATGTCGATCTCGCCGCTGCGGTAGCGGTTAACATCCGTCACTTCGGAGGAGATCGGCAGATAAGTCACTTTATTAATGATGGTGTGGGCGTTATCCCAGTAATTCGGGTTGCGCTCCAGAACGATTTTTTCGTTCACGATCCATTCGTTCAGCTTATAAGCACCATTGCCGACCCAGTTGGCCGGTTGGGTCCATTTGTCGCCGAACTTTTCGACCACTTTCTTATTCACCGGGAAAGTAGACGGGTGAACCAGCAGTTTATAGAAATACGGAACCGGTTCGCTCAGCGTCACTTCAAACGTGTGATCGTCGATTGCTTTCACGCCCAGCGCATCAGGAGATTTTTTGCCTGCCACAACGTCATCGATATTCACGATATGGCCAAACTGCAGGTAACTGGCGTAAGGAGAAGCGGTTTTCGGATCAGAAATACGCTGCCAGCTGTAAACGAAATCCTGAGCGGTAACCGGATCGCCGTTGGACCATTTGGCGTCTTTACGCAGATGGAAGGTCCAGACTTTAAACTCTTTGTTGTCCCAGCTTTCTGCCACACCCGGAGCCGGATGGCCGTCCGGAGAGGTAACCAACAGCCCTTCCAGCAGGTCACGCGCGATATTCGATTCCGGCACGCCCTCAATTTTATGCGGGTCCAACGAGGCGACTTCGGAACCGTTGTTACGTACCAGTTCCTGCTTCTCAGCCAGTTGGACGCCGGCCGGCACCGTAGCGGCCCAGGCGGAAACGCCGGCAGAGGCAGTAATAGCAGCGAGAATGCTGACCGCCAGTGTTTTTTTAATAGTGTTGTTTACCATTATTTACCTTGCTCCTGTTCTACTGTTATCACCCAATCAGGCACATAACTTTTTGTACGTATTAAGCAGACAGATATCATCGCCACCAGAGGAACGAATCTGGCAACACGGCCGCTCAATCACATCTAAATTGTTTTATCCACGCAACACAGCCAGATACCTACAGTGCCGCACCAACGTGTTGGAAAAATCAACAGAGATAAAAACAGCACATTTTTGGCAACCCAAAAGCTGCCGTAGTCCTCTCCGAGAACCGGCAGTTTACAGCCATTTCCACTCTTCCCTGATGGTACGCCCCCCTGCAAAGAAAGCCGTCTGGGATAACGCTCTAATAAAATTAACTTATCCGTAACGACCGAGGAGAATAGCGTGATGCCGAACGTATCAGAAGAACTCGTCTTCGCCAATAGATTTTGCAGGCTGTTACTTAAATTTCTTTTCCATCTCGGAAAGTCACAAAATGATCTAAGCCCGCAAATGGATACAAAAACATCCGCCCCCTGTATCAGGTCGGTAAAATTTCGCACAACAGCAGATTGTCCAATAACTTGTAACTATGAAAGCATTAACAGTAGTCCGGGGTAAAAAATGCACGATAAAACACTTCTACCCAACATCCCACCATGACTGATTCAATCCCTTGTGCATGTGAATAAATTAACAGCGAATAGGCGTTCACACGACGGAAGACCACCCGCTTCGTATCGTGCCATATGCATTAGCTTATCTAAGGCATGAGATAACCCATAAATATAAGTTATGTCGCTCGGTGAGATAAATAATAGTAAGGGATAGACTTTTTTCTACCGGCTATTGCCGAGAAATAGCATAAGTAAAAAATATTAATAAAAATAAGGTATGCACTAAATACGATAAGGCGTGGAGTGGAATATCTGCGTGCGTTTTAATCAACGCCATATCCCCGTCATACTTCTCCCCGTCATACTTCACGTTGCAGGTACGTTGGTTTTCCTGCAACTCGAATTATTTGGGGGATAGACCCGCACCCGTTATAGCAAACCGGGAAACAGGGCGCGCACCCCCGTGACAATGAATTCAATACCGAGCGACATCAACAACAATCCCATAATACGGGTCACCACGTTGATGCCGGTTTGCCCCAGCAATCGTACCAACGCCGGCGCCGCCCGAAACAACAGCCAGCAACAAAACGCAAACACGGCAATCGCGGCAGATAACCCCAACAAATTTTGCCAGCCGTGATAGCGGGAACTCCAGACAATCGTAGAGCTGATCGCCCCCGGCCCGGCCATTAATGGCAACGCCAGCGGTACAACCCCCACACTTTCCCGATTGGCGGTTTCCGTTTTCTCCTGCTTATTCTGTTTATCCTCACCCAGTTTGCCGCTGATCATCGACATAGCGATAGTGGTCACCAGAATACCGCCTGCAATCCGGAACGAATCCATCGAAATACCAAACAGCCGCAGAATAGCGTCGCCAAAGAACAGCGCGACCCAGAGAATGATCACCACAGAGACATTCGCAGTCAGGTTCGTTCTCGCCCGCCCTTCCCCCGGCTGATAGCTGGTCATACTAATAAAGATAGGGAGAATACCCACCGGATTAATCAACGCAAACAACCCAATAAAAAACTTGATGTAGCCGGAGAAATCCAGCATAGGTTGAGCCACACATCACCTCTGAACATGATTGTCGACGTCAGTTTCCACTGCCGAGACACCTCGCACCACAACATCCGCGACCGGTACAATCACAACGTACGGCGCGTCTCCCACAGACTTAATGATCATACTCTGTCTTCACGCCAACTCCCGATACAAATTCGCATAAAGCCACCAATGAAATAGTTATTTATTTTTAACAAATCTTACCGAAAGATGACATTAGCTCTCAAAAACAGCCATGCTGAATGGTGTCAGCTTGACGTTTTAGCGAAGGCGATCACAAAAAATCGCCCACTAACGGGGTATCCTGCTGTCATCTTAGAGGTAACCACTCACGGCAATGAACGATAGCGTTATGTCGGTGACAACGTTAAACAGAGTATTAAGAAACCGGCGATCACGGCATTAACCGGTAACACGATTTATCAGGAGCGCTTTGAGTCAATGGATAATCGCCGACGCCAAATTATCAGGCGTCACAACCATTATCTATACTGCTTATTCAACGGGCTGACCATTGACTGAAAGAGTTTAACATTACAGGAGAGCATTATGGCCGTAACAAACGTTGCTGAACTTAACGCTTTGGTCGAACGCGTCAAAAAAGCGCAGCAGGAATTCGCGAATTTCACTCAGGAGCAGGTCGATCGGATCTTCCGCGCCGCCGCGCTGGCTGCCGCTGATGCCCGTATTCCGCTGGCAAAAATGGCCGTCGCCGAATCCAGCATGGGTATTATCGAAGACAAGGTAATCAAAAACCACTTCGCCTCCGAGTACATTTATAACGCCTACAAGGATGAGCAAACCTGCGGCGTGCTGTCCGTCGATGATACCTTCGGTACCATTACCATTGCCGAACCTATCGGCCTGATCTGCGGTATCGTTCCGACCACGAACCCCACCTCTACCGCTATTTTCAAGGCATTAATCAGCCTGAAAACCCGTAACGGCATTATTTTCTCTCCCCACCCACGAGCCAAAAACGCCACCAACAAAGCGGCAGACATCGTGTTGCAGGCAGCCATCGCCGCGGGCGCGCCTAAAGATATTATCGGCTGGATTGATGAACCGTCGGTAGACCTGTCCAATCAGCTGATGCACCACCCGGATATCAACCTGATCCTGGCGACAGGCGGGCCGGGTATGGTCAAAGCGGCCTACAGCTCGGGTAAACCGGCTATTGGCGTGGGTGCAGGCAATACGCCGGTCGTCGTTGATGAAACCGCGGATATCAAACGAGCGGTAGCATCGATTTTGATGTCGAAAACCTTCGACAACGGTGTGATTTGCGCATCCGAACAATCGGTTATCGTGGTTGATGAAATCTATGATGCCGTACGCGAACGCTTCTCGACACATGGCGGCTACCTGCTTAAAGGGAAAGAATTGCAGGCGGTACAGGCGATTATTTTGAAAAACGGCGGGCTCAATGCCGCCATCGTCGGCCAACCGGCCACCAAAATCGCAGAAATGGCGGGTATTTCCGTACCAGCCAGCACCAAGGTATTGATCGGTGAAGTAACGAATGCCGACGAATCCGAACCGTTTGCTCACGAGAAGCTCTCCCCGACACTGGCGATGTATCGAGCGAAAGATTTTGAAGACGCCGTCAACAAAGCGGAAAAATTGGTCGCCATGGGGGGGATCGGTCATACCTCCTGCTTGTATACCGATCAGGACAATCAGGCGCATCGCGTCAATTATTTCGGCGACAAGATGAAAACCGCGCGTATTCTGATCAATACGCCGGCGTCACAAGGCGGCATCGGCGACCTGTATAACTTTAAGCTGGCGCCGTCGTTGACGCTGGGCTGCGGCTCATGGGGCGGTAACTCCATCTCTGAAAACGTCGGACCGAAGCACCTGATCAACCGTAAAACCGTGGCTAAGCGAGCTGAAAACATGCTGTGGCACAAACTTCCCAAATCAATCTACTTCCGTCGCGGCTCCCTGCCGATCGCGCTGGAAGAAGTGGCGAGCGATGGTGCAAAACGCGCGTTTATCGTGACCGACCGTTTCCTGTTTAACAACGGCTATGTCGACCAGATCACTTCCGTACTGAAACAACAAGGTCTGGATACCGATGTCTTCTTTGAAGTAGAAGCCGACCCAACGCTCAGTATCGTTCGCAAAGGCGCGGAACAGATGAACGCGTTCAAACCCGACGTGATTATCGCGCTGGGTGGCGGTTCGCCGATGGATGCCGCCAAGATCATGTGGGTTATGTACGAACACCCGGATACCCATTTTGAAGAACTGGCGCTGCGTTTCATGGATATCCGCAAACGTATCTACAAGTTCCCGAAAATGGGCGTAAAAGCCAAACTGATCGCCGTCACGACGACCTCAGGTACAGGTTCTGAAGTAACGCCGTTCGCCGTCGTGACCGACGATGCCACCGGTCAGAAATACCCGTTGGCCGACTATGCGCTGACGCCGGATATGGCGATTGTCGACGCCAATCTGGTGATGAACATGCCGAAATCGCTGTGTGCATTCGGCGGTCTGGATGCCGTCACCCACTCGCTGGAAGCCTATGTTTCCGTATTGGCGAACGAATACTCCGACGGACAAGCGTTACAAGCGCTGAAACTTCTGAAAGAAAATCTGCCGGCCAGCTACCATGAAGGCGCCAAAAACCCGGTTGCCCGCGAACGCGTCCACAATGCGGCAACCATTGCCGGCATCGCGTTTGCCAACGCCTTCCTGGGCGTCTGCCACTCCATGGCGCATAAACTGGGGTCTGAGTTCCATATCCCACATGGTCTGGCCAACGCACTGTTGATTTGTAACGTGATTCGTTATAACGCCAACGATAACCCGACCAAACAGACCGCGTTCAGTCAATATGACCGTCCGCAGGCACGTCGTCGTTATGCGGAAGTAGCCGATCACCTCGGTCTGGGTGCCGCGGGCGACCGTACCGCTCAGAAAATCGAGAAACTGTTGGCCTGGCTGGAAAGCATGAAGAAAGAGTTGGGTATCCCAACCTCTATCCGTGAAGCTGGCGTACAAGAAGCCGACTTCCTGGCCAAAGTGGACAAACTTTCTGAGGATGCTTTCGACGATCAGTGCACCGGCGCCAACCCGCGTTACCCGCTGATTGCCGAACTGAAACAGATCCTGCTGGATTCATTCTACGGCCGTCCGTTTATTGAGCATACCGCTGCCGACGCCAAAGCAACTCCGGCAGTTGCCAGTACCGCGGCTAAAACAGAAAAAAGCGAGAAAAAAGAGAAAAAAGCGGTCAACTGATAACTGCAGGTAAACGTTTATTTCTCCACACGCCCTGTGCCCCTGGCACGGGGTTTTTTTATGCCCTCACATCACATTAATTATCCGCGTTTAACCATGCTTAAATCCAAACCTCGAAATAGCTGCCCATGTATTAAAAACCCATGCATTAAAACAACCGCACTAAACGGCTCTTGAGTAAAACGTTGCTATAACCCGTGACGTCACAATAGCAACACGCCCTTGCGGCTGCTATGGCCCTTTACATCGGTTTTGATAGGTGTCTGAACCGGAATCATGAAGAGATATCGGGAGAGTGTACTCAACGCTTCTCCATCTTAGCTTCTCCACCTTAAAGCAAGGCGGTTATACTCACTTGGTAACGAATATTTAATTTAAATTATCAATTTTTTCTGGCAATCAAAACCGGATAACGATTCCGTACATCCGGTTATTAATAAGGCTGGCTAAACGCTTAACCTATTAACGATATGGCTTATTGTGTTTCAGGCCGGGTCAATCCCAACGCAATTTTATAATGCTTACGACATACCGATACATAACTTTCATTGCCGCCAATGACGACTTGTTCGCCTTCAATGACGGGTTTACCCTGTGAGTCTACCCGCAATACGTGATTCGCTTTACGCCCGCAATGGCAGACGGTTTTAAGCTCTATCAGCTTGTCTGCCCAGGCTAATAAATAATGACTGCCGCTGAACAATTCCCCGCGAAAATCGGTACGTAAGCCATAACAAAGAACAGGAATGTCTAATTGATCGACAACATCACACAGCGCATTCACTTGCTCACGCGTCAAAAACTGACTTTCATCAATTAACACACAGTGAATAGTTTGCTGGCGATGCGCCTGCTCAAGCACTCGGAATAAATCTGTCTGCTCGTTAAACAATAGCGCCGGCGAAGAAAGGCCGATACGAGAACTCACAACGCCGCTTCGCCCGGTACGGTCATCTATTTCAGCCGTAAACACCAGAGTTCGCATTCCTCTTTCATGGTAGTTATATGATGACTGTAACAGTGCGGTGGATTTCCCTGCATTCATCGCGGAATAATAAAAATAAAGTTGCGCCATGGCTCCTCGTTCAACGGCATTCACCGGTCAGTAATCGTTAAAATTTATTGTAACATACCGATTGTCGCTGACGAGGGTTTAGTCATGTATGGCTGACCTGATGAGCAACACCATTCATTCTGTGGTTTTGTAATATACAAAGTTCCATCCTGTGTGCCTGAAGAAACTATCGGTACTCTCCATACGCTATTTTCGCTGCCGATCACGCTAACAGAATGTATTAGCTGGTTTGTTGGAAATTTATATTGCCCTGTCGATGCGTGATTTTCGTTTTAAATTTGCTAAATTTTAACAACCTGACAATTTTGCCTATTGCAGAAAATAAAACGGCACTCTATTATCTCTGTACTGTCACCAATAATATTTATTTTGAGATTAATCCAATGAGCGAAGCACTTAAGATTCTAAACAACATCCGCACCCTGCGCGCCCAGGCAAGAGAATGCAGCCTCGAAACGCTGGAAGAAATGCTGGAGAAGCTGGAAGTCGTGGTGAACGAGCGCCGCGAAGAAGAAAACCAGGCTCAGGCAGAAATTGAAGAACGCACACGCAAATTACAGCAGTATCGTGAAATGCTTATTGCCGACGGCATTGACCCGAACGAATTACTGCAATCCCTGGGTGCAAACAAAGTCGCAGGTAAAGCCAAGCGCGCTGCGCGTCCGGCTAAATATCAATACACTGATGAAAACGGCGAACTGAAAACCTGGACCGGCCAGGGCCGTACTCCGGCAGTGATCAAAAAGGCTATCGAAGAACAGGGTAAGTCCCTGGATGACTTCCTGCTGTAATTTTCAGTTTATGAATAAAACAAAAACACCCCTTTAAAAAGGGTGTTTTTTTATGCTTGTCTAACGACATTGTTCTCTCCCCTACACTAACCAAAAGTACAGGGAAGAGAGCTAATTATTATTTGGCGTCTTCTTCTATTGCTTCTTTCAGCCAGTGGGTAAAATCTTCACCCAACGCATCATGCCGAATACCATATTCTACAAACGCGGTCATGTATCCCAGTTTATTTCCGCAGTCATGGCTTACCCCTTTCAGGTGATAAGCTTCAACGGTTTCTTTTTCCATCAGCATGGCAATAGCATCGGTCAGCTGAATTTCATTACCTGCGCCGGGCTCTGTTTTCTTCAGCAGATCCCAGATCTGCTCAGATAGCACATAACGCCCAACAACCGCTAAATTGGACGGTGCTTCTGATGCTTTCGGTTTTTCGACTACACCGACCATCGGCGCGCTATCACCCGGTTTTAATTCCACACCTTTGCAATCAACTACGCCATAACTGCTGACGTTTTCCACCGGCTCAACCATAATCTGGCTATGGCCTGTGCTATAAAAACGTTGCAACATTTCGCTGAGGTTGTCTTTCTTCAGATCAGATTCATATTCATCGATGATCACGTCCGGTAAAATAACCGCTACCGGTTCATCTCCCACTAAAGGATGAGCACAAAGCACCGCATGTCCTAATCCTTTCGCCAGTCCCTGACGAACCTGCATAATAGTGACATGCTCCGGACAAATAGATTGCACTTCGTTCAACAACTGGCGCTTAACACGTTTTTCCAACATGGCTTCCAGTTCAAAGCTGGTATCAAAATGGTTTTCTATTGAGTTCTTGGAAGAATGTGTAACTAAAATTATTTCATTGATACCGGCAGCAATGCATTCATTAACCACATACTGGATTAGCGGCTTATCGACCAGAGGCAGCATTTCTTTGGGAATTGCCTTGGTAGCAGGCAACATGCGCGTCCCTAACCCGGCCACTGGAATGACCGCTTTCCTTACTTTTTTATTAATAGTTGACATAAACAACCTCGTATATATCGTTCAAATAATGAGCTTTATTTGTCCGGTGCATAAAACCGCGAAAGTATATCAGGTTCAATGCGTGATGCTCGTCCAATCTGGATTCGTGATGAAAAATCATAGGCACATACTAGGGAATAAAAAATAATAACGATAGATAGACCTAGTCTGAAGTGCGGGAACGTTCGCAGCTATCGGATTAATCTGTAGACAACATCAGACGCAGACGGCCTCCGCTCCCCCACATTTGACATTGCCATGACGCACACTGATAACTGA
This sequence comes from Dickeya sp. ws52, assembly GCF_007210685.1. Taxonomy (NCBI): domain Bacteria; kingdom Pseudomonadati; phylum Pseudomonadota; class Gammaproteobacteria; order Enterobacterales; family Pectobacteriaceae; genus Dickeya; species Dickeya sp. ws52. The sequence goes on from NZ_SZVX01000001.1 coordinate 139,014, forward strand.
TCTGATTAAGATAAGCGGCTTCCAGCGTACCCAACGGTACGCCATTATTCAGCGCGATATTCTGATCTTCAACACTTAATGTAGCGTGCAGCCCTGCTGAAATAAGGATGAGTCTTTTCAGTTCCCGGTGGTAATACCCTACAAGCAGAGGAAACTGACCTTGCAGATTGGCCCGACGCAATAACTGATTGACCTGATTCAGTAATACCGACAATTCAGGCAATCGACGTTGCTGATGTACTAAATGCTCCTGTAACAAGCTGTTGAATAACGCCCGCAGCAGTAATGCCGCCAGTACACCGTGATTATTCGCAGCCTGCGTCACATCAAGACAGTAAAACGCCAGCTCATCGTCGGATAATGCGGCGATATCAAGCACCAGCCCCGGCCTGTCCACCGCCATCAATTGCCGATAATTGATACGGCAATGCGCCAGCGTCTGCTGCACCGGCGGCTGCAACTGCCCCAGCAGTTTCAACGCGGCGCCAGGCGATTGGTTCAGCGTATCCAAATCACGCATCAGTTGTTCAACTTCATTGGCCTGAGACGTGAACATGGTCGGATACAGGCAGGCCATGACAGATTCACGCAAACGCGTGTAATCATGAAGGGGTTTAAGCAAAACATCCTGAACGCCAAGACGCAAGACTCTGGCAATATCCGCCAGATGACTGGTGGCGGAGACCACCAGCACAGGTGTCGTGATATCGTGTAGCCGCAGACGCTCGACGAACTCAAATCCCCCCATCATGGGCATATTGAGATCGCAGATAATCAGATCAGGCTGCCGGCTAGCCATTTTTTCCAGCGCATCCTTGCCGTTATCCGCTTCGCGAACATCTGCGCCCAGGGATGTCAGATAGCCTGCCAGCACGGAACGGAAAACAGCCTCATCCTCAACAACCAAAATATGTTTTCCCGTTAACGGTTGTGCCATCAGCGACCCCTTGCACCGCTTATCATCATTCGTTGCTGAATCCTAAATCATCCTATATGCCGTGGTTTGCCAGCGGCAACAACAATTCCCGCTGTTTTTCCACCGCCGCCCTGCCGGCTTCAATCGCCTCTTGCGCCCGATGAAAATCCAACGTGGCGATTTGCGGGCAGTAGGGTTGAATCAATACATCCGGGGGATCGCCCGCCATACGGTTCATTTTCAGGCGATTCTCCAATATCTGTATAGATGTGCTCATGATCTCCATCGCGGTAGGAGCGACTTCCGTCTGCCGACGAAAAGGCTGGGCTAACCGATGACGGATACGTTCGCGCCAGTTACGCGACGTTGCTATCGTATCCACCTGCATATCCGCCTGAACCGGTTTGGCAGACAATAAATTATGCGGCTGTAAGCTGGCGTCATGCTGTAAATCGACGGCAATCACCACATCTGCCCCCATCGCCCGCGTCAATGAAACCGGCACCGGATTAACCACAGCGCCATCCACCAACCAGTAACCGTTCAATTGTACCGGCGCCAATAACCCCGGCATGCTACAGGAAGCACGAATAGCCAAATGTAAGTCTCCCTGTGTGAGCCAAAGTTCCCTTCCCGTACTCAGGTTAGTCGCCACCGCACCATACTTGATAGCACACTCCTCAATATGTTGCGTACGTAGCAAATGCTTTACATGGTTGAAAACGCGATCCCCCCGCAATAACCCGCCACGACGCCAGGAAAAATCCATCAGTCGGATAACATCCCAATAACGAAAGCCATTCACCCAATGCGCCATGCTGTCCAAGCGATGCGTGGCATAGGCCGCGCCGACCAATGCGCCGACCGAACATCCAGCCACAACCTCCGGCACGATCCCTAATTCTTCCAGCGCGTGTAACACGCCAATGTGCGCCCATCCCTTTGCTGCGCCAGAGCCCAACGCCAAGCCTATTTTTACCTTCCGCATGGGTTACCTCCAATGTCTTATTCTAGGCGGCGCCCCACGATGATGCGCGATTATTGCCAGTGGTCATTCCATATAACGACACCGGCAAACGCCGCCTTACTCTTATTCGTCCACAAAGCAGGGTGATTGCGACGGATAAACCGTATTGGGTAACATAGCGCACGCTTTATCAGTCGTGTCTCATTAATTAACGTTACGGCAGAATTTTGCAGGAGATATTGTGTCCGAATATTGCCCATGCGGCAGTGATCAGCCTTATGAGCGCTGTTGTCAGCCCTACCTACGCCATGATAGCCAGCCCTCCAGTCCTGAGCGGCTGATGCGTTCACGCTATACCGCTTACGTCAAACAGGATGTCGATTATCTTGTTGCCACCTGGCACCCGGATTGCCATGCGGAAAACTGGCGAACCGACATCGCCGCCAGTTTCGCGGATACTCACTGGCTCGGGCTACAGATTCTGAATACGGCGTCGGGAAAAACCGCAGATGAAGGGTATGTGGAGTTCGCCGCCAGTTATAGCACAGCCGGACATGCAGGACATCGGGTGCTGATGAGGGAGCGTTCTCGCTTCCTTCGCTATCACGATCGCTGGTACTATGTTGACGGCGTTCACTTGCAAACCGGCAGGAACGACAGCTGTCCATGCGGCTCCGGCAAAAAATACAAAAAGTGCTGTGGACAATAACACCCTTGATTACTGCGATGATTCCGGCATCGCGTAACGGCAACATCTGAATTTATGTTTTGGACAGGATCCCAATTCCATGCAATCCCAGAATATCCAAAGAAAAATCTTACGGACAATCTGCCCTGATGCAAAAGGGCTTATCGCCAAGATCACCAACATCTGTTACAAGCACGAACTGAATATTGTGCAGAACTCGGAATACGTTGATCACCGTACCGGCCGTTTCTTCATGCGTACGGAATTGGAAGGCATTTTCAATGACACAACGCTGCTGGCTGATATGGACAGCGCCTTACCCGAAGGCTCGGCGCGTGAACTGAGCAGTGCCGGGCGTCGTCGTGTCGTTATTCTGGTTACCAAAGAAGCGCACTGTCTTGGCGATCTGCTCATGAAAAGCACTTACGGCGGTCTGGATGTGGAGATCGCTGCGGTGATCGGTAACCACGACACGCTGCGTACGTTGGTAGAACGCTTTGATATCCCGTTCCATCTGGTCAGCCACGAAGGGCTGACGCGCGAAGAGCACGACCTGAAAATGGTCGCGCAAATCGACCAATACAAACCTGACTACGTGGTGCTGGCGAAATACATGCGCGTGCTGACGCCCGCGTTTGTTCAGAACTACCCTAACCGGGTTATCAATATCCATCACTCGTTCCTGCCGGCGTTTATCGGCGCACGCCCGTATCATCAGGCTTACGAACGCGGCGTGAAAATCATCGGCGCTACGGCCCATTACGTGAACGACAATCTGGATGAAGGCCCCATCATCATGCAGGACGTGATTCACGTCGATCACACCTACACCGCTGACGACATGATGCGTGCCGGTCGCGACGTAGAGAAAAATGTGCTGAGCCGGGCGTTATACCATGTGTTGGCCCAACGCGTGTTCGTTTACGGTAATCGTACGATTATTCTGCGTTGATTAGCACGTCGCCGCCCGTCGCTTACAATTGCAGCGGGCGGCATAAAAAAACGGCAAACAAACTTGTTTTTGTTTTTTCTATCTTTACAGGGGCGCGGCATTTGATATGATGCGCCCCGCTCGACACGAAAGAGCAATCAGGCCAGTGGTGGGGTTCCCGAGCGGCCAAAGGGAGCAGACTGTAAATCTGCCGTCACAGACTTCGAAGGTTCGAATCCTTCCCCCACCACCATCTCTGCTACGCCTCCCCGATCTTGTTTTCAAAAACCACTCTCAGTCACTTTCTGGTATCCAACGCAAACATAAACGCTGCCACGAAACCATGAACTAACCGATGGTGCGTTCCGGTGTTTGTGATTCGTCTGAGTCGTGATTACGTCCGCTTATCGACACCCGACGCTACCGCATTCGTGCGGCATCAGGCGTCTCCAGACAAGGTCGTTACTCTTTCCAGCGCTCCGGCATATAACTGAATACCGGCAACTGCCAGGACCAAAAAATAGCGGCCAGCCGAAGCGCCAATCCGACAGAGAACGAGATCAACTGATTGAGATCGTGATTGATGCCAAGTTCACGCAGGCTAAGGTACACCAACGCGACCAGCAATGAGACGCAGGCGTACAGCTCCTTGCGCAATACCATCGGGGTCCGGTTGCAGAAAATATCCCGTAAAATACCGCCGAAGATGCCGGTAGTAATCCCCGCCATCACCACCACCGTCGGCGAATAGCCCAGTTCAATCGCTACATTGCAACCGATAATCGTGAAGGCCACCAACCCCATGGCGTCCAGCACCAGAAACAGCCGGTGCAAATGGTGCATCACGCGTGCCGCCAGCACCGCCAGCAAACCGGCACCGATGGTGAGATAGATATAAACAGGATGTTGAGTCCAGACGATGGGGTAATTGCCTAACAGGATATCGCGCACCGTGCCGCCGCCCAGCGCAGTAATAAAGGCGATCATCGAGACGCCGAAAATATCCATATTACGACGACCGGCGGCCAACGCACCGGACATCCCCTCAGCGGTAATAGCGATCAGATAAATATAGGTCAGCACACACGTACCCTTGTGAAAGGTGCCCCTCCCTCTGTCCTTTTACCTGAGAGTTTACGCGGCCAAACCGCTTGCCCCTTCGGTGGGTTGTCTGGCAACCGCTCTCCAGTTGGCGTCATTGAAATGTGCAGTAAGGTGGCCTGAGCGATTATGGGAGTTTGCGCCTTCGGCGGGAAGGTCTGTCAGCGTCTTCCGCTCTCCTGCAAGCGGCGGAGTATACGGGCTATCGTTACCCGCTTCAACCAGCCATCATCAATAGTGATGACAGCCCATGCGATCGTATCGTCGTCGTGACTCGGTTCCCGCCTTTCTGCTAACATCGGAGCACGTTTTTTTAACAACGGCAGCGAACATGAAGTTTGTCTCTTTCAATATCAACGGGCTGCGCGCTCGTCCCCATCAACTGGCCGCCATCATCGAACAACACCAACCTGATGTGATCGGCTTGCAGGAAACCAAAGTCCATGACGATATGTTTCCGCTCGACGAGGTGAAACAGTTTGGTTATCACGTGTTCTACCACGGGCAGAAAGGCCATTACGGTGTTGCGCTGCTGACCAAAGCCGAACCGCTGGCGGTCCGTCGCGGGTTCCCTACCGACGACGACGACGCTCAGCGCCGCATCATCATGGCGGATCTGGCGACGCCGCTCGGTACGCTAACCGTGGTTAACGGCTATTTTCCACAAGGTGAAAGCCGCGACCACCTAGTAAAATTTCCGGCCAAAACCCGCTTCTATCAGGACTTGCAGCATTATCTTGAGCAACATCATCAGTCAGAACAACCTGTTCTGATCATGGGGGATATGAACATCAGCCCGGCCGACCAGGATATCGGCATCGGTGAGGAAAACCGTAAACGCTGGCTACGCACCGGTAAATGTTCTTTCCTGCCGGAAGAACGCGAATGGATGGAACGGCTGAAAAACTGGGGATTAGTCGATACCTTCCGGGCGGCCAATCCCGAATGTCAGGACCGGTTTTCGTGGTTTGATTACCGTTCGGCCGGGTTTGACGACAACCGCGGCCTGCGCATTGACCTGATCATGGCGACCCCTCCGCTAGCCAGCCGCTGTGCCGCCACCGGCATTGATTATGCGATTCGTGGCATGGAGAAACCATCCGATCATGCGCCGGTATGGGCAGAGTTCACACTCTGACGTTCTAAACGGGGCGGCCTCCGCCCCGTTATCAGCGCTTATTGCTGATCGTTGATAATCCGCCACACCAGATTATTGGTGCCCAGATTGGCTTTATCGCGCTGACATTGCAGTAATACGCCTTCTGCCCTGACCACCGCCCCTTCAGAGTAATTTTTGTTCTGGTAAATACAGCAACTCATGCAATTGACCTGAGTCTCGCGCTGTACATTGCCGCCGTTGCCGTTACCCCAGATAACCTGGGGTGGAACCGGCACCACCACCTCGGTGTTGGTGTTACCCTGCGCGCCGGAAACCGTGCTCTGTGTGCCGGCATTTCCCGGCAGTACGACAGGATTTTCCTGCGTAATCACTGTCGTTTGCGTCGCCGCCTGCGTAGCGCAAGAAACCAACAGGCTTGTCGCCATTAGGAAGGTGCCCCATGCTTTCATCTGTGTTACTCCTTGGTGCTGGCTGAACGTGACTGACGGCGTTTCCGCTTTTCGGGCGTAGCGCGCTTAACCGCCGGTAATCCTCTGAATGCCTGGATATTACCACTTTGCCGGGCCTGCTGAATGAGTTCATACAACGATTGCGTCAATGGCTGCATGAAGTCCTGATAGCGGCAACGCTTCTCGCTAATCTGCGTCAACGTCGCTTCCCAGTGTGCGGTCATATCCGGATGAGCCGCTATCGGCGGCAAGGCATGGATCAAGGCTTTGCCCGCATCGGTGGAATGAATATAACGCCCTTTCTTGATTAAAAAGGCACGCTTAAACAGTAGCTCGATAATACCTGCGCGTGTGGCCTCAGTACCCAGTCCATCGGTTTCGCGCAGAATTTTCTTCAACGCCTTGTCCTGAACGAAGCGGGCAATACCGGTCATGGCGGACAACAATGTAGCATCGGTAAACGGCCGCGGCGGCTGAGTCTGTCGTTCCACCACTTCGCCCCGTTCGCACAGCAATTCATCGCCTTTCGCCACCACCGGCAACGGCATACCTTCGTTTTCCTCATCTCGCTCTTTGTTGCCGAGCAGCGTACGCCATCCCGCCTCAGCCAGAAACCGGGCCTTAGCGACAAACTTGCCGCCGGCAATATCCAGATCGATAACGCATTTACGAAATACCGCATCTGCGCAGAACTGCATCAGGTATTGCCTGGCAACCAGCCCATACACCTGACTTTCCTGTTCGGTCAACGACGTTCGGGCACTGCGTGCCGTGGGAATAATGGCGTGGTGAGCATCGACCTTGCCGTCATCCCAGCAACGATTGCGGCGTTCGGGATCAACCGCCGGTTGCGGCAATAAATCCGGCCGATGTGTCGCAATCGCGTTCAGCACCGCCTGTCGCCCGGCGAAATGCTCTTCCGGTAAGTACCGACAGTCCGAACGCGGGTAGGTAATCAATTTGTGCGTCTCATACAGACGCTGGCAGATATCCAGCACCTGCTGGGCACTAAGGCCAAAGCGTTTGGCCGCTTCAATCTGCAAAGCGGAAAGGGAATACGGCAACGGCGCGGTTTCCGATTCCCGTTTATCACTATAGGCGGTCACCCATGCCGGTTGCCCTTCGATGCGCTTGACGACGTGCTCAGCCAGCGGGCGATGCAGTAAACGCCCCTCGTCGTCCTGATACGGCTCGCACGACTCACTGGGCTGCCACAACGCAACGAACCGCTCGTTGGCTGGAGTAACGATGTGTGCCTTAACCTCGAAATAGTCGCGAGGTACAAAATTGTCGATCTCTTCGTCACGACGCACCACCAGACCCAAAACCGGCGTTTGGACCCGACCGACCGACAGCACGCCTTCATAACCGGCATTCTTCCCAAGTAACGTATAAGCGCGGGTCATATTAATGCCGTACAGCCAGTCGGCGCGTGAACGCGCCAATGCCGAAACACACAGCGGCACAAACTCCCGGTTTTCGCGCAGACGCGACACCGCACGCTCTACCGCTTGCGGATTTAAGTCGTTGATCAGACAACGGCGCACGTGCTGACGTTTCTCTTCCGACAACGCCAGATACTCCAGCACTTCATCCACCAGTAACTGCCCTTCCCGGTCCGGGTCGCCGGCATGGATGATCTCATCGGCTTGCGTCAGTAATTTTTTAATTACATTCAGTTGCTTACTGACAGATGGCCGCGGCTGGAGCAGCCATTTCTGCGGCACTATCGGTAGGTCCGTCAGCGACCAGCGTGCATAACGGGCGTCGTAGGCATCCGGTTGAGCCTGTTCCAGCAGGTGTCCCACGCACCAGGTCACCGTATCCTGGTCGCCGCAGGCAATGAAGCCATCACCACGCCGATGCGGTTTCGGCAACACATCGGCAATGGCTCTGGCAAGGCTGGGTTTTTCTGCAATAAACAGTCGCATGTTACACCGCAAGGCAGAACGGATATCCCCCGCTCACGGCTTGTGGAATGCGCAAGTCGGGGGAAACATCGTCAAGAAATTAGAAATAGCTGACAAACTTCGCGCTATCCACGGGCGTGATAGCGGCGGAGGCTTTGAGCTGCGGTGTTCCCAAATACAGGAAACCGACGATTTCATCCGATGCACGGCACCCAAACGCATCCCGCACCAATGGATGATGAGTCCAGGCGCCACTGCGCCAGATACCGTTGAAGCCTTGCGCCAGCGCAGCCATTTGCATCGCCTGCACCGCACAGCCGGCCGATACGACCTGCTCCCAATGGGGAACTTTAGGATGATCGTCGCAATGGGCCACGACGGTGATAATCATCGGCGCGCGAAATGGCGCCTGACGCGCTTTATCAACCGCCGCATCATCCAGCTTATCCTGTAATGCCGCCCGGACCAGCAATTCGCTAAAACGGGACAATCCCTCATCCTGGATAATCGAGAAACGCCAGGGCTGTAATGCGCCATGGTCCGGCGCTCGCAACCCCGCACGCAGGATATTCTCCAGTGCCTCGCCTGCCGGCGCAGGTGCAGCCAGACGGGACGCCGAACGACGATTCAGTAGCAATTCCAGAGCATCCATCACATCTCTCCTGTCATGAAAAATCTGCTGTCGGTAAATAAGATCCGGTTGCGCGCCACGGTAGCACAGGTAGAAGATTTGTTACAAGTTAGCCCCCGGCTACCGACCATAAGGCAAGATAAATAGCTGACTTTTATTCAGTCGCTCATTAGGATACCGCCAGTGCCCGCATACAGATGCGATTGCGCAGATAACATTGGCAATGCCATCTTATCCGGCAATACGGAGCACAGCTTAAACCCAGTTTTCTTTTGACGGAGTGGACATGCGCACAATGTGGCGAATTTTCAGTGGAATATTCAGATGGGGGTGGCGCCTGCTGAATTTTACCCGCGAATTTATCCTCAACCTTTTTCTGATCTGTTTGATCCTGGTCGGTATCGGGGTCTACAGCCAGTTAAAAACCCCGCAGGCTGAGCCGGCTCGGGGAGCGTTACTGCTGGATCTGACGGGGGTCGTGGTGGATAAACCCTCCGTGAATAATAAGCTGCGTCAATTCGGGCGCGAGTTCTTCGGCGTGTCGGCAAGCCGTCATCAGGAGAATTCGTTGTTTGATATTGTCGACAGCATCCGTCAGGCCAAAGACGACAGCAATATTACCGGCATGGTGATGGACTTGTCTGATTTCGTCGGCGCGGATCAGCCTTCGTTGCAATACATCGGCAAGGCGCTGCGCGAATTCCGCGATGCCGGCAAACCGATTTTTGCCGTCGGCGACAACTTCAACCAGACGCAATATTATCTGGCCAGCTTCGCCAATAAAATTTACCTGACGCCGCAGGGTAATATCGACCTGCACGGTTTCGCCACCAACAACCTGTATTACAAAACGTTGTTGGATAAGCTGAAGGTAACCGCCCATATTTTCCGCGTGGGCACTTATAAGTCCGCCGTCGAGCCGTTTATCCGCGACGATATGTCGCCTGACGCCCGTGAGGCCGACAACCGCTGGATTTCCACTCTGTGGCAACACTATCTCGACACGGTAGCGGCCAATCGCCAGATCACCCCACAACAGCTGTTCCCCGGTGCGGAGAAGATACTCGCCAACCTGCAAACAGTGGATGGCGATACAGCCCGCTATGCGCTGGAAAATAAACTGGTGGACGAAGTCGCCTCCCGTTCGATGGTTGAACAGGCGTTGATAAAAGCCTTTGGGTGGGACGCCAAGACCAAAAACTTCAATTTTACCAGCATCTATGATTACACACCGACGCCTCCCGCCGTCAGTACCAACGAGATCGCCGTCGTGTTTGCCAGCGGGACGATTGTCGATGGTAAAGAAACGCCGGGATACGTCGGCGGCGACACCACCGCTGCACAGATTCGCGATGCGCGTCTGGACCCGAAAGTCAAAGCCATCATCCTACGGGTGAACAGCCCTGGCGGCAGTGTGACCGCTTCCGAGCTGATTCGCTCAGAGCTGATGGCCGCACGGCAAGCCGGTAAACCGGTCGTCGTATCGATGGGGGGTATGGCCGCCTCTGGCGGTTACTGGGTCTCCACCCCGGCAAACGTCATTATTGCCAGCCCCAGTACCCTGACCGGCTCGATTGGAATTTTCGGTGTGGTGACCACGTTTGAAAACGCGCTGGATAGCATTGGGGTGCATACCGACGGCGTGGCGACGTCGCCATTGGCTGATCTGTCTCAAACCAAGGCGTTGCCGTCACAAGCCAGCCAACTAATGCAAATTAGCATCGAACGTGGTTATCAGAATTTCATTTCACTGGTTGCTCAGTCTCGCCGGAAAACGACGCAGGAAGTCGATGCGATCGCTCAGGGCCATGTCTGGGTCGGCAGCGATGCGAAAACCAATGGGTTGGTCGATCAGTTAGGCGACTTTGACGATGCCGTGAAAAAAGCCGCGGAACTGGCCAAACTGGAACAGTATCAGTTGAGCTGGTATACCGAAGAGTCGGACTTGCTCAATGCCATGTTCACTCAGGTCAGGAGCGCCGTCTACGCGATGCTGCCTTCCGCCTTGCAGGCGGTGATCCCCGCACCGGTCATTCAACTGGCGCAAACCGTTCGCGCCCAGACATCGATTCTGGATGCCCTGAATGATCCGCAAAATCGTTATGCTTTGTGCCTGAATTGCGGCGACCTACGCTAACACTCGCTTACACAGCCCGACGCCTGTCGGGCTGTCTTTACTACTGAAACCTTTTTATAATCCCATTTTTCAGGGCTATCCCTTTCTACAACCAACAGTGTCCCGACCAATCGCACCCATGCAAAAGAAATCCATCTACGTCGCCTATACCGGCGGCACTATCGGTATGCAGCGTTCCGCTCACGGTTATGTCCCGGTTTCCGGCCACCTGCAACAACAGTTGGCGCAAATGCCGGAATTCCACCGCCCGGAGATGCCCTCGTTTACCATCCATGAATATACGCCGTTGATTGATTCTTCTGATATGACGCCGTCAGACTGGCAATCGATTGCAAACGATATCCAGCAAAACTATGACCAATACGATGGATTCGTGATTCTCCACGGTACCGACACGATGGCGTTTACGGCTTCAGCGTTGTCTTTCATGCTGGAGAATCTTGCTAAACCGGTTATTGTGACAGGGTCACAAATTCCACTGGCGGAATTGCGCTCCGATGGGCAAACCAACCTGCTGAATGCGTTGTACGTAGCCGCTAATCATCCGGTTAATGAGGTCAGCCTGTTCTTCAACAACAAATTATTGCGCGGTAATCGCACCACCAAAGCACATGCCGATGGTTTTGACGCTTTTGCTTCTCCTAACTTCCCACCATTACTGGAAGCCGGTATCCACATTCGCCGTCTGACGCCGGTTAATCCGGAACTGCTCGACGGCTCCTTGATAGTTCACGCCATCACCCCGCAGCCCATCGGCGTGGTGACCATCTATCCGGGGATTTCCGCCGACGTGGTGAGCAATTTCCTCCGCCAGCCGGTTAAGGCACTGATTTTACGCTCGTATGGCGTCGGTAATGCGCCTCAAAGCTCAGGTTTGCTTGATGAGCTCCGTCAGGCTTCAGAGCGCGGCATTGTGGTAGTCAACCTGACACAATGTATTTCCGGGCGGGTCAACATGGACGGTTATGCCACCGGTAACGCGCTAGCGCAGGCCGGCGTCATCAGCGGGTTCGACATGACGGTTGAAGCGGCACTGACGAAATTGCATTATCTGTTAAGCAGGAACGATCTTTCTCCCGAACAGATCCGCCAGCTTATGCAACAGAACCTGCGCGGAGAATTAAGCGATAAAGATTGAATCACCTGCAGCCGATGTATTAAGGATATACAACATCAATGAGAAGAAGACACGATGAACAGAGTACTCTTGCTGGTGGATATCCAAAATGACTTCTGTGCCGGTGGCGCGCTGGCCGTCTCAGACGGCGACAGCGTGGTCGCGATAGCCAATCAGGCTATCGCCGCTTGCCAGCAGGCCGGGGTGATGGTGGTCGCCTGCCAGGACTGGCATCCGGCGGATCACCGCAGTTTCGCCGTCAACTCCGGCACCCGTATCGGCGAGCAAGGCGAACTGGACGGCTTGCCGCAAGTCTGGTGGCCGGTACATTGTGTACAAGGCTCACCCGGCGCCGACTTTCATCACAAACTGAACCAGCAGGCCATAAATTGGGTCGTGCGCAAGGGAACACACCCGTTTATCGACAGCTATAGCGCCTTTTTCGATAACGGCCGCCGCACCCGCACCGAGTTACATGATTGGCTGGCGGCCAGAAACATCACCCGGTTGACCATCATGGGGCTGGCGACGGATTACTGCGTTAAATATACCGTGCTGGATGCGCTGGCGCTGGGGTATCAAACCGAAGTACTGTCCGACGGCTGTCGCGGCGTAAACCTGCATCCGAAAGATAGCCAGCAGGCGCTGGAGGTGATGGAGAAACACGGCGCCACGCTGGTTGACCTGCCCACGTTTATTGCATCGCTCGGTCAGTAATTCACGTGTTCATCACGCCAGTCGACAACGCTGGCGTGATTGGGGTTAGTCTTGCGGTTTCAGTGTGGTGATGGTATCGCCGGCAAACCGCTGCTTGAGCTCCTGCTTGCTTTTCATTTCAATTTCACCGCGCGTGTTGATCGTCATGTGGTCGGCTTCGGCGTTATTGCGCGCCTGCCACAGCATTACCATCTGCAATGCATTTTCTTTTTGCTCCGCCGTCAGCGCTACACCGTCCGGCCATTTACCCAATTCCACCGCCGTGGTCAGACGCTGATAAATTTCCGGCGTCATGCTGTTTATTAAATCATCTAATTGCATGTTTTCTTCTGCCTGAAGTCAGATTTAGCTGAAACGTTTCAAGTCAATATATTGTATTAGCGCGGCTAACCATCCGTCTGCTGGTCGTCTTCGGCGTCGATAAAACTGAGCGACACGGAATTCACGCAATAACGCTCGCCGGTCGTCTCTTGCGGGCCATCCGGGAACACATGCCCCAAGTGCGAATCACATTGGCTGCAACGGATTTCAATGCGGTGCATATGGTGGGAATAGTCATCAATATAGCGGATAGCATTCGCGCTCACCGGGCGATCAAAGCTCGGCCAACCGCAACCGGAATCATATTTATCGTCAGAATAAAACAGCGGTTGATGACAACACAAACAGTGATAAACGCCGGTGCGCTTGTTATGCAGCAGTTTACCAGTGTAAGGACTTTCCGTCCCACGCTGTTGCGTGACGTGCCGCTGCAAATCGGTTAACTCATCCAGATTACGTTGGAAAACAGTTGTCTTGGTCATCAGATTCTCACTGAAACACGATTTTTTCATCAGAATGATGATGCATAATTCTAACAAAAAGTTAACACCGCTACAGCCTATTTTGGCCTACACTTACCGCCACGCAGTAATGGCACTTTTAATTGTGATCACCATCACAATTACACCTATGGCGGGTGTTTCCATGCCTGTGCATTCCTCATATGATTGGGTTATGCCCTTTAATTAGGCTGATAGCTGTTTATCGTGTAACTGTTGAACGGACTTTTGACTTACCGCAACGATTGACACGATTCCGCTTGACGCTCAGTAAGGTTTTTGTAATTTTACAACCAACCTTTTATTCACAAACCAATAGCTGGTGGAATATATGACTATCAAAGTAGGTATCAACGGGTTTGGCCGTATTGGCCGTATCGTTTTCCGCGCTGCCCAGGAACGCTCTGACATCGAAATCGTTGCCATCAACGATTTGCTGGATGCGGATTACATGGCGTACATGCTGAAGTATGACTCCACCCACGGTCGCTTCAAAGGCACTGTTGAAGTAAAAGACGGCCATCTGGTTGTTAACGGCAAAACCATCCGTGTTACCGCTGAGAAAGATCCGGCTAGCCTGAAGTGGAACGAAGTGGGTGTTGACGTTGTTGCTGAAGCAACCGGTATCTTCCTGACTGACGAAACCGCACGTAAACACATTCAGGCCGGTGCCAAGAAAGTGGTTCTGACTGGCCCGTCCAAAGACGATACCCCGATGTTCGTTATGGGTGTTAACCACGAGTCTTACGCTGGTCAGGAGATCGTGTCCAACGCTTCCTGTACTACTAACTGCCTGGCACCGCTGGCTAAAGTTATCAACGACAAATTCGGCATCGTTGAAGCGCTGATGACTACCGTTCATGCGACCACCGCTACTCAGAAAACCGTTGACGGCCCGTCTCACAAAGACTGGCGCGGCGGCCGCGGCGCAGCCCAGAACATCATCCCGTCTTCTACCGGTGCAGCCAAGGCTGTAGGTAAAGTTATTCCGGCACTGAACGGTAAACTGACTGGTATGGCGTTCCGCGTTCCGACCCCGAACGTATCCGTGGTTGACCTGACCGCACGTCTGGAAAAACCGGCAACGTACAAAGAAATTTGTGCCGCTATCAAAGCCGCTTCTGAAGGCGAGCTGAAAGGCGTTCTGGGTTACACCGAAGATGACGTGGTATCCACCGATTTCAACGGCGAAAAACTGACCTCCGTGTTCGATGCCAAAGCCGGTATCGCACTGAGCGACACCTTCGTGAAACTGGTTTCCTGGTATGACAACGAAACCGGCTACTCTAACAAGGTTCTGGATCTGATCGCCCACATCTCCAAATAATGTGGCGATGAATAGATGATAAAAGGGCGACGTGAGTCGCCCTTTTTTATTGGGTATATACCCAAAATAATTCGAGTTGCAGGAAGGCGGCAAGAGAGAGAATCCCGATGAGCTTACTCAGGTAAGTGATTCGGGTGAACGACAAATCTGCCGGGAGCAGATTTGAACGCTGCTTGCAGCGGCCCGAAGGGCGAGGCCCATTGATGGGCCGAGTCACGCAGCCAACGCACCTGCAACGTGAAGTATGACGGGTATACAACAAGACCACCAAGGCAAACCAATACCATGAACGATAAAATTTATTCACTTCCCATCAATAATGCGATCACTACCCATCTGAGCCAACGCCAACTGGATCAACTACCGGTTATCGTGGTTGATCATCCACAGGTTCGCGCTGCCGTTGCACTACAGGGGGCGCATCTGCTCAGTTGGCAGCCCAAAGGCGAACAGCCGGTACTCTGGCTAAGCGATAACACACCATTCGAAAACGGCGTGGCCATTCGTGGCGGCGTACCGATTTGCTTCCCTTGGTTCGGCCCGGCGGCACAGCCCAACCACGGCTTCGGTCGCCTGCTGCCCTGGGAGTTCACCTCTCACAGTGAAGATGCAAATGGCGTAACCCTCGCCTTCACATTGCGTGACTCCGAGCAGACTCGCGCCAGTTGGCCACATGCCTTTACCGTTCTGGCGCGCTTCCATTTCAGTGCCGAGGAATGCCGTATGGAACTCGAATGCCACGGCGACTACAGCATCACCAGCGCGCTGCACACCTATTTCCAGATTGGCGACATCAGCAAAATTCAGATCAGCGGGCTGGGCAATACCTTTATCGACAAGGTTAACGATGGCAAAACCGATACCCAACAGGGTGACTTGACCTTCACGACACGTACTGATCGTATTTACACCCAACCGGCACCGGTCAGCCTGATTGAAGACCCGGTACTGAAACGCACCATTGAAGTGCACCACGCTCATCACAGCGATGTGGTGGCCTGGAATCCGGGCGCAGAACTGTCACGCACCATCAGCGACATGACGGACGACGGCTACCAGACGTTTGTTTGTGTTGAAACCGCACGCGTTACTCAACCGTTCGTCGCAACCACACAGGCGCCGGCGCAGTTGACTACAACGCTTCGCCTGCGCAAATAACCTTATCGCTTTCGTTCATGGCTGGCTTATGCCAGCCATGCTGCAACGTCTCGTCTACACCACATCCAACGGTTGTTTGCGATATGGCGCAGGATACGCCGCATCCAGAATGGCAAGATGCTCAGGTGACAACGTCACCTCAAGTGCCGCGGCATTCTCTGTGACATGCGCCAGTGTGCTGGCTTTAGGAATGGCAATAACGCCAGACTGGCGGATGACCCAAGCCAACAGCACCTGTGCCGGCGTCAGTGCCTGTTGTTGCGCCACCTGCACGACCGCCGGGTGTGTGAGCAGGTCGTAACGCAGTTGCCCGGCCTGAGCCAACGGACAATACGCCATCACGGGCAGTTGGCGCTGCTGACACCAGGGCAACAAATCATACTCAATGCCGCGTGAACCCAGATGATACAGCACCTGGTTGGTCTGACACTGCTCGCCTCCCCGATATGACCACAGCTCCGCCATATCATCGGTATCCAGATTGGATACGCCCCAGCGCCTAATTTTACCGGACTGTTGCAGTCTCTCCATCGCCGCGATGGTATCGATCAGCGGAATACCGCCACGCCAGTGCAACAAATACAGATCGATATAATCGGTTTGCAGACGTTTCAGGCTACGCTCGCAGGCGGCAATCGCCCGCTCTCCGCCCGCATTATGCGGATACACCTTAGAGACCAGATAGACTCGCTCGCGGCGACCGTGAATCGCTTCCCCGACGACCTCTTCCGCGCCACCGTCAGCATACATCTCCGCGGTATCAATCAGCGTCATGCCCAGATCGATACCCGCCTGTAACGCCCTGACTTCGCTGCCCTTTCGTTGAGCGCTTTCGCCCATAAACCAGGTCCCCTGTCCAATCGCGGGAACCGTTTCTCCACTCGGGAACTTTACCTGCTTGATCATGCGTTTACCCTCCTGCCTTCAGGGTAGCAAACCTCAGTTGCGCCATTAATGTGCAAATGGGGTGAATCCACCCCATTTTTGTGCAGCCGATGCACAACCTTTTGACATAAAGCCCCTGCCCTACGTCGGCTTGCTTACCCAATCCCTAATTGGCGATCGTCCCGTTTCAGGTATCGCTTAGAAACGATAACTGACGCCGCCCCCCAGCATCAGGTTATAGCTTTTATCCACCATCGGGCTGTCTTTGACTTCATCCGATAACCGGATATAGCGCCCGCTCACCCAGGAACTCCAACTGGCATTGATTTTATACCCGGCATTCAGCTCGACGTACGGCGACCAGCTATCATTGGGCTGATAATTACGTAATCCGGAACGCGCCGATTCATCGCCAGTAACGCCATAATAGTAACGATTCTGGTTTTCACTCGACCAGGTAATCCCGACGCCCGGCGTCAGGCTCCAGTCGCCATCATTGAAACGGTACAGGTAGGCGGAATCCCACACCAGGCCGTTGCTGTAATCCAGCGTGTCTCCCGCAAGCGTAGTCCGCAACGTTCCCCACCGAGCGTCATAGCGGTAAGCCACCCCCGCCATCAGCGTGCCGCGTCGGCGTTCAAGCTGCTTCATCTGGTTATCATCGCTATCGCCCGGTTTAAAACCGAAAGGGCTGTAATAGGCGGTCAGCGATAACTTGTTTTGCTCGTCGTTCCACAGGTAATACCCTCCTTGCAAACCACGCAGATAAAAGCTCTCGCTGTCGTAATTCACCATAGGAAAAGGATAAACGTGCCCGCTATCGCCGCGGTATATCGGCGTTTCGCCGACAGCGCCCAGCCCCAGGGAAAACTCATCCGCCGACGCAGTGGGAACGGCAACGGTTCCCGCCAGCATCGCCGCCAGGGCGGTTAATACGTATTTTTTCACGGTGGTCGTACTCCCTTCAATGTTACGTATTTGATCACATTCAGCACAATAGCAGCACCGGAGTCCTACATACATCACATTAATGTGAAAGATACATAAGTTATAACGATTTCATCTGCCTGCCGTTACCCCGCATCGGGTCTGCGTTAGGCGATAAAGAAACCGGGTTTTGCGCTGTCATGCCGAAGTGAGTCATTGAAATATCTTAAAAATGCGACGTAAGAATAGAGGCAATTTTATGGATGCAAACTACGCTTTAAAACAAGGCAGAGGATTTCTACTGATTACAACGGGTCGTCGGTTAACCGATGATCAGTGACCCGTCAAGTTGGCATAAGGGTTGCTGTATTTCAGTACGAGGTCTTCTTCCGGGAGAGCCATCCATTACATAGGCTTTATACATACCATTCGCTCTCTTACTCTGTGTTAATCGACGAAGGACGGGCAACGCTATGAACATATTTGATCATTATCGCCAGCGTTACGACGCTGCCAAAGACGAAGAGTTCACTCTGCAAGAGTTTCTTACTATCTGTCAGCAAGATCGCAGTGCGTATGTGAACGCTGCCGAGCGATTGTTAATGGCTATCGGTGAACCTGTCATGGTCGACACCGCTCAGGAACCGCGTCTGTCTCGTTTGTTTTCCAATCGGGTAATTGCCCGCTACCCTGCGTTCGAAGAGTTCTATGGCATGGAAGAAGCCATTGAACAAATCGTTTCTTATCTGAAGCACGCCGCACAAGGGCTTGAAGAGAAGAAACAAATCCTCTACCTGTTGGGGCCGGTGGGTGGTGGTAAATCATCGTTGGCCGAACGGCTGAAAGCGCTGATGCAGCGCGTTCCTATTTATGTTCTCAGCGCCAATGGTGAGCGCAGCCCGGTCAATGACCATCCGCTCTGCCTGTTCAACCCGCAGGAAGATGCCTCTATTCTGGAGAAAGAATACGGTGTTCCACGCCGCTATCTGGGCACCATCATGTCGCCCTGGGCGGCAAAACGGTTGCAGGAATTCGGCGGCGACATCACCAAGTTCCGTGTCGTCAAAGTCTGGCCGTCTATCCTGGCCCAGTTGGCGATTGCTAAAACCGAGCCGGGCGACGAAAACAACCAGGACATTTCAGCGCTGGTGGGTAAGGTAGACATCCGCAAACTGGAGCATTTCGCACAAAACGACCCGGATGCTTATGGTTACTCCGGCGCGCTGTGCCGCGCCAACCAAGGCGTGATGGAATTCGTGGAAATGTTTAAGGCACCGATCAAGGTGCTCCACCCCTTGCTGACCGCCACGCAGGAAGGTAACTATAACGGCACCGAAGGCATCGCCGCCCTGCCGTTCAACGGGATTATTCTTGCGCACTCCAACGAATCCGAATGGGTGCAATTCCGTAACAACAAAAACAACGAGGCCTTTCTCGACCGTGTCTACATCGTCAAAGTGCCTTACTGCCTGCGGGTTTCCGAAGAAGTCAGAATTTATGACAAGCTGTTGGTAAACAGTGAGCTGAGCCGTGCGCCCTGCGCTCCCGGCACGCTGGAAACCTTGGCCCGCTTCTCCATCCTGTCGCGGCTCAAAGATCCGGAAAACTCCAGTATCTACTCAAAAATGCGGGTATACGATGGTGAAAGCCTGAAAGATACCGACCCGAAAGCCAAGTCGTATCAGGAGTACCGAGATTACGCCGGTGTCGATGAAGGCATGAAAGGGCTTTCCACCCGTTTTGCCTTCAAGATCCTCTCGCGCGTGTTCAACTTTGATCACAGCGAAGTGGCGGCCAACCCGGTCCATCTGTTCTATGTGCTGGAACAGCAAATTGAGCGGGAACAGTTCCCGCAAGATGTAGCGGAGAAATACCTGGAACACCTGAAAGGCTACCTGATTCCGAAATATGCCGAGTTCATCGGTAAGGAAATCCAGACGGCTTACCTTGAATCTTACTCGGAATACGGCCAGAACATCTTTGATCGTTACGTAACCTACGCCGACTTCTGGATTCAGGATCAGGAATACCGCGACCCGGATACCGGCCAGCTGTTTGACCGTGAATCGCTGAACGCTGAACTGGAGAAAATTGAAAAACCGGCGGGCATCAGCAACCCGAAAGATTTCCGCAACGAGATCGTCAACTTTGTATTGCGCGCCCGCGCCAGCAACAACGGCCGTAATCCGAACTGGACCAGCTACGAAAAACTGCGGACGGTCATTGAGAAAAAGATGTTCTCCAATACCGAAGAGCTGTTGCCGGTGATTTCGTTCAACACCAAAACCTCGACGGAAGAGCAGAAAAAGCACGACGACTTTGTCGATCGCATGATGGAAAAAGGCTACACCCGCAAACAGGTGCGTTTGCTGTGCGAATGGTACCTGCGCGTGAGGAAGTCATCCTGATGCCGGACATCGACAGGCATGTCGTTTGGGGGAAACATGGCCTATTTCATTGATCGGCGTTTGAACGGCAAAAACAAAAGCGCGGTTAACCGCCAGCGCTTTTTGCGCCGTTACAAGTCGCAAATAAAACAGTCAATTGCCGGGGCCATCAACAAACGTTCGGTCACCGACGTGGAAAACGGGGAGTCTATCTCGATCCCCAACGCGGATATCAGTGAACCGATGTTCCATCAGGGGCGGGGCGGAGTCCGCCACCGGGTACACCCCGGTAACGATCATTTCGTTGAGAACGACAAGATCGAGCGCCCGCAAGGTGGTGGCGGTGGCGGCGGCTCAGGCCAGGGCGATGCCGGCCAGGATGGTGAAGGTCAGGACGATTTTGTGTTCCAGATCTCCAAAGATGAATATCTTGACCTGCTGTTCGAGGACCTGGCGCTGCCCAACCTGAAAAAAACCGAGCACCGGCAACTAAACGAGTACAAAACCCACCGTGCGGGGTACACCGCCAATGGCGTCCCCGCCAATATCAGCGTCGTGCGTTCTTTGCAGAACTCGCTGGCGCGCCGCATGGCGATGACTGCGGGTAAACGGCGCGAGCTTCACCAGCGGGAGGAAGACCTGGCATTGCTGGAAAACACCGAACCGGCTCAACTGCTGGAGGAGGAGCGGCTGCGTCAGGAGATCGCCGAGTTACGTCAACGCATCGCCAGCGTACCGTTTATCGATACTTTCGACCTGCGTTACAAGAATTACGAGCGCCGGCCGGAGCCGTCGAGCCAGGCGGTGATGTTCTGTCTGATGGATGTTTCCGGCTCTATGGATCAGGCCACCAAAGACATCGCCAAGCGTTTTTACATCCTGCTGTATCTGTTCCTGAGTCGAACCTACAAAAATGTGGAGGTGGTGTATATCCGCCACCATACGCAGGCCAAGGAGGTGGATGAGCAGGAATTCTTCTACTCTCAGGAAACCGGCGGCACCATTGTCTCCAGTGCCCTGAAACTGATGGAGGATGTCGTCAAAGAACGTTATAACCCTGCGCAGTGGAATATTTATGCCGCACAGGCTTCCGATGGCGATAACTGGGCGGACGATTCGCCGCTCTGTCGTGAGTTACTGGCCACCCGCCTGCTGCCGGTGGTGCGTTACTACAGTTATATTGAAATCACCCGCCGATCTCACCAGACGTTGTGGCGGGAATATGAAGCGCTGCGAGAGAGTTTTGATAACTTCGCCATGCAGCATATCCGCGATCAAGACGATATTTATCCCGTCTTTCGCGAAATCTTCCACAAACAAACCGTCGATAACTAACCTGACCTGTACAGCCGGCGTGTTACGCGCTGGCTGTCTTTTCCTGTTGTTTTTTCCTGTTGTCATTTCCTCCCAAACCGTAGCCACGCGGTACGCCGAACGGCTGGATCACGCCCCGCTGATTTCCATATCGACCGACGGGTTTTTATTTTAATTGATATGTTATAACATATTACTTGAAATAAATGTTCACATTCCGGGGTGCCGTGTGCTGGATGTCAAACAATTAACACTTTGTATTGACGGTAAAAACAAGATTAATGACGTCAGCTTCTCTCTGACGCCCGGTGAACGTGTCTGTCTGCTGGGTGGGTCCGGCTCAGGCAAATCGCTGACTGCACGTTGCCTGCTGGGGGTACTGCCCGTCGGCGGCCGGCTCAGCGGCAGCATTCGACTTCAGGGTAAAGAAGTGGCCAATATCGCCTTGTCACAGCGCCCGCCTTGTGAACGTCCGGCCGCGATTTTTCAGGATTCCGCCACATCGCTTAACCCGCTGTTCAGTATTGAAGCCCAATTTCGCATGGCGCTCAGGTCTCAACCCGCCCCACGGGCATTACCCGACCTGCTGCGTGCCGTCGGCTTTACCGATCCGCAAGCCGTGCTGATGCGCTATCCCGGCGAACTTTCAGGCGGCCAACGTCAGCGTCTGTGTATTGCATTGGCGTTGCTGTGCGAACGGCCGTTGCTGATCGCCGATGAGCCCACGACGGCGCTGGATGTCGTCACGCAAGCGCAGGTTCTGCAAACCTTACAAACCAGGCTGCAACAATCGCCGCGCACCAGCTTGCTGTTCATCACCCACGACATCA
The DNA here is from genome assembly GCF_007210685.1 of Dickeya sp. ws52. Taxonomy (NCBI): domain Bacteria; kingdom Pseudomonadati; phylum Pseudomonadota; class Gammaproteobacteria; order Enterobacterales; family Pectobacteriaceae; genus Dickeya; species Dickeya sp. ws52. Next base: position 161,347 of record NZ_SZVX01000001.1, read on the forward strand.
CGGTGGCCGCCATGATCTGCCAGCGCGCACTGGTGATGGAAAACGGTCGTCTGGTTGAGCAAGGCGACATGCGCCAATTGCTGAATGCGCCCCGCCATACTTATACCCGCGCCTTGATTGCAGCCGCGCGGCAATCCTCTGTCGGCAACCGGCATAATCCCCAGGCGGTCACACCGACCATCCCCTGGTCACAGGCCAGTTGATACCATGAGCAATAATACGATTGGCGTACTACGAAACGCCCCTTTTTTACAGTTGCATCGCATCAGCCATCAGTATCGGGCTGCCGGTGGCTTTATGCGCCGAGCCACCGTCACGCCGACACTGCAACATCTCAGCCTTGATCTTCACGCCGGAGAACGCGTGGCATTGGTTGGAGCATCCGGCAGCGGCAAATCCACCTTACTGAAAATCTTGCTGGCGCTGGAAGCCCCGTCGCAGGGCGAAGTGTGGTGTCAGGAACGGCAAGTACACCCGGATCGGGTCTCCCGCTTGCGCTGGTATCGGCGACTGGTGCAGTACATCCCGCAAGACCCGGCAAGTTCGCTGGCGCCACATGCTTCGGTATTCGCGCTGATCGCCGAACCGCTGCGGCAACTGGGAGCAACGGAGAACCTCAAACAGGCGGTCTGTACTGCGCTGGAGCAGGTTGAACTGCCGCTCACCGTGTTGCACCAGCGCGCGGAATCACTCTCCGGAGGTCAGGCTCAGCGGGTCGCGATTGCCCGGGCGATTGCGCTTCGCCCGGCATTCCTGCTGGCCGATGAGCCGGTCAGCGGGCTCGACCTGCCCCTGCGTCAACAAATCACCACGTTGCTCGATTCGCTATCGCGCCGCCACGGGATGGGGTTGTTACTGGTTTCTCATGACCTGTCGGTGGTGACATCGCTTTGTCAGCGAGTGCTGGTTATGTACCACGGCCGCCTGGTGGAAGACCGCCCATTGCCCGACCTGCTCGCCGAGCCGTTTCATTTTCACACTCAGGCATTACTGGCAGCCGTGCCGACGCTGCCCGTTTTTGATTGAACTTTCACCATCATAAGGAATGCGTATGTTTCGCTCCCCCTCGCTGGTCGCCATACTGGCATCCGCCCTGTTACTCACCGGCTGTTTTGACAAACAGGAACCCGCCGCTGCCGGTGCGGACGGGCTGCGTATTCGCCTGGCCATGTTATTGCCGCCCCGCTCAGCGCTGTCGCCATTCAGCGATGACGCCTTTAAGCTGTCGCGTTGGCGTACCGGTGAGACACTGGTCGTGCTTGATGCTAACGGTGACGCGCAACCTGCACTGGCTACGCGATGGCAACAGTTGGATGAACTCACCTGGCGTTTTACCCTGCGCGACGGCGTGAAATTCCACGACGGCAGCGATTTCACTGCCGGTTCGGTGGTTAAAGCGCTGACGGCCGCCATGCACGCCGCCCCCAAACCACGCATCCTTGATGGCGTAACGCTTAACGTAACGGAGGATGATCCTCACACGGTGCGGATCACCACCGCGACCCGCGATCCGCTGTTGCCGCAACGCTTATCCAGCCCCCAGTTGACCATTCTGTCTCCTGCCGCTTACGGCGCCAACGGCGTGGTCAGCCCGATTCGAACCGGCACCGGCCCTTTCGTACTGACGCAGCTTAACGGCACCAGCAGCGCCAGGCTCGACCGGTTTGACGGCTACTGGGGCAACAAAGCCGCCGCGCCGGGTATCGATGTTGATTTTGTGCCGGATAGTGCGGCGCGTACCGCGGCGTTGCGTACCGGCACGGCTGACCTGGTAGAAGCCATACCGGTTTCACAGGCGCCGCTGCTGGACGCAGGACTGGTTCATGAGGTGCCGATGCCTCGCACCAATACGCTCTACCTCAATACCCGTCGCGGTGCATTCAGCGATCCCGCTCTGCGTGCGGCTGCACGCGATGCGATCCAGCGGGATATCCTGGTCAAAAACGTTTACGAAAACCGCGCCGATGTGGCGAGTGGGCTGTTAGGCCCGGCGATTCAATGGGCGGCAGCGTTGCGCCAGCCAGTCAGCGCCCCCGTCGCCGCCTCAGCCCCGAACGGTGCAACCATCACGCTGGCGACATTCAGCGACCGGGCGGAGTTACCGGAAGTCGCGGTTTATCTGGCACAACAGTTGACTGCCGCCGGCTTCACCGTGAAACAAGAAGTCCGCGAATACTCGCAGATAGAAGCGGATGCGTTGGCCGGCCATTTCGACGCCTTTATCTTGTCTCGCGCCACGGTATTGGATTCCGGCGATCCGGTCGCTTATCTGTATAGCGACTTTTCCTGCAAAGGCTCATTCAATATTTCGCAGTTGTGTAATCCAGCGGTAGACGACGCCCTGAAGCAAGCTGCCGCGACCCCGGCCGGTGAATCCCGACGTCAGGCGATCATGGCCGCCGAGCAGTTGATTCTGTCGACCAATGCCGCTATTCCGCTATTGCATGAAAGGGTGATTCAGGGTGAATCTGCGCGATTGCGTCAGGCCATTCGGGACCCACGTGAGCGCACATTGATAGACGTACAGACGCACATCGACGGAGCCTATACCAAACCATGAGTAACCCGCAGGCCCGGCTACCGCCAATAGCCATACTGTCTTCGTCGCTGTTGGTTATGGCTTCCCGTCTGCTGACGGCGCTGGCCATTATCGTACTGGTCGGGTTGCTGCCCTGGCTATCCGACGCTGATCCGGCACTGAGCCTGTTGCGTGCCCGTTCCAGCGAGCAGGAAGCCACGGCGGAAGCGCTGGAAGCCATTCGTCAGCACCTCGGCCTGTCGCAAGGGCCGTGGGTCTTTCTGAAACAATGGCTACGCGGTTTAGTACAGGGTGATGCCGGCGTATCCTGGGTATCCGGAAAACCGGTATTGCCCGGTATGCTGGAGGCTGCCGGCGTATCGCTGACGCTGATGTTGGCGGCGTTAACGGTAGCCGCCGTACTGGCGCTGTTACTGACTTGGCCGACCCTGAAGCGTGGGCTGGCCGGCGATAACCGGCGCAGTAACGGCATTCTGGCTACCGCCCTCACCGCGATGCCGGAATTTCTGTTGTCGTCGTTTTTACTGATCATCGGTGCGGTCTGGTTACAAATCCTACCGCCCTATGGCTGGCAATCATGGCAACATCTTGTTTTACCGGCACTGGCGCTGGGCATACCGGCCGGCGGCCTGCTCGGTAAGTTATTCAGCGATGCGTTAGCCGCCACCTTCAGCGAACCCTGGTTATTAACCTGGCATATGGCCGGTTTTTCGCGGCGCGACTGCCTGTCCGGCGTCGTACGTCGCGCCCTGCCGGCGATTTTGCCTCAGGTTGGTCTGGTACTGGTTGGGCTAACCGGAGGTGCAGTCGCGGTAGAAAAAGTGTTCGCGATACCGGGGCTGGGGCGAGCGACATTAGGCGCCGCCGCCGCGCAGGATTTGCCGTCGTTGCAATGCGGCGTGTTGATTCTGCTGGTGATGGCCGTCATAACGGGCAGCATTATCTCTCTGCTGCACCGCGTCCTGCTTGGACAGGCATTGGATAACGGTTCACTGTCCACGCCTGCCAGCACGATTGCCGTGATAAACCGCCATTATCGTCTGCCGTTCATGATCATGCTGTTGCTGGCGGTCATCGTTCTTACCGGCCTGCCACGCGATCCGTTTAGCTCCGATTTTACCCGGCTGCAACCACCCGACTGGTCGTTGCCGTTTGGTGCCGATGCCACCGGCCGCGACATGTTGGCTCGGGTTGCGCATGGTGCGCTCGCAACCTTGCTCACTGCGGCGGTGGTGACAGGTTGTTGCTTGTTGCTGGGGGTGTTCATCGGGTTGTTTCCCCGCCTGCTGAGCGGCCCGGCCGAAGCGGCCAACGCCATGCCGCCGGTTATCGCGGGCATGGTCGTCGCTGCGCTGTATGGCCCTTCTACCGCCGGTGCGGCGTTCGCGGTGGCGCTGGTGGCCTGGGCACCGCTGGCGGCACATACTGCGGCGCTGGTCACTGAAATCAACGCTCAGCCGTATATCCGCCTTACACCGCTATTTGGCCTAAGTCGTTTCACCTGCGTCATTCGCTATATTATTCCGGCGTTGATAGGCCCCGTCACACGCCATGCCATGTTGCGCCTGCCCGGTATCGCACTGGCACTGGCATCGTTGGGTTTTCTGGGGTTAGGCGAACAACCGCCCTCGCCGGAATGGGGGCGCGTTCTGGCCGAAGGGATGCCTTACGTCGAGCGTGCGGTCTGGACGGTTTTACCGCCTGTTTTCGCGCTCATCCTCTTATCCGTACTGGCGGTATCACTCAGCCAATCCTCTCGCCGTTAATAGCCGGCATCAGGCAGCTGATAACACGCACCTGATGCCGCCCCCACAGACGGATACCGATGGGGAATAGATAAAAGACGGTCTTAGTCGCGTACCCGACGGTAAATCCACAGTACGACGATCGCACCCACCACCGCCACGGCAAAGCTGCCGATATTAAAACCATCCACTTTACCGAAACCAAAAAAGGTGCTGATCCAACCGCCGACGACCGCCCCGACGATGCCCAGCAATACCGTCATGATAAAACCGCCACCGTCTCTACCCGGCATAATCCATTTAGCCAGAATGCCTGCAATGAGACCGAAAATAACCCATGAAAGAATTCCCATCGTACCCTCTCTGTTAGTATTGACCCTGCTTTGGCAAGCTTAGCACATGATTTTTCGTTTTATTTTTTCCTACTGTATACATCTGTGTCACGGCATATTGCCGTCAGTACCGTATTGCACCGGTATAATCGCTTTCCGTCGAGAGAGATTGTTCGGTGACAGAGATTGTTCGGTGACAGAGAGGTGAACCCGACGCACGCGATTATTCGGGCGGTAAACAGAATAATTATTCGGTCGCACCAAAGCGAATATCAACATGCTAACCAGCGAGGTCGTTACCGTTGATATTCCGCCTGATGATGTCTCCCGCTGAATATCGATAAGAGAGAAAAATAATGGCAATAGCTTCGATGACCCGCTGTTTATTGGTATTAATACTGATAATAGCCAGCTCACCGGGAATAGCCGGTCGTTCGCTATGTCCTGGAAATTTTATTCATGATGAAACACCGGATATTCATTATGATGAAGAAATCTGTTTTACAGCTTTTGCTGTCCTGTATAGCTATGCGAATAAAGGCCCCGTTATTTCTGCTGAGCATTTAACGGCGGAGAGGGTCAAAGCGGCAGAAAAACTTCCCCGGCGGAATGCCTTTCATCGTGAGCACCAAATCCCCACAGCAGCACAATCATCAAGTAGTGATTATGAATATTCCGGATACGACCAAGGTCATATGACGCCGGCTGGAGATATGCCTGATGCTCAAACACAGCGTGAGTCATTTTCAATGTCGAATATGACACCGCAATTACCGAAACTGAACCGACTATCTTGGCGTAAAACAGAAGAATATGTTCGCAAACTGGCGTTACAGGATGGCGAAGTCTGGGTAATTACCGGAGCCTTGTTCGGTAACAAACGTATTGGTAACAGTGTATCCGTCCCAACGCTGATTTATAAAGCCGTCAGCAGCCAATCCGGCCAACAGGTTTTTGTCGGCGACAATAGCTCCGGCGAGGTCACCTCGCTTTCCATCAGTGATTTTTATACGCAATACGCCATCGCCCCGTTTCCGCACCAATAGTCATGGCCGCCGGCGCTTATTTCTTGCTACACCATTGTTATTGAAAGGCTGGCGCTGTTAATTAAAAAACCCAAAGCACCCCAAGCGCCAGCAGCACTGCAGGTTTTCGCTTTTAATCAGAATATGGAAAAGGTCGTCATTGACGTAGGCTTCTGCAATTGGTTTCACAATCTGTGGGATGGGATTGAATACCATCATTTCAAGGGAATTACGCGCTATCACCTTACCAAATTCGCCGGGTGAATCTTGCGATCATTGCTCACATTAACGCATCAATAAGTATCCGGATAATTTTATAACCGTCATGCTTCAAGTTGCAGGCGCGTTGGCTGCGTTCATTCACCCGAATCACTTACCTGAGTAAGCTCATCGGGATTCTCTCTCTTGCCGCCTTCCTGCAACTCGAATTATTTTGGATATATCATCGTTATATCTCCTTCGGAAGGACCATGCACTTGAGAACTAACCAATAAAAACCGGAGCAGTTTTTAAGGCATACTCCGGTATCTTTCGCGAATTAAGCGTTTATGAGATATAAGGTCAATCAGGGTGCTGTAGTAAACCAGCTTCTTTCAGAGTCATAACAACATCCATCTGCCCATTCTGGTTTTTCGCAGCGCCAGGATAATATTTTGTGGCATTTCCCCACAATTCAGCCCTTGAATATTTCCTGCCTGGCTCTTTCAGTACCAAATCTGCTGCGGATACGGCATATTCTTTATTTGGGCTATCTGGTGGTAGATAATTTCCCTTCGGAATACCCTTAACATACCCTTCCTGACACAAGCCAAGAAATGCAGATTTTGGACACCCCTTTTTCTGACTTTCCCTGCTATCAGTGAACTGGATAATTGAAGATTCCCAGCACTCTCTTGGATCAAGCTTATTACTACTATCGTATTCTGATGCCACTGCCACCGCTGTTTCACCATAGATACCCATATTATGCCTCTATTTCGTCATTTATTTGCTTGCGAAGAAGCACACTCAATCAACGCTGCTTGTTCTTCCAACTCGATCCTTCGGTGAACTTTGCGAACCTTACCATTGCGGTTTTCAAGCCTGGCCTTGGTGCGAATGCTGGTTAATGCGTCGATTGAGTTACAGTGCATAAGTAAGCTATTATTTTACCTTATCAACCAGATTGGCAATCGCTTCAACACCGTCAAACATTGAGGGTATGTTGTTCTCATTAACCTGAATAGGGCTAAATATCATGGCATCAAAAAGTTTAAAAAGATCAGGATCTTTCATTTCAACCTTTTTACGATAATCAACATAGCCTTCAACAAAAGCACACAAACTCAATCTTAATTCAATTTGCACTAATTGTGTTCTTATTGACTTCCCCTCTAAATATGACAACCTAAAAAAATAGATTAATGCCAGCTCAATAGTCAAAATAGGGAAAATAATGAATAGTGCAGAGATATCCGTAGGGAAAAAATCTTTCTTTAGAAAGTGTAAAATAACGGCCAACACAGGAGCAATAAATATACAACCGAATAGATTTTGATAATAAACCTCTACAGTTCTTAACTCATCCTCTTTCTTTTCTTTTATTTGAGCAAAAGCAGAACTCAACGCAACAAAATTATATTCCGTCCTCATTTTGCTGACCTTGTCAGCAAGTGCATTTATTTCTTCAACCTTACCATTTATATCGACAACCATATCATTTATTTTTTCCTTATCCATCCTTATTATTTCTTGTGACTTGGTATAAGTACTTGAAATGCTATCAGAAAAATAAGCAAATTTGTTTTTTACCAAATCATCCACCTCTTTAGTAAAATCATATTTCTTATGATCTATATCTTTTATTAGTGACTTAGCTTTCTCAAAGCCATCACTATTCAAAACGGATCTTACCAACGTGACTACGAAATAATCCCTAATCCATCCAAACTGTGCACCAAGAATCTCGGATGGGTCAAACAAATTATCTAACATAGTCAGCGTGTCGTATTCAAGAAATATTTGCTCTCTTTCCCTGCCAATCCAGAAATAAAATTCATACATAAGTCTTATTAAATTTGATAAAAAAGGAATCTTATTGTTAATATAATACTCTCGTGAGAACTTAATTTGCTCCGGTATCACCTCCTGATTAAAAGAGGTGTTTTTATCTAAAAGTTCCCTTCTATTAGTGAAGATTCTATAAAAATCGCTCCATGCCGCCCATAATATACTATTAATAAAATCTTCCTTTTCTTCTTCAGAACTTAGTTCATTGATTCTATATTTTTTATTTTTTGATATTTTCTCAGATATAATTCTATGTGTTTTTTCAATTTCATCTATTACTGACATATCGGTGTAAATTCCCACGATTTAACTACCCCTCTCTAAAATGAACTTAAAAATAAGATATAATGCCTGAAGAAAAACCTCTTCCTGCACCCAGTCATAAGGCACTCGCCTATCAATCACATCATGACAAGACGAGTAACTATAGACGGCCCAGAAGTCATCACCTTTATATCCCATACCATGTGTCGGACTGGGGAGATGGCATAATACTGTCGTTTCTGGATTGCCGTTACAGATGCCTGGAATCTGAAGCGTGCAAACTTGCCCATAGGCAGGCTCACGTAACGCTTTACTTCGGAATGCGGGAGATTTTCTTATCATAATCAAAACCCCATCGGTTGGCTAACAACTTATTCCATCTCATATTGTTCGGAGTTGTCATGCAACGTCTATCCCCATCAGTCACTCCGCCTCACGCCGGTCTGCTCCAAAAGCACGTCGCCTGTCACCAGCAGTTTTCCACACTGAATGTAGCTGAGAGCCAGGCTACGCCATTCTTTATAAAACACAGTAATTACCGCAGTAGGCGTGTACTGGTGCGATCGCCTGAAAAAATGGAGATGATAATATTTTTATAGTGACCTAACCCGAAAGAATACCATTCATATAATTCGCTTGGTAATTATATGAATATAAGAAATAGGGAAAAGTAAGATTGTCAAATAAAAAATAATATGCTTTGATGATTTCATAAATGGAGTTAGCGTTTTTACACAATTAACAAAATCACAACTGAATGAAAAAAGGATTAACATGGCTCATCAAGTTAATTTGAAGCTGACAGAAAACATTGTCCTTCATAAAGATATTGAAATAGAAGTCAAGAAAGATGGAGAAAAACTGGGGACAGCATTAATCAGCAAGGGCAATATTGAATGGCTGCCAGCCGGAAACTCCGTTAATAAACACCGATTATCATGGGCTAAATTTGCTGAGCTTATGGAGCAACAAGGGAAAAACACCAAGGTAAAAAAATAGCATCGCTTTATAGTTGCATAATAGCTGTAATTTTATGCAACTTTTAAACCTTTTTCTTTTTAATTCTATGCCAAACTATTGACCTTAAACAAACAATGAAAGACCACGCATCCAATTGAGCGTGAAAAGCCGATGCTTTTGCGGGCCAACCGTTTGAACCGGGTTTTCAGCGTTGGGTTGTTGCGATCAATGCGATGAACCAAAATTTTGCCGCTGAGATGCCCGTCTTTCGGCAGCTCTCTGGCATAGTTGCCCAAGTCATCGCTGGTCAGTATTCCGATGTTAAAGGGCGTGAGCAGAGCCAGCGTTGGCGTGCATAAAGCTCCATTAGGACCGAAAAAGCTTCAGGAAGGTTGACGTTTCCGTATCTGCCGCACTTGCCAAATCTTCAACACAATGGCAAGGATTATTGCAGTACACAAATGTAGAAGGAACCACACCGCCCAGGCAGGGGCCAGGTATAGCATCCCCGGCGCATCAGGATCCTCTTCCCACACCTGGTAGCCCAAATAACTCCAGATGAAAAACGTCGGCACTGTCCAAACCAGGTAAATCAACCATCGATAGGTATTGATAAAAACGAGCACTTTCCTTGTCACGTAAACTCCTTCTGCATAACTGTATTCAAGGCCTGTCGATATTGATGAAATGACATGAAAGCATCCCGAAAACGGTCTGACATATTTTATAAACCGGGATGAAATTTATCACATTGAATTTATAGCACAAGTAAACAGACGCCTTCACGCCATGTCGATCTTATTTTATGGCAATGCTTAGCATTCCTGCATCTTTTCGCCTGAAAGCGGGTTTTAGGCTATATCCCTTAACTTAACAACCGCTTCAAAAATAATCTGATCGCCCTCAGCTTTAGCATACTCAGGTCATTTCTGGCTGTTTTTTCCGAGCATGTAGCGGTACGACGATTTTCTTTGAGTATCGCAAAGCGACGCTCCACGACAATCTCTTGTTACAACATTGTTATTGAAAGGCCGATATTGCGACAGATAATGGTGATTATCTGACCGTTGCAATTTACACCGGGTACGGATTTTCGGACCAATTTCGGACATTTTCGGACTTTTAAAAATAAATCATTTAAAATCAATAAGATAAAAAAAGACCGAACACGATTCCTGTGCCCGGTCTAGGGAAATGGCTCTTGGGAGAGAGCCGTGCGCTAAAAGTTGGCATTTGTTGCAGGCGTCATTTCCGCCTGCACTTTAAGCGTAGACGACTCACTTTCGTTTTCCAGTCTGGCCCATTTTTTGAACAGTCAATTCCGAAACAATCTGTACACTTTGTGACAACCAACGCAAACCCGCGCATTCAGGATCCACAGTCGTCTTCGGCGTGCTATGCGCACTACTGACAGAGGCTTTGCGCCCGGTCGATAAAGGGTTGCAGACTCATCTTTTGCCCTGGGTGCTGCGGATCTTCCAGCAAGATGGTTTCCAGCGGGCTGGCGTTTACCTTACCGGCTTTGACCTGCTCGCGCGCAACTTCATTGAGGGGATACTGCACCAATGTGCTGGGATTAATCACAAACAGGGCGTGGCCAAGGCGGCAAATCAACTGAACTTCTTCACGGTTAAATGCCCAACGCGAGCCATATTCCAGCTTGCTCAAATTAGCCAACTGCGGGGCGGCGAACGCCTGGGCCGACAGCACAGAGACAATAAGTGACAGCACTACTTTTTTCATCGTGATATTCCATGTAAAGCCCCCAGAGGGTGTACCACCGGGTGCAGCGATGTGCTATGGGTGATGTAAGCGGTAAATCCGTCTTTCCAGAACCGGGATCATAGCGACCCGCATTGATGAAGTCGAGTTGACGATACCGGCACAATCATCAGGGAAATACGTTAATGGTTAATACGCCGTTGATATTGCATTCGGCATACTGCGGCGGGGGTATAACAGACGAGACTATCAATAATGAGAAAAATCATTTTCGCCGTTGCGACATCGTTAGTATTGGCAGGCTGCGCAACACAGCAACCACCCACGCAGATACAGGTCCAAACCGCTAACTATGGGACATTGCCGGCAGATTATAAAAAGCAAATACACGCGTATTGCAGTTTTGCACTTAAAGATCCCTATAGTGCTCGTTATGTGTTCATGACGCCATACAAAGGTTATTTGGAAGAGGGGTCGAAATTATCATCAAAATATAAAGTTACGTTTGGATGGGTGGTTCCTGTCTGGATAAATGCGAAGAATGGATTCGGTGCTTACATGGGAAAAAACAAGGTGTTATTTATGTTCGCTGAAGGAAAAGTTTATAATTCTTCAATTAACAAGTCATTTGGTAACGTCGTGCCTGTTATTTAAATATTATACCCTAAATAGTTCGGGTTGCAGGGCAAACTCCAGGTATAACCGAGTAAGAAAACCAACGCACCTGCAACTTGCAGTATGACCGGTATATATCAATAAAGCCAAGCGATGGGAAAACGGCAGCTAAACGCCTTATCGGGCAGCAGGTAATCCTGCTGCCCCAGAAGCTATCAGGCTGACGGTGCTACCGAGGTTGCCATTTTTTTCAGGTCCTGATCAATGAAGAACAGGCCGCCTTCCTGAGTATTTACCATACCCAGTTTGTCGAGAATGGATTTGAACAGCTTTTCTTCTTCATGTTGTTCAGCGACATACCATTGCAGGAAATTGAAGGTCGAGTAGTCCTGCAATGTCATGGCCGCATGAGCCAGTTCATTGATTTTCTGAGTAATCAATTGCTCATGCTCATAAGTCAGCTTGAATACATCCTGCAGCGAATCGAAATCTACCGGCGGCGCAGCAATCGCCCCCAACACCGGCAGACTCCCCGTATCGTCCAGATAATCGAACAGGCGCTGCATATGATCCATTTCTTCGCGAGAGTGTGATTTGAGGAAAGCTGATGCCCCTTCAAAACCTTTGTCGCCACACCAAGCGCTCATCTGCAGGTACAAATTAGCGGAGTAAAACTCGAGGTTGAGCTGTTCATTCAGCTTTTGAATCATTTCTTTTTTTAACATGACCGTTCCTTATTTTACTGGCAGATGATGGTTCTGCTTTATATTATGCATGTAAAAAAGGAGATTTGAAACATCGCATTAACACAATATGAAGGTTGTTTCTTCATAAATTCAACGCATTATCATTTAATCATGATAATGATTTTCATTATTCGGCATGTGTCCGGAGATTGGTTCTGATAACTATTTTCATTATCCAAATATGGTTAAAAATAACAGCACGGCTCTTTGAAAGCGGCTTTCATTCCTCGCACGATTTACACTGGAGACAATGTCGCCAGAAAACTGACCAACGCAATAACCAAAACAGATAATCCACACTCTACCCTGGTTACCCGCAAGAAATAATCATAAGCGGCGGTATTGGCTTGCTGAAAACGCGGCACCACCCGGTAGCGATTAAATAACGCCAGCAACACCATAACAGCAACCAACATAACTTTGATGGCAAGCAAGACGCCATACAGCCCTATTTCCGGTAACGGCCAACCGAGAATTAATCGGGTATTGATCAACCCGGTCAGGATCGCCAGCGCCACCGCCCAATGGCCGTAACGAGAAAAACGCATCATCGTCAGGATGGCATCCGCTCGCATCAGCCCTTGTCGTGCATCCCGCAACACCGGTAGCAAAGGCAGTAGCCCACCAACCCAAAAGGTCACAGCCAACAAATGCACAGCCTGATTGATACTATGCAATAAGCCGAGTTTTCCTTCCAGCATCGCGGCGTGCCCCAGCCAAGCCATGCCGCACAGCTGTAATACGCCGAACAGCAACACGCTCGCCAGCCATACCGGATGACGCTGGAACACCATCACACAGGCCACTAACGCCAGCACCGGTTGCCATACCCAAAATGTGCCGAAGCGGGTACCCAACACCGCACGCCAGGTGGCAACGTCACTCATATTATGCCAGTTGCCGCTCATCAGCCCAGTCTGTGCCGCCAGTATGGCAATCGCCGTTAAAAATGCCGCCACACTGCTGAACGCCATCACCCCACGCAGTCGTGAAGCCAACCAAGCCCGGTACTCACGGGGAGCCAGTAACTCACTGAACCCCGCGACACCGACTAACAACATGAGGCTGGAAAAATGCCCGAGGCGCAATAATGCGTACACACTTTCCAGCATCGTCACAGAATCCGCATTCTTATGTTACTCGACAACGAAGCGATAGCTTCCCTCAGTCTTATGACCATCAACAGAGAGCACATGCCAGTTAACCTGATAGTTACCACCGGTCAGCGGCTTCTCAAGCGGAACAACCAGAACATTGCGGTGTTCATTGTCTACCGTTACCTTGTCCACCGGCACGGCCTGCCCCGCCAACTTCAGTTCAACACCGCTGAAAGCAGCCTCAATATCTTCAGAGAAACGCAACGTCAGAAATAACGGAGCCTGTTGTACTGAAATTGTTTTATCCGCAATCGGCGTCTGGCTTTTAAGATGCGCATGTGCCAGCGCTGCATGAGAGATAATCAGGCTCCCTACAAGCAACGCCGTATTCAAAGCCGGAAAAATTATACGTTTCAACATTGTCTTATCCTTGTATTGCTTTCCTGTCACACCCGTTTCACCCCAAAACAGCGGCAAGAATACGAGTCACCTGATGACTTGTCGAGATGCGGGAAGTAACAGGATTTGCCAATTCCGCACTTCTGCTTTACTTTTGTGGCGCAACACAGAAGGAGGCAATCATGGGATACAATTTGGCCGACCTGCCTTATGAAGAAATGGAAAAGGTCAATGTGGATCTGGCAGCATCCGGCGTAGCGTTTCGCGAACGCTACAACATGCCGGTGATCCCGGATGAAATCGAACAGCAGCAACCCGCGCATCTGCGCGCCTATTTTCGGGAAAGGGTCAGTGACTACCGGAGGATATCCCACCAGTTCTCCACCTTACCGTACGACCCTCACAGTAAATAAAATATTCCGCAGCACAAGTTGGCAAGGATGCTATCCAGCACGGAAGGATAGCGTCCGATTGTCTAGCCGCACGCCGGTTTTCGTCACTTTTTCTGTTCTGTTCCGCCATTTTTTGGGTCAAAAAAAGCATTTTTTCGCTTGCATCTCCTCACAAACAGGGGGTTAATAAACAGGCATACCAACCTTTTACCAAGCGAGGCATAAGATGAGTAAAGGAATGGACAGCAAGAAAAACGCCAGGAAAAAACCGCTGAAAACCGCCGCGCAGAAACGGGCGGAAAAGCGAGCCAAACGGTCTCAACCACAGCCTGAAACTAACTGAAGTTAACTCACCACGTTGCCGCTGTTTTCGCTGTTAGCTAACCAGTGCGACTACTGAGGCAACATCCTGCGATCACCCTCTGCCTCCTGACACCCGGTGATCGCAGTTCCAATCTCCCTGTTATCGTTTCCTGTCTTTTACGGTAATCCGGTGCCCAAACAGGCCGCCCTTTTCTCGCGTGATACCCAAACCCCATCCCTACGCGGGCAATGCCTGCTGCTCAAGTCTCATCAGCAAGAAGGTAAACTCCTGTGCAATATCCTCAAACTGAGCCAAACGACCGGATTTACCGCCATGACCGGCTCCCATGTCGGTATGCAGCAACAGCAGGTGATCATCAGTTTTTATTTCACGCAGTTTCGCTACCCATTTAGCCGGTTCCCAGTACTGAACCTGCGAGTCATGCAGGCCGGTCGTCACCAACAGATGGGGGTACGCTTGTGCCGAAAGATTGTCATAAGGGCTATATTGTTTCATGTACTGGTAATCACGCTTATTGTTCGGGTTACCCCACTCGTCATACTCCCCCGTGGTAAGCGGAATAGACTCGTCCAGCATGGTAGTGAGCACATCGACAAACGGCACCTGCGCTACCACCCCTTGGAATAATGACGGCGCCATATTCATTACTGCGCCCATCAGTAACCCACCCGCACTGCCGCCCATCGCGAAGGTTTTCGTCGGATCGCCATAACCGCTTGTCAGCAGGGCCTGCGTGACGTCGATGAAATCCGTAAAAGTATTCATCTTGTTGGAAAGGCGCCCCTGATCATGCCATTGCTGCCCCAGCTCACCGCCGCCGCGAATATGCGCCAGCGCATAGACGAAACCACGATCCAGCAAGCTAAGACGGCTACTACTGAATTCCGGGTCCATACTGCTGCCGTAAGCGCCATAGCCATAAACCAGTAATGGGCTTTGAGCCAGTTTGCAGTCTTTATGATACACCAGCGATACCGGCACGGATTCGCCATCGCGAGCCGTTACCCACACACGCTCGCTCCGGTAATTCCCGGCATCAAAATTTTTCACTTCAGATTGTTTGAGCACCACCTGAACGCCGGTCGCCATGTCCAGCTCATAGATAGTCATCGGCGTGGTCATGGAGGAATAGCCGTAACGCAATCGCGTACTTTCCGGCATTGGGTTATAACTCAGCCAGGTCACATAAGCGGGATCATTAAAGGCGATCTGGTGAGATTCTGCCGTCTGCCAACGGATATAGCGGATATGGGTTAATCCATGCTCGCGTTCTTCGACCACATACCAGTCGTCAAACAGCGAAAACCCTTCGAGTACGCGTTCCGGACGCGGGGCAATCAACACTTCCCATGCTGATTCGCCGACATCCTGGGTCTGGTAAAAACCAAAGGTTTTACCGTCTTTATTGGAACGCACATAAAAGGCGTCGCGGAAATGATCGATAACATACTCGTGATCCGGCCGCCGCGGTACAAACACACACGGTTTGGCATAAGGGTCTTCGGCATCCAGCAACAGAATTTCGGTACTGGTGGTACTGTCGAGATAAATCAGGATATAACGCTCGGACGTGGTTTTATCCAGACTGAGGTAGAACGCGTCATCCGTTTCCTCATACACCAGTTCATCTTGCTGCGGATCCTCCCCCAGGCGATGGCGATACACCTGATAAGGCAGCAACGTCTGCGGATGTTTACGTACGTAATAAAGAGTACGGGAATCCGCCGCCCATTCACTGCCGGCGGAGACATTCTCCAGCCGGTCTGCCAGCCACTCGCCGGTGGTGAGATCGCGAAACGTCAGCACATACTGGCGACGAGACAATAAATCCTCCGCGACGCTCATCAGTCGATTGTCCGGGCTAACGGCCAGCGCGCCAAGGTTGTAGAACTCGCTGCCTGTCGCGCGTTGATTGCCATCCAGCAATACCTGCCAGGCGCCGCTTTCTGTTTCCTGCTCCGGCTGACGCTGATAGATAGCGTAATCCTTACCCGGCTCATAGCGGCTCTGGTAGCGATAACCACGTTTCACATAAGGTACTGAAACATCCTCCCTGGGGATCCGCGCGACCATCTCCTCATACAAGGTATGACGCAGCGCGGCATAGGGCGCCATGACATGCTCGCAATAACGATTCTCCTCCTGCAACCAAGCCAGCACCTCCGGATTCTTGCGTTCATCATCTCGCAGCCAATAATAATCATCGATGCGGGTATCGCCGTGCATCGTCATCCTATGCGGGCGTTTTTCGGCTTGCGGCGCTTTCATCCACGTCACTCCTTTCCATTCATTGATCAGGTTCTGCCTGACACCTAGCGTTACGCCGGCGAGACGGCAAATGCCCAAAGCCTGTCATGAATCATCCGGGGAATCCAGCGTGCGCCGAGATCTGCAAGGATTTTCACGCGCTTTTGCGTACCGCTACGCGAATGATGCCAAACGCAAACGTTTTCGTTTATACTTCGGCTACGTTCGGGCGGCCAATCCGCCCGTTTTTTCTACACCTCTTTTTACAACACCATCAGGTATCAGGTTATGTTAACAATCGGAACAGCCCTGCGTCCCGGCGCTACACGCGTTATGCTGCTAGGCTCCGGCGAGCTGGGAAAAGAAGTGGCGATTGAATGCCAGCGACTGGGTATCGAAGTTATTGCGGTTGATCGCTACGCCGATGCCCCCGCGATGCAGGTCGCTCACCGCAGTCATGTCATCAACATGCTCGATGGCGACGCGTTGAAACAACTGGTGGCGCTGGAACGCCCGGACTATATCGTGCCGGAAATCGAGGCTATCGCTACGGATATGCTGGTTGCGCTGGAACAGCAAGGGCAACGTGTCGTGCCATGCGCTGAAGCCACACGGCTGACCATGAATCGTGAAGGCATTCGTCGATTGGCGGCGGAAACGCTGGGCCTGCCGACGTCCAGTTACCGGTTTGCCGCTGACGAAACGGCGTTCCGTCAGGCGGCCCATGAGTTAGGCTTCCCTTGTATCGTCAAACCGGTGATGAGCTCATCGGGGAAAGGCCAGAGCCTGATCCGATCGCCGGAGCAGTTGGATCGCGCCTGGCGCTATGCGCAAGAAGGCGGTCGTGCCGGCGGTGGAAAAGTGATTGTAGAAGGGCTGGTGAAATTTGATTTCGAAATCACATTATTAACCATTCATGCAATTGACGGCCTGCACTTCTGCGAGCCAATCGGCCATCGTCAGGAAGACGGCGACTATCGCGAATCCTGGCAACCGCAACAGATGAGCGAGCTGGCATTGACGCGCGCCAAAGAGATTGCCGGAAATGTGGTAAAGGCGCTGGGTGGTTTCGGCCTGTTTGGCGTCGAGCTGTTTATTTGCGGCGACGAGGTCATTTTCAGCGAAGTTTCGCCGCGCCCGCACGACACCGGTATGGTGACGCTCATTTCGCAGGATTTGTCCGAGTTCGCTCTGCATGTTCGCGCGTTTCTGGGCTTGCCGATCGGCGCTATACGGCAGTACGGCCCATCGGCTTCTGCGGTCATCCTGCCGGAACTGACCAGCAATAATGTGCAGTATCAGGGACTGGAACAGGCGCTGCTCCCCCATACCCAGATTCGACTGTTCGGCAAACCCGACATCAACGGACGTCGTCGCATGGGCGTTGCACTGGCGACGGCCGATAATACCGATGCGGCCGTACAACTGGCGAAAACGAGCGCGGCTGCCGTCAACGTCAGCGCAAGATAAGCCTGCCGGTTTGTCGATGAGGTACAAAAAAGCCCGCTGACGCGGGCTTATGAAATGACTAAGAGACAAATGCCGATCAGGCTGTCGCACCTGCAACCGCTTCACGCGCCAGCGCAGTGATGCGATCGTAGTCGCCGCTTTCCAGCGCATCGGCCGGCACCAGCCAGGAACCACCAACGCACAGTACGCTTTTCAGCGCCAGATACTCACGGTAGTTCTTCAGGGAGATGCCGCCGGTCGGGCAGAAGCGAATTTTACCAAACGGACCGGCAATCGCCTGCAACGCTTTCACACCACCGTTAGCTTCAGCCGGGAAGAACTTAAATTCACGTAATCCATAATCCATCCCCAGCATCAGCTCGGAAACGGTGCTAATCCCGGGGATCAACGGAATGGTGCCTTCCGTTGCCGCTTTCAACAACGGCTCGGTCAGACCGGGGCTGATAGCAAACTGCGCCCCCGCGGCAGTCACTTCCGCCAGCTGTTGCGGGTTGGTTACCGTACCCGCACCGACGATGGCGTCCGGCACTTCCTGCGCGATCAGGCGAATGGCTTCAACCGCACAATCGGTACGCAACGTCAGTTCCAGTACGCGCACGCCACCCGCTACCAGGGCTTTCGCCATCGGCACCGCGTGTTCCAGTTTGTTAATCACAATCACAGGAACAACCGGACCGGCTGTCAGAATCTGTTCCGCACTGGTTTTCCAGTTTTTCATCGAGGGTAATCTCCAGTCATGCCCAACGGGCATCGATTAATGATCTGGCGCGCCCCTGCCACAGGGATCCGCAGTTACCCACGGATGTCCGACCGCACCGTCAGCCAAAAAAAACGCTAACGGCTTCGCCCCGCTTTGCGGCAGGGCAAAACCGCTTATTCCACTTCGTTCCAGGAACGTCCATCGCGGGTAATCATAGCGACGGACGCCACCGGTCCCCAGGTCCCAGCCTGATAAGGCTTGGGAGAGTCATTGTCCATTGCCCAGGCTTCCATAATCGAGTCCACCCATTTCCAGGCTTCTTCCACTTCGTCGCGGCGCACAAACAACGCCTGGATACCGCGCATGGTTTCCAGCAGCAATCGCTCGTAAGCATCCGCCAGATGCTGTTGGTTAAAGGTTTCGGAAAAACTCAGGTCAAGTTTGGTGGTCTGCAAACGATGTTTGTGATCCAGCCCTGGGATTTTGTTGAGAATCTGAATTTCCACCCCTTCATCGGGTTGCAGACGAATAATCAGCTTGTTTTGCGGCAACTGCTGATAGGAATCGTGGAACAGGTTGAGCGCCGGGTTTTTAAAGTACACCACCACTTCCGAACATTTTGACGGCAAGCGCTTACCGGTACGCAGATAAAACGGCACGCCGGACCAGCGCCAGTCGTCAATATCGACACGGATCGCCACGAAGGTTTCGGTATTGCTGGTCTTGTTGGCGCCCTCTTCTTCCAGGTAACCCGGCACTTTCTTGCCCTGCACAAAACCGCTGGTGTACTGACCGCGTACCGTTACCTCATGCACGTTGGAACGATCGATACGGCGCAGCGAGCGCAGCACTTTAACTTTTTCATCACGGATGCGATCCGTGCTCAGGTCCGCCGGTGGAGACATGGCGATCATGGTCAGAATCTGCAACAGGTGGTTCTGGATCATGTCGCGCATTTGCCCGGCCTGATCGAAATACCCCCAGCGCCCTTCAATACCCACCTCTTCGGCCACGGTAATCTGCACGTGATCGATAGTGCGGTTATCCCAGTTATTGACGAACAGGGAGTTGGCAAACCGCAACGCCAGCAAGTTCAGTACGGTTTCTTTGCCGAGGTAATGGTCGATACGATAGACCTGACACTCGTTAAAAAACTCCGCCACCTGATTGTTGATCACCCGCGACGATGCCAGGTTGGTGCCTAATGGTTTTTCCATCACCACGCGCGCCGGTTCTTTGTTCAAACCCGCTTTGCCCAAGCCTCGGCAGATAGCGCCGAAAGTGCTCGGCGGCATGGCGAAATAATTGATGGTGGTACGATTTTGTTGATCGAGCATCGTACCCAGACGATTGAACCCCTCGGTGTCTTCTACATCAAGATTGCAGAAATCGAGTCGGTTGCTCAATGTCGTCCACAATGCCGGGTCGAGCGGTTCCTTAAGAAAGGTGTCCAGTGCTTCACGCACCACTTTGATATAGGTGTCTCGGTCCCATTCCGCTCGTCCTACGCCGATGATGCGGGTTTCCGGATGAATATGGCCTGCTTTTTCCAGTTGATACAGTGAAGGCAGCAATTTACGACGCGCCAGGTCGCCCTTCGCACCGAAAATAACCAGGTCACACGCCTGGGCTGTTGACGTTACCGCCATTTTCAATCTCCTCATTGCAGGACGCTGTAATTTTATTACATCAATAATGTACTCTTTTTGACACAAACCAGTAAACCCGTAAGAAAACCACATTATCGGCTGATTCTGATACCACAAGGCCTTAGAACCTATTGTGCCGATGAGGAAAACGAGTCTGGCATCTGCCTAAAAGAGAAATTTCCCATCGTTTCTGACAGCCAGTTACCGTTCTGAAAGTTAGACACACGTCATGTTCTGACAAAAAAATCAGATGACTTGTTGTGTCCACCTCTGCCAACCGTTGCGGGCTCGTAGTATATTTCACAAAATCCGCATCGGTTTCACCTTTGGCTGAAATCCAAAATACCATAGATGGTCGTTGTCATATGAATATGCTGGAAAAAATCCAGGGTCATCTGGAGCTGTTGAGCAAATCGGAACGAAAGGTGGCGGAGGTGATTCTCGCGTCGCCGCAGACAGCCATCCACTCCAGTATCGCTACCCTCGCCGGTATGGCGGAAGTGAGCGAACCTACGGTCAACCGCTTCTGCCGCCGTCTGGATACCAAAGGCTTTCCCGATTTTAAACTGCATTTGGCGCAAAGTCTGGCCAACGGCACCCCTTACGTGAACCGCAACGTAGAAGAAGACGACTCGGTTGAGTCTTACACCAGCAAGATTTTCGAATCCACCATGGCCGGGCTGGAGCATGTGAAATCCAGCCTGGATATTCAGGCCATCAACCGTGCGGTAGACCTGCTCACGCAGGCACGCAAGATCTCTTTCTTTGGTTTTGGCGCGTCGGCAGCCGTCGCTCACGACGCGATGAACAAGTTTTTTCGTTTCAATATTCCGGTGGTGTACTTCGATGACCTGGTCATGCAGCGCATGAGTTGCATGAACTCCGGCGACGGCGATGTCGTGGTGCTGATTTCACACACCGGGCGCACCAAAAGTCTGGTGGATATGGCTCGGCTGGCGCGGGAAAATGACGCCACAGTGATCGCCATTACGTCGGATGGTTCTCCTCTTTCACGGGAAGCCTCGCTCACGCTACGGGTTGAAGTCCCTGAAGATACCGATGTGTATATGCCGATGGTATCGCGCATCGCGCAGTTGACACTGATCGATGTGCTGGCGACAGGCTTCACTCTGCGGCGCGGTGCAAAATTCCGCGATAACTTGAAGCGGGTCAAGGAAGCATTACGCGAATCGAGATTTGATAAGGAAGAACGATTCAGCAACCCGTTTAATTAATTATGCTATAACATCAACATGGGCGGCGAGGCATAAGTACCATGGAACAGTTCCCCGCCATCCAATCATAATTACAGGCGCAGCATCCGGGCAGTACAGAGCGGCACAAAAGGCGCTGTTACCGTCCCCTCGCCTGACGGCATTACTACATTACAACAGCTTCACCAGTCAACGGAGTTATACATGTCCAGACGGCTCAGAAGAACCAAAATCGTTACCACGCTGGGACCGGCTACGGACCGCGACAATAATCTGGAAAAGATCATTGCCGCAGGCGCAAACGTAGTCCGCCTGAACTTTTCTCACGGCACGCTGGAAGACCACCTGCTGCGTGCGAACAAAGTTCGCGAAATTGCGGCTAAACTTGGCCGCCACGTTGCTATTCTGGGCGATCTCCAGGGGCCCAAAATTCGCGTGTCGACCTTCAAAGAAGGGAAGATATTCCTCAATATCGGTGACAAATTCCTGTTGGACGCCAACCTTGGAAAAGGCGAAGGCGACAAGGAAAAAGTGGGGATCGACTATAAAGGATTGCCCAGCGATGTGGTTCCCGGCGATATCCTGCTACTCGACGACGGCCGCGTGCAGTTAAAAGTTCTGACAGTCGATGGCATGAAAGTGTTCACCGAAGTGACCGTCGGTGGTCCGCTGTCTAACAACAAAGGCATCAACAAATTGGGCGGTGGTCTCTCGGCTGAAGCCTTAACCGAAAAAGACAAAGCCGACATTATTACCGCCGCCAAAATCGGCGTGGATTTTCTGGCGGTGTCATTCCCTCGCACCGGTGAAGACTTACACTATGCGCGCCGGCTGGCTCGCGAAGCCGGCAGCAATGCTAAAATCGTTTCCAAGGTAGAACGTGCGGAAGCGGTATCAACCGACGAAGCAATGGATGATATTATTCTGGCTTCCGACGTCGTGATGGTGGCTCGCGGCGATCTGGGCGTAGAAATCGGCGATCCGGAATTGGTGGGTATCCAGAAAAAACTGATTCGCCGCGCTCGTCAGTTGAATCGCGCCGTTATTACGGCAACACAGATGATGGAGTCGATGATCACCAACCCGATGCCGACTCGCGCTGAAGTGATGGACGTCGCCAACGCCGTACTCGATGGCACAGATGCAGTGATGCTCTCCGCAGAAACGGCTGCCGGTCAATACCCGGCGGAAACTGTCGCCGCGATGGCGAAGGTTTGTCTGGGCGCTGAAAAGATCCCCAGCATCAACGTATCTAAACATCGCCTCGACGTGCAGTTCGATAATGTGGAAGAGTCGATCGCCATGTCCGCCATGTACACGGCCAACCACCTTAATGGCGTGACCGCGATTATCGCCATGACAGAGTCTGGCCGTACCGCATTGATGATGTCGCGCATCAGTTCCGGCCTGCCGATTTTCGCTATGTCTCGTCATGAACACACGCTGAATTTGACCGCCCTGTACCGTGGCGTTACCCCGGTACAATTCACCAGCTATACCGATGGTGTGGCGGCGGCTAATGATGCCGTGCTCCTGCTGCGCGACAAAGGTTTCCTGGTCTCGGGTGATTTGGTCATCGTTACCCAAGGTGACGTAATGGGAACAGTCGGCACAACCAATACGGTGCGTGTACTGCGGGTGGAATAGTTTCCCGCTGCCATAGCGAAACAGCGTTAAGAAGCATAAAACGGGGCGATAACAGCGCCCCGTTTTTTATTGCCGTCTGCCGTATTCTCTTAGAACATCAATGCCATCTACCTTATCATCGCGTAGAACCCACACAGCGCGCACTCACTATGAAAGATGAACACTCAGGTTAAGGCGCATTCACCAGATGATCTCCATCCAGTCCACCAGACAGATTGGCGCGGCTGGAACCAAACCGTCCATTACTGTAATGAACGTCATAACCGCCAGAAAGGTTGCTACGGCTGGAGCTGTTTGAACCATCGCTATACCGGGTATCTAACCCGCCTGAAAGATTCGCACGGCTGGTGCTATGGGTGCCATCACTAAACTGGGTGTCATAGCCTCCCGACAGATTAGCCCGGCTGGTACTGGTCCGCCCATTGCTATACCGGGTATCAAACCCACCAAACAGATTGGTTCGACTGGTCGATGTCGAGCCATCATTATAACGACAGTCCTGACCACCAAATAGATTGGCTCGACAACTGTCAGCCTGAGAAAAAGAAATGTGTGCAGTCATTAATGTAAGACATAAAAGTGGTTTGTTCATAAAGTCGAACCTTTCTCCAACAGGAGTATACCCTTCATATTTCCCGGTCAGGAATCACGTTCTGATTATATGGCAGTATGTAACTCATGCCATCACACAGCCCGTTATTTCCTGACCGGTCAATTACTATTGCCATCTGCACGAATACTACTACTTACTTTATTATCGTGCGATGAGCATCTTATTGTAGGTTGACTGACGGACGGTTTTATTGAGTATCGTTACTCTTGTTTTTTGTGTTGTCCTTTTCTTCTCCGATGTTGGCTTTCATTTTTTCACTGGTATGGGTGCTCTGAGCATGAGGCTTTTTCACTACCTTCTTGGCTGATTTATCGTCACTTTTCCCATGTGTTTCGGCAGTAATCTTTTCAGGTTTTACCGAGCTATCGCCATTAGCAGTGACTTTATCCACCGCCTTCCCCAGCGCAGACTCCGCCGATGCCGGCGCCGCCGTACTGGTTGCCGTCGCGTCAGGTGCATTTTTTTCCACCGTGGTGGTTGCAGCATTGGCAGTTGTATAAATCGTTGCCAGCAAAACGCTTAAAAACAGTGGTTTCAGATTCATGGTATAAATCCTTTAGCAGAGATTTTTTATTAGCCAGGATTAAATAAGCAGGAATATATTCTGCATTATTTATGGCGGCTAACGGTTGAGGTGATAAATATATCAACCTCGGGAGTCATTAAATCAAATCCAATAATAAATAGAATATGGAATATTCCGAGAAAAAAGCAGACTTGAATAACGCGATTTTTAAAGTTTTTTATAAGTTCAGAAATCTATCGAGTTTAAATAAAATCAACTGTTACAAATCATGTATAGCCGTCATGCTTCAAGTTGCAGTCCCAAGGACGTGGTGATAGGCTGACAAAAAAGGCGACGCCATCGGCAGAGGGTGTACGTAATTCTGTGTAATTGCCATCCCATTAAAGGTGAGCGCTCAGGCGATCACCGAACTCGATAATAAAACGGCTCATCGCCAGCCGCCAGTTCTGGATCGGCATACTCCATTTTTTTGATGCCGACTGTATCGCCAGATAAATCACTTTCCGTACCGAGTCGTCCGTCGGGAACACGTTGCGTTTCTTTATCGCCTGGCGGATAACGCTGTTCAGCGATTCAATGGCATTCGTCGTATAGATGGCTTTACGGATGTCTGGCGGGTAGCCAAAGAATGTATTGAGATTTTCCCAGTGTGTACGCCAGCTTTTACTGATTTGGGGGTACTTTTCATCCCAGACACCTGCGAATGCCTCCAGCGCCATCAGTGCCGCTTGCTCTGTAGGGGCCCGATACACTGCTTTCAATCCGCTGGTAATGTCTTTGTAATCCTTCCACGAGACGTATTTAAGGCTGTTGCGCACCATATGGATAATGCAGAGCTGAATATGCGTCTGCGGATATACGCTGTTTATCGCATCCGGGAAACCTTTCAGGCCGTCTACGCAGGCTATCAGGATGTCCTGAAGTCCCCGGTTCTTCAGTTCGGTCAGTACATTCAGCCAGAACTTCGCGCCTTCGTTTTCGGCCAGCCACATCCCCAGCAGCTCTTTTCGGCCTTCGGTGTTGATACCCAGCGCCAGAAAGACCGACTTGTTTATCACACTGCCGTTGTGTCGGACTTTGACAACAATACAGTCAAGATAAACAATGGGATAAATCGCATCCAGTGGTCGGTTTTGCCATTCTGTCACCTGCTCTTTAACCGCATCAGTGACTTTGGATATCAGCGTGGGCGAGACATCCGCATCGTACATTTCCCGGAAGGTAGCGACGATTTCGCGTGTCGTCATACCTTTGGCGTACAGGGATAAAATCTGACTGTCCATCTGGGTGATACGTGTCTGATTTTTCTTTATCAGTTGCGGCTCAAAGGTATTTTCGCGGTCACGCGGCGTGCTGAGCTCGATTTCTCCCTCATCGGACAACACCGTTTTTGTCGAGTAACCATTTCGGGTATTGGAGCCTGATTTAGGGGCATTTTTCTCGTATCCGAGATGGTCAGTCAACTCAGCATTGAGTGCTGTTTCGACGGTGAGTTTGGTCAGCATACGAGAAAACTGGTTGAGGTCTGCTTCGGTTTTAAGGCCTTTAGCCAGTTCAGTCGCAAGGGCTTTGAGTTTCTTCTCGTCCATATTTTGCCTGTCTCCGTTGTTGGAGTGAACATATCAAAAACAGGCAATTACACAATTTTAATTACAGTCTCCATCGGCATCGCCCTTATTATTAACGTACTGACTCTTTGATTTTATTTTTTACGTGGATACAGGTCCTTACGTAGATAGGGCTCCGTTTCTCCAGGCTTACGGGTCTTCAACAGCTTCAAAATCCAGGTGTATTGCTCTGGATTAGGCGTCACCAACTGTTCAACTTCCTCATTCATGCGACGAGCAATAGTCTGATCATCGGCGTTGTTAATATCGCTCATCGGCGGGCGAATATAGATATCCAATCGTGATGTTCTGCCATCATACACAGGAAATAGCGGCACGATTTCAGCACGACAGACCTTCATCAAACGGCCAATAGCCGGCAATGTCGCTTTATAGGTCGCAAAGAAATCAACGAACTCGCTGTGTTCCGCACCATGATCCTGATCCGGCAGATAATATCCCCAATACCCTTCACGCACGGAGCTGATAAAAGGCTTTATGCCGTCATTGCGGGTATGCAGGCGGCCGCCAAAACGGCGCCGCAGGGTATTCCACAGATAATCCTGCAGCGGGTTTTTCTGATTGTGCATCATGGCAGCCATTTTCTGGCCTCTCCAGCTCATCAGCATTGCAGGCACATCAACAGCCCAACCGTGCGGTACCATGAAAATAATATTACGCCGCTGCTCCTGCAATGCGTCGACAATCTCCATGCCATGCCAGCGAACGCGACGATAAGCGCGGCTGGCGGGCAATATCGCCAGTTCTACCATCATCAACATCGCTTGCGGCGCAGTCGCAAACATCTGATCGATAATATGCTCGCGTTCAGTTTCCGACAGTTGCGGCATACACAACAGTAAATTAATACGAGCCCGTCGCCTGGCGCCTTTGGAAAAGCGCCCTACCAGTCGTCCTAGCGTCCCCAACAGCGGATCGCGTACACGTGCGGGAATACATGCCAGCAACGCCGTCACAACGACAACCAACCAAATTCCCCAATAACGCGGATGCAAGAAGGCAGGCGTAAACTGTGGGATAAATTCAGTGTTGGTCTTCCTCTCTTTTTTCTCTTGTTCCATGCTGCCACTCTTCATTACAAAATCGGGTTAATAATAATAGCCATCCGATGTTTTGCAATTGAACACACACTGGCCTGACGTTTGGCAGTGCAATAAAAAAACAGCCGGCAGCGCTGACTGCCGGCTGTCGCTTATCCAGAACGTCGATCAGTCCAACTGCAATTGCGGCAGCACTTCACGCACATGCGCCAAATAATCGCGACGTTCTTTACCCATCAACCCCTCAGAACGCGGTAGTTTAGCCGTTAGCGGATTGACAGCCTGCTGATTAACCCACAGTTCATAATGCAGGTGCGGCCCGGTTGAACGTCCGGTATTGCCGGATAACCCGATGCGATCGCCGCGTTTTATCTTCTGCCCCGGCTTCACCAGCAAACGGTTCATATGCATATAACGGGTGGTGTACTGGCGCCCGTGACGCACGGCGACAAAATTACCGGCTTCGCTATCCCGCTCCGCCACCACTACTTCTCCATCACCTACCGCCAAAACCGGCGTCCCCACCGGCATGGAAAAATCAACGCCACGGTGCGGCGCAATACGACCGGTGACTGGATTCAAACGGCGCGGATTGAAGTTGGAAGAGACCTTAAACTGTTTCATGGTCGGGAAACGCAGGAAACCGCGAGTCAGCCCGGAACCTTCACGATCGTAAAATTTGCCGTCTTCTGCACGGAATGCATAATAATTCTTCCCGCCGGTACGCAGACGAACGCCTTGCAGCTCACTTTGTTCACTGTGTCCATCCAATATTTCACGGGAAATCAGCACGGTGAAACTATCGTCTTTGCGCAATTTGCGAAAATCCAATTGCCATTGCAGCGCCCGAATCACTTCACGCACTTCGCTACTGGTTAAACCCGCCGCCTGAGCGCTACTGGCAAAACTGCCGTCCAGACGGCCAGTCATTACTTTGTTCTGCCAGTCACCCTCTACGTTCTCGATCTCCTCACGGAATGTATCGCCGCTACGGGTATAAGTACGGGTTTCACGTCGGGAAACCTGCCAGGACAACGTCTGCAATGCACCATCGGTATCCAACGTCCAGGTTAACTGCTGGCCGATCTTCAGATTCCGCAGCGCCGTATTTCGATCCGCCAACGCGCTAATATCTGACATATCAATGCCGTACTGGGTCAGAATGCTACTCAGCGTATCGCCAGTAGAGACGACATATTCATGCGTATTATCAGATTCTTTGTCATCCAGCTCGTCACCGGCAATACCATTGGTGGTTGACGGCTGATCCAGCGGTTCGCTGTTGGCTTCGGGAACATCTGCCGTCGGCGCTGCGCCGGCGGTTTGTTGCGCCGTTACAGGCGGCAATGGATTACTGTCCAGGGGTTCACTTGCTGGGGGATTCAGAGCTTGGCTCTGCGTTTGGTTTTTCTCGCTTTCCGCGTCTCTTACGATAACAGGTGCGTCATTAACCGGGGGATATGTCATTGGCCGCCAGACAGCGGCGGCCAGTGTGACAACAGTCAATGACCCCAGCATCACGCGGTGAGGCCGGGGCAGGCTGTTATACGCCAGAGCGATAGTTCGGACTATCTGCTGCACTTGTTCCTATCCTCATTATTTTCCCTTCAGGCAGCTTAAATACTGTTCAGACAGTTGCGACAGGAAACGCACGTAGCTGTCTTGATCCGGCACAATGTCACTTCCCAACGGGTCCAGCACGCCGATGCGTACGTCAGTTCCCTTGGCGACAGCATTGATGACCGCTGGCCTGAATTGTGGCTCAGCAAAAACGCATACCGCGTTATGCTCAACCAACTGTGTTCGTATCTGGTTTAAACGCTGTGCGCCGGGCGCAATAGCCGGGTTGATAGTAAAATGCCCCAGTGGGGTCAACCCATAATGCCGCTCGAAGTAGCCGTAAGCATCGTGAAACACGAAATAGCCCCTGCCACGCACAGGCGTCAGCATATTAACAATATTTTTATCTGTCTGTGCAAGTTTCTCAGTGAATTTACGCAGATTTGCATCCAGTTTGTCTTTATTCTGCGGCATACGTTCCAATAATTTTGCATGAATCGCCACGGCAGAAGCCTGGGCCATTTCCGGCGACAGCCAGAGATGCATATTGAACTCACCATGATGATGCCCGTCACCATCGTCATCCTGATGATTTTCAGGATGATGACTGTGATCATGCCCATCGCTTGCCTGGTCGTCATGATCGGCATCATGCGGCGTATGCTTTTCTGCGGCAACCTGCTCAGGATGTGATTCCCGTAACAATAGAGACTGAATCGTTGATTGCTGACTTAAGGCAAGTTGCCGCTCAGCAGGCAATGATTGCAGTGCTTTGGGCAAGAAGGCTTCCATCTCCGGCCCAACCCAAATAACCAGCTCGGCTGATTTAAGGCGCTGTACATCGGAGGGGCGTAGTGCATAATCGTGGGGGGATGCACCGTCCGGTAATAACACCTCCGTCGGCGTAACGCCATCGGCAATTGCCGTCGTGATAAATGCCAGAGGGCGAATAGACGTCACTATCGCGGCGGAAACACCCGTCGCGGCAGATAGTGAAGCCAGTAATGTACCGGTAGCCAATACAGTGTTTAGCCATTTATAATGCGTGACTCGCAGCATACCCAATCATCCGTCGATTTATTAACATAAACGCGTTATATTATAACGTCACACACCCTCTGCAAATAGAATTCTATGTCAACGCTGGTTTCACTGGAAAATATTGGCGTGCAGTTTGGTAACAAAGCTGTACTCAGTGATATTTCGCTTACATTACAGGCTGGCCGTATTCTGACGCTGCTCGGGCCGAACGGAGCGGGGAAATCCACACTGGTTCGAGTGGTGTTAGGATTGCAGCCACCCACCCGCGGTACACTGACGCGCGCAGCGGATCTTCGTATCGGCTATGTCCCGCAAAAACTGCATCTGGACCCCACCCTCCCTCTGACGGTTCAACGCTTTATGCTGTTACGCCCTGGTGTGAATAAACAGGACATTATGCCGGCATTAAAACGCGTACAGGCGGGGCATTTGCTGGAACAACCGATGCAAAAACTCTCTGGCGGCGAAACCCAGCGTGTTTTGTTGGCCCGCGCTATTCTTACACGCCCGCAATTACTGGTACTGGATGAACCAACCCAAGGGGTCGATGTCAACGGTCAACTGGCACTGTATGAATTAATTAATCAGTTGCGGCAGGATTACCAGTGTGGCGTGCTGATGGTTTCCCATGACCTGCATCTGGTGATGGCGAAAACCGATGAAGTCCTGTGCCTTAATCAGCATATCTGCTGTTCCGGTACGCCGGAAGTGGTGTCGCTGCACCCGGAGTTTTTAGCCATGTTCGGCCATCGCGGCGCCGGACAGTTGGCGATTTACCGCCACCATCATAATCATCGCCATGATCTGAACGGGAAAATCATTTTAAAACGACAGGATGGTAATCACGCATGATTGAGTTGTTGTTGCCTGGCTGGTTGGCAGGAGTGTGTCTGGCGCTGGCGGCAGGGCCGCTCGGTTCCTTCGTCGTATGGCGGCGTATGTCTTATTTTGGTGATACCCTCGCCCATGCATCCTTGCTGGGCGTCGCGCTGGGATTGCTGTTAGACATCAACCTGTTCTATGCGGTTATTGCTATTACGTTACTGCTGGCCGTCGGGTTAGTCTGGCTGGAGCGTCGGCCAGGGCTGGCGATCGACACCTTGCTCGGTATCATGGCGCACAGTGCGCTGTCGTTGGGGTTGGTGGTTGTCAGTTTAATGAATAATGTCCGTGTTGATTTGATGGCCTATCTATTTGGCGACCTGCTTGCCGTCACCAGTGAAGACCTGCGGCTGATCGCCCCCGGCGTACTGCTGGTACTCGGCGTGCTGGGATGGCAATGGCGTGCGCTGCTCTCCATGACGGTCAGCCCGGAACTGGCGCACGTCGACGGTGTCGCGATAGCACGAACCAAACTGCTATTGATGCTGATCACCGCATTAACCATTGGCCTGGCGATGAAGTTCGTCGGCGCGCTGATCATTACCTCATTGCTCATTATTCCCGCCGCTACGGCTCGTCGATTTGCCCGCACGCCGGAGCAAATGGCTGTTTGTGCGATGGGAGTCGGTATTTTAGCCGTCACCGGGGGGCTCGCTTTTTCAGCAGAGGTCAATACGCCTGCCGGCCCCTCCGTGGTGTTATGTGCATCGTTGCTATTCATGCTCAGCCTACTGAAAAGGCAAACAGCCTGACGTCGCGATAGGTTGGCAACACTGAGAAAAAGCGAATTAACCTGTTGGTGGGTACAGCGTAATACGGTTTGCCGCCAGTCAATCGGCTGGCGGCAATGATGAAAAACGATGAAAGGCGAACTGTGACTGTTCTTCCGGTGCTCTCTTCGGGGTTCCTACTCTTCGGGATTCCTACTCTTCGTGCTCGCGGGTCAGGCCGAAATGGCGGTAGGCATGTTGCGTCGCGATGCGTCCACGCGGTGTGCGTTGCAGAAACCCTTGCTGAATAAGATAAGGCTCCAGCACATCTTCAATCGTTTCACGCTCTTCGCCAATCGCCGCCGCCAGGTTGTCCAGGCCCACCGGCCCCCCCATGAACTTATCGATAACCGCCAGCAGCAGCTTGCGGTCCATATAATCGAACCCTTCGGAGTCTACCGCCAGCATATCCAACGCCTGAATGGCCACCTCAGCCGAGATCGCACCGTCTGATTTCACTTCGGAGAAATCACGTACCCGGCGTAACAATCGGTTGGCGATACGCGGCGTACCACGCGACCGACGAGCCACTTCCAGCGCGCCGTCAACCGTCATCTCCAACCCCAGGCACTGCGCACTGCGCTGCACAATATGTTGTAAATCAGCAACCTGATAGAACTCGAGTCGTTGCACGATACCGAAACGGTCTCGCAGCGGCGATGTCAACGATCCGGCTCGGGTCGTCGCCCCGATAAGTGTAAAAGGCGGCAAATCCAGCTTGATGGAACGTGCTGCCGGCCCTTCACCGATCATAATATCCAACTGATAATCTTCCATCGCTGGATAGAGCACTTCCTCTACGACCGGCGACAGCCGATGAATCTCATCAATGAATAACACGTCATGCGGCTCGAGATTGGTCAACAACGCGGCCAGGTCGCCCGCTTTTTCCAGCACTGGACCGGAAGTTGTCCGCAGATTGACCCCCATTTCGTTAGCAACGATATTCGCCAGCGTGGTTTTACCCAATCCCGGCGGGCCGAAAATCAACAAATGGTCAAGTGCATCACCCCGCTTGCGCGCGGCCTCGATAAAAATCTCCATCTGTTCGCGCACCACCGGCTGCCCGACATATTCGGATAACAGCTTGGGGCGAATAGCGCGGTCCAGTACTTCCTCATCGGAGACTACACCGGGTGAAATCAGGCGGTCGGCTTCAATCATATCTACCTCACAGCGCAGCGCGTAGCGCATCCCTGATCAGGGTTTCGCAATCAGCACCCGGTCGAGACACTTTATTCACCATCCGGCTTGCCTCCTGTGGTTTATAACCGAGCGCGACCAGCGCGGCTTCCGCTTCGGCTTGTGGATCCGCTTGCGGTGCCGCCTCACCGGTTTGCGCCGGCAAGGCCATATCACTGTCGGCATTAAACAGATCGCCGTTCAATCCTTTAAAGCGGTCTTTCATTTCCACCACCAGCCGCTCTGCCGTTTTCTTGCCCACGCCCGGTAATTTCACCAACGTGTTGATTTCCTGACGCTCTACCGCACTGACGAACTGCTGGGCCGACATACCGGATAAAATCGCCAACGCCAATTTCGGCCCGACGCCATTGACTTTGATCAGTTCGCGAAACAGAGAGCGTTCTTGTTTATTGTTGAAACCAAACAACAATTGTGCATCTTCGCGCACCACAAAATGGGTAAAAATCACCGCTTCCTGGCCAAGATCCGGCAGTTCGTAAAAGCAGGTCATCGGCATATGCACTTCATATCCCACGCCGCCGGCTTCAATCAGAACCAGTGGCGGCTGTTTCTCTAATACGATGCCTCTGAGACGACCTATCACGTGGTGTTTTCCTTTATCTGGCTGATGTCAACATGGCGCGGATATCCGCCATACGTCATGGTTGCGGGTGCGTTGGCACGCCTGCGACCTGAATTATTTTGGGTATAGCTTATAACACAAAAAAAGAGGCGGATACAGAAAAGCTGGATGCATATCCAGATATAAAGCAGAGCGGGAATTCCTCTCCGGCAGCGGCATGAAAGCGGTGAAACGCCGGAGAAAAAATGCCGGCCGTCTCCCTGCTCATCAGAGAAACCGGCCGGGAAATGCGGCTACGCTATCGGGCTATTCAACGCATCGTAATCTCGCCAGCGATAATTGGCTAATGAGACTATCCAACATACGATAAACAGTGCCACGACATAAAATCCGGCGTTGCCCAACTGCTCATTAAACGTATCGATGACTTCCCATAACCCCGTATGTAGATCCAGTTTATCCGCCAGTAATCCGAGTGCTTCCATACCGCCGATAAACACAGCCACCACCACCGATGTCGCGGTAATGGTCAAATTGTAGTAGAGCTTACGTTGCGGTTTGCTGAATGCCCAGCCATAAGCGCCGACCATCAACACATTATCCAGCGTATCCACCAGTGCCATACCGCAGGTAAACAACGCAGGGAAAATCATGATTGACCAGATCGACATCCCCTGTGAAGCGCCTGCGGCGGAGATGCCCAATACGCCGATTTCGGTAGCCGTATCAAACCCTAAACCAAATAACAGCCCCACCAGATACATATGCCAGCTTTTGTTCACCAACCGAAACGTGGCGCGGAATAGCCATCCCATGATACCGGCGGTCGGCACACCATCAGCCTGGCCGAGTATTCCTCGTTCACCCTGCTTGAACTGCTGAAAACGTTTCCAGACACCACGTAAAATCACCAGGTTCACCAACGCCATCAGCAGTAAAAAACCGGCGGAAACTGATGTGCCGATCACGCCGCCAACCTCGTGAAACCATGCCATATCGTCTTGTAATGCGGCGGCTGTTGCCGCCAGCGCCAGTGATGCCAGAATGACAATCGAAGAATGTCCTAACGAAAACCAGGCCCCGACACCCAACGGCATTTTGCCTTCCTGCATCATTTTACGGGTGACGTTATCGATAGCCGCGATATGGTCAGCATCCACTGCGTGGCGCAAACCGTAACACCACGCCAACAAGCAAGTAGCCATCAGAGCCGTATGGTTGTGAAATACGGCCCATGCCAGCAGCCACACCAGCACATTGACCATCACCAGACCACTCAGTATTGCCACAGCACGCGGATTATTTTTGAGAAGTGAAGACAGCATACAAAGACTCGGTATCAATCCGGCGGGTTATCGCCGTCGGGTAAATTGTGGGTATGAGATTTTATGAATTGTTCATACACCGCCGTGTTATTCCAGATCAAAACAAAAGGCGGTTATGACAGCGAAAGGCAGGTAAGACACCTGAACACAACGCCAGAGGGTGTCCATCAAGAAAATAGGTAATCAGGCTGCTTTCTGACAAAAGCGGTAGTTTGTTTGGTCAAACCGCAGCCGGGATTAAAACATGATATCGGTTAGCGAATACGCCCACGCGCCAGCGTCAGCTTGTCGTGGCTAATTCGTGAGAAATTCTGACTAAAATGACAGTGCGTAATGGCAATCGCCAGAGCGTCGGCGGCATCCGCCTGCGGGCTGGCTGGCAGTTTGAGCAGTGTTTTCACCATATGCTGAACCTGGCTTTTTTCGGCAGCACCGGTACCGACCACCGTTTGCTTTACCTGCCGCGCCGCGTATTCAAACACCGGCAACGACTGGTTAACCGCCGCCACAATCGCTGCACCTCGTGCCTGCCCCAGTTTCAACGCCGAGTCGGCATTGCGAGCCATGAACACCTGCTCGATAGCGAAAAAATCAGGTTGAAACTGTGTGATGATTTCACTGACGCCGGCATAAATCAGCTTGAGACGCGTGGGCAAGTCATCTACCGCGGTGCGGATACACCCGCTGCCCAGATAGCTGATCTGCCGGCCTTGCTGGCGAACGATGCCGTAACCGGTGACACGGGAACCGGGGTCGATGCCGAGAATAATACTCATCGTTTTCCCCCGGTTTCCTGCTGGGTAAGGAAAACTGCCATTACAGCAGTGCCGCTACCTCGTCGGAGATCTCACCGTTATGGTAAACCTCCTGCACATCGTCGCAGTCTTCCAACATGTCGATAAGACGCATCAGCTTCGGTGCGGTGTCAGCGTCCATGTCCGCTTTGGTGGACGGAATCATTGAAACTTCAGCGGATTCAGCCACCAGGCCGGCTGCATCCAGCGCGTCTTTTACCTGCCCGAAGCTTTCCCACGGCGTAAACACGTCGATCGCGCCATCGTCATAGGACACTACGTCATCAGCACCGGCTTCCAGCGCCGCGTCCATCACCGTGTCTTCATCCAAACCCGGTGCGTAAGAAATCACGCCTTTCTTGGAGAACAGATAGGACACCGAGCCGTCGGTTCCCAGGTTGCCGCCGCATTTGGTAAAGGCATGACGCACTTCAGACACGGTACGATTACGGTTATCACTCAGGCATTCCACCATCACCGCTGTGCCGCCAGGGCCGTAGCCTTCATAAATGATGGTTTCCATGTTGGCGTCTTCATCGCCGCCCACGCCGCGCGCAATCGCACGGTTCAGGGTGTCGCGCGTCATGTTGTTGGACAGCGCTTTATCGATAGCAGCACGCAGGCGTGGGTTAGAACCGGGATCGCCGCCGCCCAAACGGGCCGCGGTAACCAGCTCGCGGATAATTTTGGTGAAAATCTTACCGCGTTTAGCGTCCTGTGCTGCTTTGCGATGCTTAGTGTTGGCCCACTTACTATGACCTGCCATAAAAATCTCCGAAAAAAGCCTGTTATGCCCTTAAGTTATCGGGCCGCCACCTTGCGGCGCCCCGGAAATCGTCAGGGCCTGGCTGGGCAAATAACAAATTCTTCAATCGCCTGCCGGTTGCTCCAGGATTTGGTCAACCGCGCCGCATCGGGCGCATCCAGCCATTGGTAAGCCAGATGTTCACTGATCTCCACCGGGCGTTCATCGGGCAATGCCAGACAGAACCAGTGTTCCAGGTTATGCGTCACGCCAGGGGCATAGCGACGTCTCAAATGAGCAAAAAGCTCGAATTCCACACTGCGTTGACAGTCAACCAACGACAACGCCTCAGCGGCGATGTCGATGTTAACTTCTTCTTTCACTTCACGCTGTGCGGCACATCGCGCGCTTTCATCCTCTTCCAGGCTGCCGGTCACCGACTGCCAGAAATCCGGATCATCACGTCGCTGAAGCATGAGCACCCGCCCAGTATTCCCGGCATAAATCACCACCAGCACTGAGACGGGTCGCTTATAGTTCATCTTACTGATTCTCTGCATCCTGAGCGGCTTTGCCTTTACCCACCACCGTGATGGACAATTCTTCCAACGCCGACGGATTGGCGAAGCTCGGCGCTTCAGTCATCAGGCAGGCCGCCGCCGTCGTTTTCGGGAAGGCGATGACGTCGCGAATATTGTCGGTGCCGGTCAGCAACATCACCAGACGATCAAGGCCGAAGGCCAGACCGGCATGTGGCGGCGTGCCGAATTTCAGGGCATCCAGCAGGAAACCGAATTTTTCGCGCTGCTGCTGTTCATCAATGCCGAGAATGCGGAATACCGTCTGCTGCATCTCACCGTTGTGGATACGCACCGAGCCACCACCCACTTCATAGCCGTTCAGCACCATGTCGTAAGCATTGGCGATAGCGGCCGTCGGGTTGGCTTTCAGTTCCGACGGGGACATATCACGCGGTGCGGTGAACGGGTGATGCATCGCGGCCAGTCCGCCTTCGCCATCCTCTTCAAACATCGGGAAGTCGATGACCCACAGCGGCTGCCAGCTATTTTCATTGGTGATTTTCAAGTCACGGCCCAATTTCAGGCGCAGCGCACCCAGCGCATCCGTAACGACTTTAGCGCTGTCGGCGCCGAAGAACAGAATATCGCCATCATCGGCAGCGGTACGCGCCAGCAAGTCAGCCAGAATGCCGTCATTCAGGAACTTGGCGACCGGGCTCTGAATGCCTTCAAGCCCCTTGGCTTTCTCGTTAACCTTGATATAAGCCAGCCCTTTGGCACCGTAGATCTCAATGAATTTGGCGTATTCGTCGATCTGTTTGCGGCTGAGTTGTGCGCCGCCCGGCACGCGAATCGCAGCTACGCGGCCTTTGGGATCGTTGGCCGGGCTGGAAAAGACTTTGAAATCGACATCTTTAAGCAGGTCAGCCACATCCACCAGTTCCAGCGGGTTACGCAGGTCTGGCTTGTCAGAGCCGAAACGGCGCATGGCTTCGGCGAACGTCATGATCGGGAAGTCGCCCAGGTCCACCCCTTTCACGTCCAGCCACAGTTCGCGCACCAGTTTTTCCATCACTTCACGCACTTGCGGCGCGGTCATAAACGACGTTTCCACATCGATCTGGGTGAATTCCGGCTGACGGTCGGCACGCAGGTCTTCGTCACGGAAGCATTTGACTATCTGATAATAACGGTCAAACCCAGACATCATCAGCAACTGTTTAAACAACTGCGGTGACTGCGGCAACGCGTAGAATTTGCCTTTGTGCACACGGCTCGGCACCAGATAGTCGCGAGCGCCTTCCGGCGTAGCTTTGGTCAGCATCGGGGTTTCAATGTCCAGGAAACCGTGGCTATCCATGAAACGGCGTACAAAGCTGGTAATGCGGGCGCGGGTCTTCAGGCGCTGAGCCATCTCCGGGCGGCGCAAATCAAGATAGCGGTACTTCAGGCGCGCTTCTTCGGTATTGTTTTGATTGGAGTCCAGCGGCAGCGGTTCAGCACGGTTGATGATGGTCAGCGCCGTCGCCAGCACTTCCACCTCACCGGTCGCCATCTCTTTATTAATTTGATTGTCCGGACGGGCGCGCACCACGCCGGTCAGTTGGATGCAGAATTCGTTGCGCAGTTCAGAAGCCAGTTTGAAAGCATCCTGACGATCCGGGTCGAAGAACACCTGCACCAGACCTTCGCGGTCACGCATATCAATAAAAATCAACCCACCCAGATCGCGGCGGCGATTGACCCAACCGCACAACGTCACTTCCTGGCCCACATGGGACGAATTCAACAGCCCGCAATATTCAGTACGCATTACGATGTCCTTTTACACCGCCGCCGGTGCTCTGTTCCACTCGCCAGTTGGCGACGATACAGAATCGGTGAACCGGTCGGCATGGTTTTTCTGGATTACAGTCCAATGAAAAAAGGGGAGCATTATAAAGGAATTTCCCCATAACGATAAGTCTGATGGTAGCGGTCTGCGGGCCGCCCCGCATACTCTTTTTTGCTTTTTGCCGCGCTTTTGCCTGCGAGTTACACAATTGCGGGGGATTATGCTAAAACCCTGTTACATCAGTCGTTATGATGACTGGCCATCAAGGGCGTTAATTCGCCAAGAAAGCTATCGGGACAAAGGCTTATGTATATCGGTTTACCGCAGTGGCAGCATCCGGGCTGGGCCCGGCTGGGCCTGCGCGATCTGGCGGATTATGCCCGCTACTTCAACTGCGTGGAGGGAAATACCACCTTTTATGCGTTGCCATCGGCGGAATCGGTGTTGCGCTGGCGCGATATGACCCATGACGATTTCCGTTTCTGTTTCAAATTCCCCTCCGCCATCAGTCATCAGGCCGGGTTGCGTCATTGCCAGCAGCAAGTAGCGGAATTTTTCCGCTGTCTGGAACCGGTCCACCATCGGTTAGGCCAGTTGTGGTTACAGTTGCCGTCTGCGTTCGGGCCGGATCAGGAAGAGGCGCTGTGGCAATTTCTGGATACATTGCCGGCGGGCTTTTGTTACGGCGTCGAAGTGCGCCATCCGTTATTTTTCGCCAAAGGCGATGAAGAGCGGCGACTCAATCAGGGATTACACCAACGCGGCCTGAATCGGGTGATTATGGATAGCCGGCCGGTGCATCATGCCGCACCGGTGAGCGACGTGTTGCGGGATGCGCAGCGTAAAAAACCTAAAATCCCGCTGCACGTGGTGCGCACCGCCGACGCGCCACTGATCCGGTTTATCGGCAATGAAGACCCGGACGATAATCTACACTGGTTCATGCCGTGGGTCGCCAAACTGGCGCAATGGCAATCGCATTCGCCGTACCTGTTCATCCATACCGCCGGAACGGCCAGCGCGCCTGAACTGGCACAGCGCGTGTGGCCGCACCTGAGCGCCGTTATCGCCGACATGCCGCCCAGTCCAGACTGGCCGCAACAAACCTCGCTGTTTTAACGCTGTTTCGCAACCATGAAGGCAGAACGCAATCGTTGTCGTCATTATCACAATTTCTTATCAACGGTATTGGCTATCCGTCAATTTTACCTACAATATCTTCATGTTATGCCGGTGACAGACAAGCTATGATAGCGGTTGCCGTTTCTGGTCGGGCAATGGAGTAAAAAATGGTAAGCGCGCTTTATGTGGTGCTCAGCGCATTGTTGTTAGTGAAATTGTCGGTTGATGTGATGAAACTGCGGATGCAATACCGGGTAGCCTACGGCGACGGTGGTTTTTACGAGTTGCAGACCGCTATTCGCGTTCATGGCAATGCCGTAGAGTACATCCCTATCGGCGGTCTTCTGCTGGTGCTGATGGAGATGAACGGCGCGATGAATGCGATGATCCATCTATGTGGCACCATGCTATTACTCGGTCGTTTGTGCCATTATTATGGCCTGCGGCACCGCGAATTAAACTGGCGGCGTTCGGGCATGATGGCAACCTATCTCTCGCTGTTGTTGATGATCCTGTTCAATCTCTACTATCTGCCCTGGGATTTGGTACTGACCGTACGGTAACCTCATCTCGCTGTTTACGGTAAGGCTCAATGCCTCAGGCTAACCCAGGCCTCGCCTTACCACCTTCTTCTTCATACATCTTTGCACCATTTCGCCCCCTCTTTCTGTTAGAATGCGCCCTTGTTCTTCCCTGTATGTATTTTTCCTGCTATGTCAAACCGCGATATGCTTTTCTCCGCTCCCATTGCCAACCTGGGTGACTGGACGTTTGATGAACGCGTGGCTGAAGTGTTTCCAGACATGATCCAGCGCTCGGTTCCCGGCTATTCAAATATTATCGCTATGATCGGTATGCTGGCGGAGCGCTTTGTTCAGGCCGACACCCAGGTCTACGATCTGGGGTGTTCTCTGGGCGCCGCGACCTTATCGATGCGTCGTAATATTCGTGTGCCCGGCTGCCGTATCATTGCCGTCGATAATTCGCCTGCGATGGTGGCTCGTTGTCGCCGCCATATTGAAGCTTTTCGCGCGGAAACGCCGGTTGAAGTGCGTGAAGCCGATATTCTGGATATCGACATTGAAAACGCATCGCTGGTGGTGCTGAATTTCACGCTGCAGTTCGTCCCGCCGGCGCATCGTCTGGCGCTGCTACAACGCATCTGGCAGGGGCTGCGCCCCGGCGGCGCGCTGGTATTGTCGGAAAAATTCAGTTTTGAAGATGCGTCGATCGGCGAATTACTGTTCAACATGCATCTGGATTTTAAACGCGCTAACGGCTACAGCGAGCTGGAAATCAGCCAGAAACGCAGTATGCTGGAAAACGTCATGCTCACCGACTCGGTCGATACACACAAAACCCGGTTGCGCGAGGCCGGCTTTAGTCACAGTGAAATGTGGTTCCAGTGCTTTAACTTTGGTTCCCTGCTGGCGCTGAAAGCGGAGCCGCATCCATGATCGATTTCGGCAATTTCTATCAGTTGATCGCCAAAGGGCCGCTCAGCCATTGGCTCAATACGCTACCGGCCCAAATCAGCCAGTGGCAACAGGACTCATTACACGGTGAATTCAAGCATTGGCTGAATACCGTATCTCACCTGCCAACCTTAACCCCCGACCAGCTCGATCTCACTCACAGTGTAACGGCGCGCCTGAATACACCGTTGTCGATCGGCCAGCAAGCCGGGATTGAACGCTTGTTACGCAACCTGATGCCCTGGCGTAAAGGTCCGTTCTCGCTCTACGGCGTCAATATCGACACGGAATGGCGCTCTGACTGGAAGTGGGAACGCGTCCTACCGCACATCAGCTCATTGCAGGACAAACTGATTCTGGATGTGGGTTGCGGCAGCGGTTACCACCTGTGGCGAATGATCGGCGCCGGCGCTCAGCTCGCGGTGGGTATTGATCCGATGCAATTGTTCCTGTGTCAGTTTGAATCGATACGCAAGCTATTAGGCGATGATCAGCGTGCCCACTTGTTACCACTGGGTATCGAACAGCTACCGGCACTGGCGGCATTTGATACCGTCTTTTCAATGGGCGTGCTCTATCACCGCCGCTCGCCGCTCGACCATTTATGGCAGCTAAAGAATCAGTTGGTGGCTGGTGGAGAGCTGGTACTGGAAACACTGGTGGTGGAAGGCGACGAACACAACGTCTTGCTGCCGGGAGAACGCTACGCCCAGATGCGCAACGTCTATTTCCTGCCTTCTGCCGCCGCACTGGCTCGCTGGCTGGAAAAATGTGGTTTTGTTGATATTCGCATCGTAGACCAATGTGTGACGACACTGGAAGAACAACGCCGCACCGACTGGATGACCACGGCTTCGCTGGCGGATTTTCTCGACCCGAACGATCGCAGTAAGACCGTCGAAGGCTATCCCGCGCCTTTGCGCGCTGTGCTGGTCGCACGAAAACCCTAGGGAGAAACACGACGTCCAGAGCCAGGGCGGCACGGTATGGTGGCAATCTCGCTAACATGCCCCGCCGCCCATGATGCTTACGACATTAATTGCGATTCTTGACGATCAGCTCAATGGCAGCGTCTTCGGTCATGTCGGTACTCAGGATCTCGACATCGATATCCTGATTGCTGACTTCATTAAAAAGCGTCGTCTTGCCGACGGTATGAAAATCACCCGTTATCGCATCCCCTCTTTCCACCTCATAAATATCCAGCAATTTCGCAACGATGAACCTTTCTTCAGGATCGCGGATAACGATGCAACCTATGCGATGCTCATGATGAACAACGATTCCACGCATGACAGGATTCCTTTTTGTTGACTGTTGGGATAATAAGCAGCATATCACCGGCTTAAGGCGATAAAAGATAAGCGTATAACAATTCAGCGCATTTTTGGGGGCAGATCACGTTCAAATGATGAAAAATCCCCACAACCGTGATTTATCATCGAGGTTGATCAGGTAAGCGGCCGCAGAGCGATGCACGACGGAAAATATCTGCGAAAGTGGCGACGAAAAAGAGAAAAGAGAAAAGAGAAAAAAAGCCCCGGCAAGGTCGCCGGGGCCTGGTACTCGCAAGCAAACCGATAAAGGGAATGCTGCGCGGCAAAGGGCATCGGAAGAATACCAGACAGTGCCAATCTTCTTATGGGCACAGTCTAGAAAGCGGATGTCGCAGAGGGAACCGTTTCCGGGCTCAGGGCATTTTTCATAGCCGCTACGACATCGCCATCAACACAGTAATGCTGGAACTCGTCCATTTCGGTTTCAGAGCAGAGCGTGACACCCAATTTACGATAACGCATCGGCGATGGCAGCCACTGGCCCGCCGATGTATGCAATTCCTGAATGCCGCAGGCACGGAATTTGTGCAAGTTGGTCAAGCGCACCCCCGCACCAGCCATAATAATTGGACCACAATCGGCCTCATTAAGTTCCCGTAACAGCGTTAATCCATTTTCGGCGCTTTGCTGTTGGCCGGACGTGAGGATACGCGCGACCCCCAAATCCGCCAGTTGATGCAGCGCCAACCGTGGATTCAGGCACATATCAAATGCGCGATGGAATGTTACCGCCAATCCCTCGCATCGCGCCATAATCTGCCGCATACGGGCGAGATCGATATGTCCCTCCTCATCCAGAACCCCTACCACCAGCCCAGGAAACCCCATCGCCTTAATCTGATCAATGTCATACAACATCGCGGCAAATTCTTGCTGGCTGTAGCAAAAATCCCCCCCGCGCGGCCTTACCATCGGGTGTACCGGAATCGAGACAATATCCCCGGCGCGACGCAACACACCGTACCCCGGCGTTAACCCACCCTCGCGTTGTGCGGCACACAGTTCAATTCGGTCCGCCCCCGCCTGTTGTGCCGTCAGCGCGCAGTCCAGGCTGTAGCAGCAGACCTCCAACATCGGCATACCCCCTCCTTTGCAAAAAATAACGAAACCGGAAAAACACCGCATTTCCGAAATATTTACCCGTTCATGACAGCATAACGCCGTGATACAGGGCCTAATACTGGCATCCCCCTGACGGTGGGGAAGAGAGGCATGTCACACTGGCGACAGGATTTGCACGTGGAATATGACACGCCACACAATTTACAAGCACCATGCGTTAACTTACTGAGCGGCCGACTGTTCGCTGGCGATGATCGCTTGTATGCGATAGGGGTGAAATTTCAGGGTGATGCGGCCATTCGTTACCGCTAATGTCGGATTAGGCAGGCGCTCCCCCTCCCCCTGAGGGTGACTGAATTTCAGCTTAATGCCGGGCGTGGTCAGCGCTACGTCCGACAAGCAGGCCAGCGCGCGGGGATGTAATGTCGCCGGATCACCGGGCAATACCAATTCCACATGCTCCCATCCTTCATGCGGGTAATATCGGCTACCAGGCCATGGAAGTTCTATGCAATCAATCCGCCATGGGCCGACTGCCAACGGCTGGTGTAGCGTAAACAGACAAATTTTCCGGCCATTGATAAGGTTTTCCGACAACAGCGAACCGCACTCCAGCAACGCGGCGTACCATTGTTCCGCCGTGCTGTTTTGATGACAGCGTAAAGAGATGTGGTCGGCCTCAAACGCGGCCAAGTCAAGTTCGAGCTGCTGTGCGAATTGCTGAAGTTCAGCCGTAAAACGGGAAAGATCATTCATTAAAGCGGAGGGAAGCGTTGACGGTAACAAAGCGGTCATTATTTTCTCATTAACCTGAATAATAGTTTATTCAGCTTAATTTAACATAGACAGAAATAACCTCCATCTTTTTGCAGTTTTTGTATCATACCATGCTGACATTAGCCTTACTTTCTTGTCTTTTCATACAACCATTCGCGACGACAGACAAACTTCATTCCAATCAAATAATAATAACATCGGATATTGTTAACAAAATGACAGAAATATAATAAAAATTACAATTTATTGATTTTAAATGACTTTAAAAAACTGATGAGAGTATTCTTAAATATCCTCTGTAACATTGAGAAATAAACAAAAAAAAGATAACTTCGAAACTCCCCAATC
Source organism: Dickeya sp. ws52 (assembly GCF_007210685.1). Classification (NCBI taxonomy): domain Bacteria; kingdom Pseudomonadati; phylum Pseudomonadota; class Gammaproteobacteria; order Enterobacterales; family Pectobacteriaceae; genus Dickeya; species Dickeya sp. ws52. Next base: position 205,652 of record NZ_SZVX01000001.1, read on the forward strand.
TCCATTAAATGACCAAAGGGCATTCACCATGTTACTAATAACGTTCTCTATGCTAGTTGTCATTGCCGGCTATTCACTGTTCCGTCATTTCAAAACGATACAGAGCACACGATTGAGCACGGATCGCCGCCACAGACGACGCTAAGTTTTTTTATATACCTCCCCGCCTTTATTCAGGCTTGCCGGCAAGCCAGGTCTTTCACCTTAATTTTATTATCGATAATGACAGCACCGGTTTTGCTGCATTGTCCGGCGCATTATTTTATTTTTATTGCCGCCCCGCACGGGGCGCTTGTTATAACCGCTCTGCTGACTCCCCACCCCAAATATGGTATAAGGAAAGGCTTGATTCGTCATTTAGGGTAAACCGGTGAATATTCAGGCTCTTCTTTCAGAAAAAGTCCATCAGGCAATGATTGCGGCGGGCGCGCCCGCTGACAGCGAAGCAATGGTTCGCCAGTCAGCAAAAGCGCAATTTGGTGATTATCAGGCAAACGGCATCATGGCAGCCGCCAAGAAACTCGGCATGTCGCCGCGCCAGTTGGCCGAAAAAGTGGTTCAAACGCTGCAACTGGATGGTATTGCAGCCAAGACGGAAATTGCCGGTCCCGGTTTCATCAATATTTTCCTCGACTCTCATTGGTTATCCGCTCAACTGGAACATGCGCTGGCCGCCCCGAATCTGGGGGTGTTGCCCGTCGAGCCGCAAACCATCGTCGTTGACTATTCCGCACCTAACGTCGCTAAAGAGATGCACGTCGGTAATCTGCGTTCCACCATCATCGGTGATGCGGCGGTGCGTACGCTGGAGTTTCTCGGTCATCGCGTTATCCGCGCCAACCATGTCGGTGACTGGGGTACTCAGTTCGGTATGCTGATTGCCCATCTTGAAGACGTGCAAAACGGCAGCGCCAGCGATCTGGAATTGGCCGACCTGGAAGCCTTCTACCGCGAAGCAAAAAAACAGTATGACGAGGATGCCGCCTTCGCGGAACGCGCCCGCGGCTATGTGGTGAAGCTGCAAAGCGGTGATGAGTACTGCCGCTCAATGTGGCGTAAGCTGGTAGACATCACCATGGTCCAAAACCAGCGTAGTTACGACCGTCTGAATGTCTCGTTGACGCCAAACGACGTCATGGGTGAAAGCCTCTATAACGCGATGCTGCCTGAAATCGTCGCGGACCTGAAAGCCAAAGGGCTGGCAGAGGAAAGCGAAGGCGCCATCGTGGTCTATCTCGACGAGTACAAAAATAAAGAAGGCGAAGCGATGGGCGTCATCGTCCAGAAAAAGGACGGCGGCTACCTTTACACCACAACCGACATCGCCTGCGCCAAGTACCGTTATGAAAAACTGGGTGCCGACCGCGTGTTGTACTATATCGACTCCCGCCAGCATCAACACCTGATGCAAGCCTGGAGCATCGTACGTAAAGCCGGTTACGTGCCGGAGTCCGTCAGTCTGGAACATCACATGTTCGGCATGATGCTGGGTAAAGATGGTAAACCGTTTAAAACCCGCGCCGGCGGCACCATCAAACTGTCTGAACTGCTGGATGAAGCCTACGAACGGGCGCTGGCGCTGATTGCAGGCAAAAATCCGGAGATGGATCGCACCGAACTGGAACAACTGGCGCAGGTGGTATCCATTGGCGCCGTCAAATACGCCGACCTGTCGAAAAACCGCACTACCGACTACATATTCGACTGGGACAATATGCTGGCGTTCGAAGGCAATACCGCGCCGTATATGCAGTACGCTTACACTCGCGTGTCGTCCATCTTTAAACGCGCCGGTGTGGAAGAAAGCAGCCTGACTCAGCCAATCGCACTGACTGCCGAGCATGAACAAGCCCTGGCTACCCGCCTGCTGCAGTTCGAAGAAACGGTGACGACGGTGGCCCGTGATGGTACGCCGCATGTGATGTGTGCTTACCTGTATGATCTGGCCGGGCTGTTCTCCGGTTTTTACGAAAACTGCCCCATCCTCAACGCCGACAGCGAAAACACACGCCAAAGCCGCCTCAAACTGGCGCGGTTGACGGCTAAAACGCTGAAAACCGGCCTGGATACGCTGGGTATCCAGACGGTCGAGAAAATGTAAGCTTTATCTGGGCCGACGTCAGGTTTCAGACTGTCGGCCCGCTTGCTTCCTGCGCCAAAACACGCCTCACCAACGTCAGCGCTCTGTCGCTCGGTTATTTCATCCCCAAAGACAGCGTATTCGTCGATGCATCATCCAGTCGTTGATGGCCTGCTCCAGCCTTCAACCGGAAAATCTCTACCAGTTGGCGCAATCTCGCCGCCTGATCATTGAGTGACTCCGCCGCCGACGATGCCTGCTCCACCATAGCCGCGTTTTGTTGCGTGACGGCTTCCATTTGGTTGATCGCCACGTTGATCTGGCTGATACCCCGGCTCTGTTCTTCCGATGCCATCGACATTTCACCTACCAGCGACGACGCATTGGTGATCAGCGCTTTAACGTTGCTGATCGCATTGCGTACATCATCGGCTTGTTGCGAGCCGTTTCTTACGGCGGTGATGGCATTATCGATAAGCGTTTTGATTTCTCTGGCGGCCGAAGAGGAGCGCTGCGACAACGTACGCACCTCACCCGCCACCACAGCAAAGCCACGGCCATGTTCACCGGCACGCGCGGCTTCCACTGCTGCGTTAAGCGCCAGGATATTGGTCTGGAAAGCGATACCTTCAATCAGGTTAGTAATCTCCGCCACTTTCTCCGAACCGGAAGCAATCGCTTTCATCGCCTGTATCATGCGTTCGACGGAATCATCACCATGGGTCACGGCGTCCGCCGCCTGCTGACCAAGGCTATTGGCCTGCCGGGCGTTATCGACATTGCTTTCTACCGTGGAGGAAATCTCATGCATACTGGCGGCGGTTTGCGCCAGGGATGACGCCTGTTCTTCAGTCCGCGCGGACAGATCGATATTTGCCGCGGCAATCTCGTTGGATGCCGTCGCCACGCTTTCGCTGGCCATACGCACATCCGCCAGCACTGTGGCGAAACGCTCGGTCAGGTTATTGAGCGCCTGCGCCGTCTTACCGATTTCATCATGACGGCTATCATCGGCCCGCAACGTCAGATCCAGATTGTCGCTGATCGTCAACAGCGTGTGTTGCAAGTGATTCAGGCTGCGGCGAACGTAGAGCAGAATCACCCACGCCAGCGAACCGGCAACTCCAACGGAAACGACGATCAGGCTGATCAGTGTATAGAGTGCGGTGCTGTAGCCCTCTTTATTCGCCTTTTCCTGATTACTGGCCAGCGTCAAATTGTATTCTCGCTGATCCTGCAACAATTTTATCAATGCCTGCTCGGTTTGTTTTTTAGCATTTTCTGCTGCCGCATCGGTGCTTTTCTGAATAGTACCGCCTTGATAAAGGCTGTCGATGGACTGACGGTAAGACGCCAACAGTTGAATAATGCTGTTGGTCATCTGTGCGTCACGATCGTCGGAAATGTAATTTTGCTTATAATCCGCCATGAATTTATCTACGTTCGCCAGTTGTCCCAGAATGGTTTTTAACTGACCCACGCGCTGCGCTTGATCCTCAATCTCCGACAGCATCGAGAGCGATGCCCGTACTTCACGCATATTGATATTCGAGTTAGATAATAACGTCAGGCTGGGTAAGGTATTGCCGGTAACGTATTCAACCCTGTCTTTCGAATCCCCCAGTGCTTTAATGCCGTACCCGCCCACCCCACCGAGCGCCAGTACAAAAATCGCTATGGCTATGGCTAACTTCTGGAAAATCGTCATCTTTTTTTCCTTTGTTTACTAAAGGTTATTGTGTTTTTATTTGAAGTATCAGTAATGTATTTACCGATAATTTATTATCGGCAATATACGCAAACACATTAATAAAATTAACCTATAAAACAGCAACATAAATAACATCAATTGGCCGGAAAACACGTAAATCCAGGTCTATATTGTGCGATTGACTTCCATCACTCGGTGTGCAACTAATCAGAAACACTGAACAAAATGATAAAATTCAAGCAATATGCTATTTTTTTAAGAAACGACAAAATAAAGGGGGGATACTAAAGATGTCTCAATATGCAGGTCCGCAGGCGGCCTACCAAGCCGACCGCGAACCATGAAAGAAAAATCAACCAATGAGGAATCAGGAAAAAATCAGACGCTACGGCGGGAAAAATCTCGCGGACGAAATCCCAGTGTGACCAGCGAGGCAAAATAGCTGACGACGCCTGCCGCCACTACCACCAGCAAACGCAACAGCCGCTCCGTCATATTGCCTTGCTCCCAGGGAGGCATCCACAGATTCAGCGTGATCAGCACGGCAGACATCACCACGACGGCCGTCACCAGTTTCACCAAAAATACCGTCCAACCCGGTTGAGGGGCAAAGATACGCTGGCGACGCAACTGCCAGAATAACAACCCGGCGTTGAAGCAAGATGCCAGACCAATCGACAGCGACAGCCCGGCATGTTGCAATGGACCGATAAATATCAGGTTCATCAACTGGGTCATCACCAGTGTCGCCATGGCGATTTTTACCGGCGTTTTAATATCCTGCCGTGCATAAAATCCCGGCACCAATACTTTCACCAGGATTAACCCCATCAAACCGATGGAGTAAGCGACCAGCGCACGCTGCGTCATCATGGCGTCAAACGCGCTGAATTTACCATACTGAAACAACGCCACCGTCAGCGGTTTAGCCAGCAATCCCAACGCCACCGTCGCAGGCAATGCCAGCACGAAGCACAACCGCAGCCCCCAGTCCAATAACCGGGAATACTCCTGGTGGTTGCCGCTGGCGACGCTTTTCGACAACGACGGCAGCAGAATCGTCCCTAATGCCACCCCCAGCACGCCGGAGGGAAACTCCATCAATCGATCGGCATAATACATCCACGAGACGGCGCCCTGGCTAAGGAACGAAGCAAAAATAGTGTTGATGATCAGGGAGACCTGGCTGACCGATACGCCAAGAATCGCCGGCACCATCAGCTTCATCACCCGGCTGACGCTAGGATCGCGAAACTTGATGCGCGGCAACACCAACATGCCGATTTTTTTCAAATACGGCAGTTGATAGAACAGTTGCAGCACCCCGCCGACTATCACCGCCCAACCTAGCGCCATCACCGGCGGATCAAACCAGCGGGCACCCAGCAGCGCAAAGCCGATCATACTGATGTTTAATAAGGTTGGCGCAAACGCCGGAACCGAAAATCGGTTCCAGGTATTGAGCACCGACCCAACCATTGATGTCAGCGAAATCAGCAGGATATAAGGAAAAGTCACCCGCAGCAGCGCAGAGGTCAATTCAAAACGCTCCGGCGTCGAGGCAAAGCCCGGCGCGGTCACCATGATAACCCAGGGGGCGGCAATCATCCCGGCTACCGTCACCAGCGCCAGAATCAGCGTCAACATGCCGGCGACATAGGCCAGAAAAGTGCGCGCCGCCTCCTCGCCTTGCTGACTCTTATACTCAGCCAGGATCGGAACGAACGCCTGAGAAAACGCGCCTTCGGCGAAAGTACGCCGCAATAAATTAGGCAGCTTGAACGCCACAAAAAAAGCGTCGGTTGCCATACCGGCGCCAAACACACGAGCGACGATCGCATCGCGCATAAATCCCAACACACGAGAAAGCATGGTCATGGAACTGACCGCTGCCAGTGATTTCAGTAGATTCATTCAGTTGTTCTGACTATGGGAAAGAAATGGATGGCGGGGAAAAGCCGTTCGACCGCCATGCCCAAGACGGTCACACCGCCCGCAACACCTCACGCCATACAGCGGCACTCACCGCCGATCGCTCACTGCGCAATTTATCGCGGCACACAGCCTAGTCGATTGCACCGCCAATAGCCACATGGGCAACCGATGGCCGCTGTTTTTTTCAGCATTCTCTCAATAGCATCTCGATCACCCGTTGCGCATACAACGCCTGATCACCTGAGGTTAACGGCGGCGTATGCGAAACCACCGCCTCAATAAAGTGCCGGACCGCCCCCACAAACCCGCGTTGTTCCAGTGTACTCAACCAGGATGGCGTAGGATGCAGCAACACCGTCCCCTCACGCTCTTCACGCCATTCCCGCAGGTTATCTACCTGATACCAACCACCATCGCCGATCACCTGCACGCTTTCGCGCTGGCTGCCGGCCTGGCGGTGCATACTGGTGGTGATCAAGGTATGCGCGGTTTGAAACTGGTGCTCGGCATACACCAGTTGCCCTTGCGGATTGCAGCGTATCCGGCCGCCGTACCACGTAGCAGGGGCATCAGGCGTTTGTGCCAGCCACAACGCGGTATCCACCACATGCAGGTAGTCATCCAGCAGGGTAAACGCCAGCGGGTGCGGCCCGATATGATCAACGCGGTGTTTTTCCATTCGCAGGCTATCCGGAGTAGGCTGCGCTTGCCGCAAACGCTGATACAGCGGCGCAAAACGGCGGTTGAACCCCACCATCAGCAACAAATTACGACTGGCCGCCAGCGCCACCAACGCTTCTGCCTGCGCCAGCGTTTCCGCCAGCGGTTTATCCACATAAACGTGTTTGCCCGCCAATAGCAGCGTTTTAACCACCTCATAATGGCTGGCGGTACTGCTGTGGACAAATACCGCATCACACTGGCTGATCAACGCGTCCAGAGAGGCAAAACAGGTGATACGGTAATGGCGACACAGTTGCCGGGCTCGTTCCTGCCCCGGCGACCAGGCGCCCACCAGTAGCCAATTCTCAGCCTGCGACAAAATCGGCAAATACGCCTTGCGGGCGATATCGCCCAACCCTACTACACCAATACGCACCGATGTCATGCCTACATTCCCCGCCACTCTGTTATCGGAACCACATCAGGCAAGACGCGCCTGCAACGCCGCCAATTGCGCCCGCAATTCAGCAACGTCATTTTCCAGTACGGACACCCGAGCAACCAGTTCGTCATCCGGCGGCGCATCACCCGACGCAGACGGCGCCGCCTCGGCCACTTCGCCGCTAAACAGATGCATAAAACGGCTTTCGCGTTTACCCGGCTCGCGCGCCAGCCGCACTACAAACGGCCCGTCCTCACGCTGTTGCAGGTGCTGCAACACGTTCTCCACCTCGTCCATATCGACAAATTCGTGCAGACGCGCGGCACGGGTGCGCAACTCGCCCGGCGTCTGAGCACCGCGCAGCAACAAGGTCGTCACCAGCGCCACTTCGGCCGTGGAAAATTTCAGGTCGCCGAATTCAGAGTTGCAAAACCGGTGTTCATATTTCATTACCCGATTGCCAAAACCGCTGACGGTACGCAGAAAATGTCGTTTCACCAGCAAGTCCAGCGTTTGTTGCACCTCGTTTTCGGTCAGTTCCATCACCGGCTCGCGGTTGGTTTTCTGATTACAGGCGGCGGTCAGGCCATTCAGGGACATCGGATACTGTTCCGGGGTCGTGACCTGCTTTTCCAGCAGGCATCCGATTACCCGCGCTTCTTGGGGCGTCAATGCGTATTTCATGGCTTCTCCTGATTTATTCGCGCATTCAGCGCATCGGCGTCCATTCATTGTTCGTCAGCGCGGTCAGCACATGATCCTGCCACTTGCCGTCAATCAATAAATAATTTTTGGCGTAACCTTCTTTCTCAAACCCCAGCCGGGCCAGCAGGTTGCCGCTACGATGATTATGCGGCATATAGTTGGCCATAATGCGATGCATATGCTGTTGGCGCTGCATGTAACGCAATGCCGACTGCAATGCTTCGTACATCATCCCCTGCCCCTGCCATTTTTCACCCAGCGAATACCCCAGATAACAGGCATGAAAAGAACCGCGCAGCACATTACTGAAGTTAGCCACGCCGCGCACTTCGTTTTCATCCGGGTCCAGCAGCAAAAAATAGTACGCGCTCCCCTGTTTGTGCATATCGCAGATCACGCTCAGCCGCGCCTGCCAACCGGAAGGATAACAGTGGCTGGCATCGCGCACCGGCTCCCAGGGTTTTAAAAAATCACGGTTCTCCGCGTAATACTCAGCCAGACGCCAGGCATCGCGTTCGTGCGCCAGACGGACCACCAGCCGATCCGTAGTCAGACGGACTCTGGGTGTCGTTGAGCGATAGCCAAACATGCCTTCCCCCTCAGGTGACGAATTATCGATAAATAAATTTTATTAATGCGATCAACGCCGATACGGCGGACGCCATAACCGGATAACAAGCCAATAGCGCTTACTATAACCACATAAATTCCATAGCGTAAAATCATGACCGCCGAGTTATTGAACGATCGATACGCCGCACTGACATTTTTTCTTAAACTGTTCGACAGATAACAGTTGAACGATAAAAAAATTTATTAGCAGGATCCCCTATCACGATGACGCAATCGGCGAGAGAATGGACAAGCTGCATTCCTTTCTTTCTTTTTTCCTCGTGGTGAAACATGTCATTAATGACGCAGGCCCGCAGTCTGGGTAAATATTTTCTGCTGCTGGATAACATGCTGGTGGTATTGGGTTTCTTCGTCGTGTTCCCGTTGATCTCCATTCGCTTTGTCGATCAGATGGGCTGGGCGGCGCTCACCGTCGGGATTGCGCTCGGCTTGCGCCAATTCACCCAACAAGGGCTCGGCATTTTCGGCGGCGCCATCGCCGACCGTTTCGGCGCCAAGCCGATGATCGTCACCGGCATGTTGCTGCGCGCGTCCGGATTTGTGTTCATGGCGCTGGCTACGACACCGCTGATGCTGATGCTCTCCTGCGTACTGTCGGCACTGGGCGGCACCTTATTCGAACCACCACGTAACGCGATGGTCATCAAGCTGACGCGTCCGCACGAGCGCAGCCGTTTCTTTTCGCTCCTGATGATGCAGGATAACGCCGGCGCGGTGATCGGCGCACTGATCGGCAGTTGGTTGATGCAATATAACTTTTCAGTGGTGTGCTGGGCCGGCGCGGCGGTATTCGTGCTGGCTGCCGCGCTCAATGCCTTGTTATTGCCGGCCTATCGCATTTCCACTACCCGCACGCCTATTCGCGAAGGCATGATGCGGGTGATGCGCGATCGGCGTTTCGTTGTCTATGTGCTGACGCTGACCGGCTATTTCATGCTGGGCGTACAGGTGTTGTTGATGATGCCTATCATGGTGAATGAACTGGCCGGCACGCCGTCCGCCGTGAAATGGATGTACGCCATTGAAGCGACGCTGTCGTTGACGCTGCTCTACCCGATAGCGCGCTGGAGCGAAAAACGTTTTCGCCTTGAACAGCGACTGATGTTCGGGCTGTTCATCATGACCTTAAGCCTGATTCCGATGGGGATGGTCACCAACTTGCAATGGCTGTTGGGTTTGATAGCCCTGTTTTATCTTGGCTCCATTATCGCCGAACCGGCGCGAGAAACGCTGGGCGCATCACTGGCCGATGCCCGCGCCCGCGGCAGTTATATGGGATTTAGCCGTATGGGGCTGGCACTGGGCGGCGCGCTCGGTTATAGCGGTGGCGGCTGGCTGTTTGATACCGGAAAGGCGCTCGGCCAACCGGCCTTGCCTTGGGGTATGTTAGGCATTATCGGTATGCTGACCCTGGCCGCCCTGTACTGGCAATTCCATCTGAAACGGATCGAACCGGCAATGCTGAGCGAGCATTGATCAAGGCTATCAATCACACTCAGTCCACATCATCTGCGGGGCGCCGTCATCGCCCCATTTTTCTCTGCTATTTCCACCTGTTGCTGCGCACATTTGTTACGACGTACATTTGTTATGACGTGCATTGCACATGGACGCACAGCGGCTGACAATGGATAATTCCCCCCGACATCATGATTACGGCCGCGTCTGATCCCGGCGCCGCTCAACCAGGGAGTGCCCATATGAAATTGTTTGTCTATGAACATTGTCCTTTCTGCGTGAAAGCACGCATGATTTTCGGCCTTAAACGGTTGCCGGTGGAACTGCATGTGTTGTCTAACGATGATGAAACCACGCCGATTTCAATGGTCGGTCAGAAAGTGGTGCCGATCCTGCAAAAAGACGACGGCAGCTACATGCCGGAAAGTCTGGACATCGTGAAATACGTTGACGAGCTGGACGGCAAACCAGTGTTGACCGGCCCGACCAACCCGGCTATCGACGCCTGGATTAGCCGCGTCTATGAATACGCGCCGCACCTGCTGATTCCCCGTTTTTCCCGCGCGGATTTCGACGAGTTCGCCACTGACGCCGGCCGTAACTACTTTATTCACAAGAAAGAGGGGCAAATCGGCCGCTTCGATACGCATTTCAGCCAGAGCGCTGAACTGATAAGCCGGTTGGAAAGCGACCTGCAAACGCTGGCGCCGCTGATAGTATCGCCACAGGCGTGCAACGGTACGTTGTCGCTGGATGACATCAACCTGTTTGCCCTGCTGCGCTCGCTGACCATCGTTGCCGACGTCAATGTCCCGGCGAGTGTCGCCGCTTACTGTGACACCTTGTCTCAAAGCGCCAACGTCGACCTGCTGCTTGAACAGGCACAATAATCCCCTTGTCGCCGCCGCCCGACGGCGGCGTTTAGGCGTATTCCGATTGGCGATGTGAGCGGAATAACGCACCCTGCCGGCATTCCTCGCCCGGCGAGGTCCATTACGGAAAACAAGAGGTTATAACAATGAAAAAATCGGGACTGGCCGCTCTGGCGCTGCTGGGTACATTGCTGATAAGCGGTTGTAACCAATTGGCGCAATACAGCCTGAGCGAGCAAGAAATTAATCAGTATTTGCAGCAACATAATGACTACCAGAAGCAATTGGGCGTTCCCGGTGTGGTGGATGCACATATTACGCTGACCGAGCTGACCAGCCAGATTGGCCGCGCAGAACCCGGCAAAGTAACGCTGAGCGGTAACGCTAAAGTGGATATCAGTTCATTGCTGGGAAAACAGCAAGCGGATATGAAACTGACGCTCAAAGCCCAGCCGGTGTTCAACAAGGATGAAGGCGCCATCTACCTGAAAGAGATGGAACTGGTGGATTACAGCGTTCAGCCGGAGAAATTACAAACACTACTGCAAACGCTGACGCCCTACCTGAATCAGTCGTTGAAAAGCTATTTTGACCAGAAGCCCGCTTATGTGCTGAACCCGGAGCACAACAACAAAGAAGCGCTGGCGAAGAAACTGGCCAAAGGCATCGAGGTGAAACCCGGTCAACTGGTTATCATGTTGACCGATTAAGACTTGATCGATTAAGACAAAAACGGGTGGCATCCGCCACCCGTTTTTCACTCTTCAGACGTCTCATTATCCGTCTCATTGTCTTCCGCTTCCGCCAGTTCGTCACGCATCGCGTCCAGTGCTTCGCGGCAAATGATCGCCAGAGTGCGATAAAATGCACTGGTAGCATGGCTTTCCACCTTGCCTAAGAAACGATCACTCCACGGCAATAAATAGTTATCGAAAAACGCCGACTGCGCCGCCGTTTCATCTTCCTGTGCCTGGTCTTCCAGCCAGGATGCCGCCAGCAGCATAGCGCCAAAGTGATCCACCGGCCCGTCGCCCAGCGGCATACCACGTTGCTGTAAAAACGTACGGATTTCAGCTTCCGGTGCGTCCGGCTCCCAACTGGAGCGCCACGGCGCTACCGACGGCTCTGCGCCGAACAATGCCTCATAATCAGCACTCATCGCCGGCAAATCGACGCTACGCTGCCAGCGCGCCATCAGCTCGTCTTGCGCCAGCGGCCATTGCTGCGCCAGCTTGCCTTGCTCAATCAGGGTAAACAACGGCGCCAACAGCGGATCCTGCGGCGAGCGGTTAAACAGCGTGCCGAGAATGCGGCACACCACGGAAAATTCATTCATCTCATCAACCTGTAAAAAGACATGACGGCGCGATTAAGTGACAACGTCACAGATCGGCAAACTCCGGGATCACCGGCTTACCACGCTGCTCCAGAAAATCCAGCACCCGGCGCGGGCTGACATTCAACACGCGATCTTGCGGAAAATCAACGTCCCGCATAATACGCTCACAATGCGGAAACTCCCCCAACGACCAGGCGATATGCGAATCCGACCCCAGAGCCAGATAACCGCCGGCGTCACGCACGGCTTCGGCTATCGCCCGGCAATTCGCCTCGCTGCCCTTGCGGGAATGGGTGAAAGAGGAGTTATTCAATTCCAGCGCCACGTTATATTTAGCGGCCGCTTGCGCCACCACACGGATATCGACAGGGAATTTCGGGTTACCGGGGTGACTGATGATATGTACCGCCCCTTGTGCCATGGCGGCAATCATCGCTTCGGTATGGGCTTCACGATTTGAAGGGGGAAACACCGGCTCATGGAAACCGGCGATAATCAGATCCATGCTTTCCAGCATTGGCCCGGTGCAGTCGATATCGCCCGCCAGATTCTTAATGTTAGCCTCAATACCTCGCAGAATACCGATACCGTCCACTACCCGCGGCCAGACACGCATATTAATGAAATGCCAGTGATGCGGCGCATCCGCCATATCCGGGCCATGATCGGTAATGGCAAACAGGCGGATCTGCTTAGTTTTAGCTTCGGCCACATAGTCATGCAAGGTGCTGTAGGCGTGGGTGCTGGCGACGGTGTGCATGTGTAAATCGACGGGATACATGGTTTCTCCTGACTCGGCATTGATAAGCAAGCATAGCATTTATCCCTTATCGACACAGCCGAGGAGTCGGCACAACAACCGCAAATTAACAGAAATGAAACATGCGCCGTTTCCTTACTCATCGAATGGGTTGGCAGACAAAGCAAACTGTCGAGGAAAGCAGCAGATTGCGCTAAGTTTGGCTAAACGCACGTTTTTATGAAAGAAGTGTGTTGACGCTGCGGCGGATTTTCCCTAGAGTAGCGCCCCGTTGCCCCTGACGGCGACAATCCGGTGAGGTGTCCGAGTGGCTGAAGGAGCACGCCTGGAAAGTGTGTATACGTGAAAACGTATCGAGGGTTCGAATCCCTCCCTCACCGCCAGATTAAAAACAAAAACCCCAGACGCAAGTCTGGGGTTTTTGTTTTTAACCGGTGATGGGGCGGACGAGAACCCACGACAGGGTTCGACAAAACGGCTTGCCGTTTTGGACCGCCGCAGGCGGCCCGTAGGGCGAGCGCTCTGCGCGAGTCAATCCCGACCGGACCGGTTCATCCTCACCCGCCCTTCCCCAGACGCAAGTCTGGGGTTTTTGTTTTTAACCGGTGATGGGACGGACGAGAACCCACGACAGGGTTCGACAAAACGGCTTGCCGTTTTGGACCGCCGCAGGCGGCCCGCAGGGCGAGCGCTCTGCGCGAGTCAATCCCGACCGGACCGGTTCATCCTCACCCGCCCTTCTCCAGACGCAAGTCTGGGTTTTTGTTTTTAACCGGTGATGGGACGGACGAGAACCCACGACAGGGTTCGACAAAACGGCTTGCCTTTTGGACCGCCGCAGGCGGCCCGCAGGGCGAGCGCTCCGCGCGAGTCAATCCCGACCGGACCGGTTCATCCTCACTCGCCCTTCTCCAGACGCAAGTCTGGGGTTTTTGTTTTTAACCGGTGATGGGACGGCTGGCCACTCTTTAGTGGTCATAATGGTTTCTTGTCCGAGTGGATTCTCGCATCCGTTTGATATCTCGATTCGGTGGATCTCCGAATAATCGGCTGTATTCCCGGCTAAACTGGGATGCGCTCTCGTACCCGACTCGCGTCGCTGCGCTGCCTGCATCCAGATTTTCATTGAGCATCAGTTGCCGGGCATCGAGTAGGCGCAGGTTCTTCAGGTATTGCAAGGGACTCACGCCGACGACGGCGCGAAAATGCTGCCGAAAAGTCGACGCGCTCATATGGGCCTTTGCTGCAAGATCATCCATCAATATATTTTCCGTGTAATGCTGTTTAAGCCATGTAATCACCTTGGCAATTTGCTGGCTCGGAGAGCCGACCGCCACAAGGCGGCGCAAACTGGCGCCATGTCCCCCATTAAGCAGGCGCACGACGATCTCCTGCTGGATCAGGGGAGCGAGGAGAGGAATCAACGACGGTTCGGCCAGCAATCGGAGCAGCCGGGTCAGCGCATCCTGCAAGCCTGGATCCAGTACCTCAAGGGATATTCCCCGTGCCGTCGAAGCCTGCAGCGGCGTCGAAAACTCCATTTCCGCCGCCAACTGGCCGATGAGGCGAGCATCAAGTTCCAGCCACATCCCGAGGAAAGGCTCTGTGGCGCTGGCACGAGTGACATACGCGACGACAGGCATATCCACGGTTGTTATAAGGGATTGCCCGGCCCCATAGTCGAAGATCTCGTCGCCCTGAGAGATCCGCTTACCACCTTGCACGATCAAGACCAGGCCCAGGCCATAAATGCAAGGCTTCGGATCGGTGGTGGAACTGCAACGACGAAGCTTCAGAGCTGGAATCGGGGTATCATAATCTCCGTCGATTTGTGCAATTTTACCAACCAGACTGACAAGCTCACCCATGTCCGGTTCTGATTGAGAACTCATTCCACATCTCCGTAAAATCTAATGGTTACATTTCAATTGTATTGTTGAAGCTTAGCATTGTTGATCGCCGACCGACTTGGTTATTGATATCAAATCATCAAATCAGGCAATAAATGCAACGTTTCTGGCAAACATTCTCTGAGCCATCGGGCCCATACTGCCCCACACCGGTTCACAACCGACCCTGACTTACTTTTTTATTCATGGAGATTCAGTGCTATGACCTCAACCCAATCGAGGCTGCTTCAGCCTTTCGCTTTCAAGAACGGCCTGACCCTGCGCAACCACGTCGTGATGGCGCCGATGACAACATGGTCGGCGAACCCTGATGGCACCATATCTGACCAAGAGGTGGCCTACTATCGCGCTCGCGTCAACGGCGTTGGCATGGTAGTGACGGGCTGTACGCACGTGACACCTGATGGTATAGGCTTCACTGACGAGTTCGCCAGTTATGATGATCGTTTCATTCCCAGCCTCCGTCGCCTCTCGCAAGCGGCTAAAAGCGGGGGCGCGCCCGCCATCTTGCAGATTTTCCACGCCGGCAACAAAGCCTTGCCACACCTTGTGCCGAATGGCCGCGTTGTCAGTGCCAGTGCATTACAGGTGCCGCCCAGCCCGTTCAATAACGCCGAAGTAACCAGTCATGCACTGAGTGAAAAAGAAATTGAAGAAATCATCATGGCGTTCGGCGAAGCGACTCGCCGCGCCATTGAAGCGGGCTTCGACGGCATCGAACTGCATGGTGCTCATGGCTTTCTCATCCAGAATTTCTTCTCGCCCATGTTTAACCAGCGTGATGATGAATGGGGTGGCTCACTCGAAAACCGTATACGTTTCCCCTTAGCCGTGGTGCGTGAAGCACAGCGGGTCATCGCCGAACACGCCAAGCGACCGTTCTTGCTTGGCTACCGCATATCACCAGAAGAGGCTGATGAGGGTGCCCTGCGTATTAACGATAGTTACGTGCTTATTGACCGGCTGATTGAAGCTGGCATCGATTATCTCCATGCGTCACTCTTTGACATTCCGAATGCCAGACCTGCTGACTATACCGGCGAACGTACGACCGCCGAGTTGCTCGTTGAACACGTAGCTGACCGCATTCCATTAATGGCGGCCGGCCTTATCCGAACGCCCAGCGACGCCGAGAAAGCGTTGAGCACAGGACTGTCACTGGTCGCGGTTGGACAGGGTCTGGTGATGAATCCAACATGGGTCGAGCTCGCGGGTGAAGGCCGGGAAGCAGAAATTGCCACTGCCCTTGATGCCGAGCGCGTGCCGTTACTGGCGATCCCCGATAAACTGTGGGGCGTCATCCAGGTGGTGAAGGGGTGGTTCACAGTCGTTGAGACAACACCGCCTACCGCTTGATGATTCGTTGATGAAGCGAGCACTCAGTCGGCCCTCATCCCACAACCTGCGATCTCTTTTTTCAGTGCCCGACCGCCTTAGCGGGTCGGGCTGTTGGCTATTGATTTTGCGGTATCTGCACTGAAAGTGACCTTGGCTCCCTGCGCATCTGAGACCACCATCCAGCCTTCACCCAATTGAAATCATTACAACACTTGTTGAGAGGGCATCCCCTATTTCTTTATTGCGCCTTCTTTATTTCGCCGATGAGGACATCTTACGTCAGCCGTTCATGTGGCTGCCCCATTGCCGGCACGTCACCACTCTCGGTCATTCTGCTGGCGCTTCTGGTCTTTCAGCAGCGAGCCAGTAAAACGCACTTGTGCGCCATTCTGCTATGGCGTACTCACGAGAAGCCCGTTGCGGTACTGCCGGGAAATCCGTTTCGGAGGCCGCAAACAAGACGGCTCCATTCATGGAGACCAGAAACACGACAATGCCGACCACGGAGAAAGCGTGCCGGAGGAGATGCCGGCGTACTGACCTGACGCGTAAGTTCAAGTTCGCTCCTCGTCGCCATAAGCCGTGTTTCCGGTTCTTTTGAAGAGCGCTTAGCGCGGCATCAGATAGATCGGCGACTCGGCCGACAAGCCGCTATGCACCTGCCGGGTGAGCTCGTCAGCGAGCGCTTCTTCGGCACCCGCTTCCAGCGCATTGAGCGCGTATTCCACAATCGCCTCAGGCGTTGATTTCTGGGCATCGAGACCCTTCGTAAGATCGGTATCGACGAAACCCATGTGCAAAGACATCACCTGCGTTCCTTGCTCCCGCAATTCGTTGCGCAAGCCGTTGCTCAGGCTCCAGACGGCGGCTTTGGACGTCGCATAGGTCGCTAACATGGGAAAACTCAGCCAACTACCGATAGATGCCACGTTGAGCAGTGCGCCGCCGCCATTGCGTGCCAGCGCCGGCGCAAACGCGCGGCTTACGCGCAACACCCCGAAAACATTTGTTTCGAAGTGGCGCCGAAGGAGGTCTTCGGCATCATCGGCAAGAAACCCGCCGATGGCCGCAATACCCGCGTTATTGACGACGATATTCACGTCGCCGGCCAAACGCGCGGCAGACTCAACATCGCTGACCGAGGTCACGTCGAGTTTCAGTGGTTCAACACCCGATAAGGTGATGCTCGAAGGATCGCGCGCACCCGCATAAACCTTGCGGGCACCGCGAGCCAGGAAAGCCTTGGTGAAGGCAAGCCCGATGCCGCGGTTGGCACCCGTGACGAGAACAGTAGCGTCAGCAATTTTCATACAATATCTCCGGTATGATGGTCATCATATTTTCAGGTGAAAAGAGACTGCCGCTGATATCCCGGCAGGCTCAATTAGGGTAAAAAGGTTCAAACTGTGTAATAAGCTGTTCGCTGGTTCGCGCTAGCAGATAGCGACCACGCTGGCCGCCGAATACTCGCGCCAGTTGTAATGCACCGACCATCATGGCCGCAGCGTCTTCTGCTCGGGCCGGATCGGCACTCTGTGGCAGCGTTGAGCGCACCAGCTCTACCAACGCATTTACATTACGGCGCGCTTCGTTGAGCACGGCATCGCTCATACGGGGCATTTCAGACGCCAACGCGGCGACGACGCAGCCACACTCGATTTGCTCCAGATGACTTTCGTGCAAGTAGGAATGCACCAGCGCCGCAAAATGCCCTTCCCCACATGCCATGCGACGTGCAGTCGCCGCCTTGATTGCGGTTGAACTGTCAATCCAGGCGCGCTGTATAGCCTCAACCACAAGCGCATCCCGTGACTCGAAGTGCGCATAGAAACCGCCATGCGTGAGGCCGGCTTCCTTCATCATATCGGCAACGCCGACGCCGTTAGTGCCGGCGCGCCGGATCGCGCGCGATGCGACCTCGACGATACGCTCGTGGGTGATTTGTTTGCGTGTAAATTTATTTAACATGATGGTCATCATATTACGATCATCATAAAAACGTGTCAAATACGAAATCCCATATATACCCCAAATAATTCGAGTTGCAGGACAAAACGCGCTGCGTTTTGAACAACGCAACGCGTTGGCCCGTCAGGGCAAGGCTCATTGAGCCTTGTCACGCGGCAAGAGAGTGACAAATTCGTCGGGAACGAATTTGACCAGCCAACGGCTGGCCTCTGGTGAGAGACAGGATGTCTCTCATTTCATCCCGATGAGCTTACTCAAGTAAGTGATTCGGGTGAACGACAAATCTGCCGGGAGCAGATTTGAACGCTGCTTGCAGCGGCCCGAAGGGCGAGGCCCATTGATGGGCCGAGTCACGCAGCCAACGCACCTGCAACTTGAAGTATGACGGGTATAGTTATTGTCTTTCCGCTAAAACGGCATATACAGTATCGACACGATAGCGTGGTCACCGGCAGAAGGAACAATCCGCCGTCGTAGACGCCGCCTACCGTGCGCCCTGGCCGGGCGATTACACGTTGGTTTACTCCACTCGATCATCCAAGGAACGACAGTGACTCCCCCACAGCATAAACGCCCCAAACGCCTCTGGGCCGCTGCAATCATGAACATCGCAGTCGGTCTTATCAGCCTGTTCGCACTGATTTTCCTGACCGTCTCCGTACAAACTGCGGGTGCCATCAAACTCGCCCCGAGTACGGCCGTTTTCGCCGTCTCCAGCGCTGTATTTTTAATCCTGGCTTCTGTGCTTGCGCTGCGAGGGAAACCACGTGGTCGCTGGTTGATGCTATTCGCCGCAATCCTGTTTTATGGCAGCGTTCTGCTTCAAAACGCCTACCTGCTGAATCAAGCTGATGGCGGTTTGCTGCCGGCCGAGAAGCTAACGGCTGCGGCCGTGCGCAGTGGTCTTGAAATCGCCATCAATCTATGGGCGTTGCTGAGCGCCAAAACGCGCCGCTACTTCACCGACCCGGATACCCCATGACGTCCTGAGGGATGGGCCGAATAATACAGCCAACAGATCTGTAACTTGGAGTATAAAGGGTATATAGTTTGGTTAGTGTATATTAAATTAAATCGCAAAAGGATATGACACCCCATTCCTGGCTAGCATTCTTTCATTGATGCAGACTAGAAACATGCTTATGATTTGCACACGACACATTCGAAATACACACAACAGAAAAAATATGCGGAACAGCAGTATTGCCATTACATGAAAACATTCCACATAATAACTTTTTAAACGTTAAAGAAAATCCTATATGCACTCTTACGATGGAATTGACTATCAATATAGCAGCAACGAAACTGAAAGAGAAAAAGCTATTAGAATCATTGCGAACATACTAGGTTTCCAGCCTTTAACAACCGATCTGGATTATTCTTTTAATTTCTATTCTGGGGGCTCTGGAATCAATGATCGCCTAGCCATTCGTTGTCTTTATGTTGAATCAGATTGGCCTAAAATAATCAAAACACTTTGCCTCAATCAAATTAGTGAAATATCTGAACACCCTTTATGGAAAGAAGATTTCCTATGGTTGATCGGTGCTGAAGGCGCTGAATTAGCTCTTGAAAATCATTGTTTTCAATTCATTAACAATCAGAAACTCGAGTTACAAGATATGGCTGATAAGCGCTGGGAAATCTTTTTTTCCAATGAAAGTGATATAAATTCATGGTGCGTTGTATGGCACGACGGCACCCACCTGAACTATTTGAGCTTCGTTCAAGGATAATCATTCCCATTAAAACAGCATCAGCAAAGCCTATCAATTCGAACTGAACTTCCCTAACACAATAGACTATTTAGTACAGCCACTTAGGTATTATATGCATCCAGATATCAAAGCATTATCCCGCGATCTTCAAGTATTCATAGACTTTCTACTATCAGTAGGTGAGAAGCATTGGGCCCATTGGTTTGAAAAAAATGCTGAATTAATCCGTGGATCCGACTTCAGAGGTATTGAGGGTATTTTGTCGTCATTTGGTGGTATGGGTAGCATCAATGATTTGGTTATTCATCCAATGAATGGTCACACAATAACCGAAGAACAGATTCAAACCGCCAACATTACGCTTAGATCATTACTACAGGTAGTAGCTGCAAAAACTCAAAAGCTATATGTCGAAGAAATTGATGCCCACCGTCGCACATAACAAGGGCAGGCGGTTAAAGTCTGACCACCAAAATTGGTACTACACCCGTTCATTTAAAATGGATAAACATTCAATCCCGAAAATTCAAAATATCCCCTCACCGCCAGACTCAATAACACCATTTACAGCCTAATCCCCCCAATATCGCACCGTTTTCCGCTCCCGTTCATCCACCGTCAGCGAAAATACGTCCGGTCGGGCGTAGTGACCGACCACATCCAGATCGTAACGGGCGCCGGCCAGCAGGTCGGTGTCGATTTCCGCCGTCAGTAACCCCGTCTCACCCGTCAGCGGCCCGGCCAGTACGTTGCCCAGCGGATCGACTATCAAGCTACCACCGTTGATCAGGGGTCGTTGCGGGTCCCAGCCGGGAATGTCGATGCCCAGCGCAGCAGGCGAAGGTTGTACCTGACAGGCGGTAATCACAAAACAGCGCCCTTCATGGGCGATATGCCGCATTGAGGCTTGCCAGATATCGCGTTCGTCCACCGTTGGTGCGCACCAAATCTGTACCCCTTTGCCGTACATCGCCATACGCAGCAACGGCATATGGTTTTCCCAGCAGATCGCCGCACCGACTTTACCAGCCGGTGAATCGATGACCGTCAGCGTGGAGCCGTCGCCCTGCCCCCAGATCAGCCGCTCGGTGCCGGTAGGCATCAGCTTACGATGCTTGCCCGCCAGCCCGGCTTCCGGCGTGAAAAATAGCGCGGTGCAGTATAAGGTATTGCCGTCGCGCTCTATCGCGCCCACTACCAGCGTGGCGCCGGTACGGGCCGACAACGCCGCCAGCGCGGTACACTCTTCGCCATCCAGATCAACGGCATGGTGATAATACTGTGCGAACGTCTCGCGTCCTTGCGGCAGGCGATAACCCAGATAAGTGCCGAACATCTCCCCTTTGGGATAGCCGCCCAGCAACGCTTCCGGCATGACCACCAACACCGCGCCGCTACGAACAATTTCCGTTTCCCATGCCAGAATCGCCCCCAGCGTCGCCGCTTTGCCGGCGGGTGAACTCCCTATCTGTAATGCAGCCACTACGGATGTCGCCATCGTCTTTTCTCCGGTGAGTTAATCGGGCCCGAGAGCCACAGGATGGTGGTATGCTGCCAGTCCCGCTGAGTTGAATGAAGCCCATTTCGTTGTTGATTGATATGAATGAAATAAATATCAGCAGTCTGGATTTGAATCTGCTCAAGACGTTTGAGGCGTTGTATGAGGAAGGTAGCGCCAGCCGCGCCGGTTTACGCCTCGGCATTACTCAATCCGCCGTCAGCGCGGCGTTAAAACGGCTTCGGCAGTGGTACGGCGATCCGCTATTCGTACGTACCGGCCGGGGCTTGATGCCGACGCCGCGTGCACACGAACTGCAGCCGTTGGTCAGCGATGCACTCAACAAATGCCGTGAAACATTGATGTTGCTCCAACCGAACCCACAGGCGTATGCCGGTCGCACCGTCACGTTGGGATTGTCGGATGATTTTGAACTGGCGTTGGGGCAGATGATGATTGCCCGCCTGCACCAGCGGGCACCTGGCTTGCGGCTGGTGTTTCGGCAAGCCCACAGCCAGATCGCGGCCGACATGCTGCTGCGCCATGAACTGGATCTGGCGCTGACGGCGGGCGGTTTCAGCTACCGTTCACTGTCGAAAGTGCAGGTCGCCAGCGGCGGCTATGCCTGTCTGGTAAGCCGGGACGTGACGACGCTGTCGCTGGAGCGATTTATCCACACACCGCACCTGTTGATCTCGCACGGCGGACATATCGGGCTGGTAGACGAGCAACTGGCAGAGCTGGGATTCAGCCGACGCATTGCTGCCTCCACCACCCATTTTGCCGCGATCCCCTGGCTACTGCAGGATGATACTCTGCTGGCGACGCTGCCCGCCCACGCCGCTCAGGCCATTGCTGCCCGTACGCCGCATCTGCGTTGTCTGCCGTGCCCGTTGTCTATGCCGGATTACGCCATCGAACTCGGATTCCGGCCGACAATCATCCGTGACGGCGCGGTTCGTCTGGTACGTGAAACGCTCAGCCAATTGGCGAGCGAGTTTCACTGGTGCGCGCCTGTCGGCACCTTATCTCAGTAATGGCGGTAACATCGGAGACGGCACACCCTCCGATGCACGTTTCTGCACGTTAATGCCCACGTCGATAACGCTGTCGTCCATCAGCGTTGTTAGCGTATTTATGCGCGAATAAGGCTTAACCCTGCCCGAGTAAAAGGCGTAGCTACTTCGTCAGGCACCGCGGATTCCACAATTAGCGTGCTGGCCATGGTAAGTTCGCCGATCGCATAACGAGAGGCGACATTCAACTTATCCTGTGTCGCCATGACCACCGTTTCCGCTGCGCGTGCCGCCAGCGCTCGTTTGATATACGCCTCTTCCAGATCGCCGGTGCTGAACCCCGCCTGCGGATGCACACCGGTTACGCCCATAAAAAAGATATCGGCGCGGATCGTCGCCAGCGCCTCCACCGCCGCGGCGCCTACCGCAACCAGTGAATGCTTGTAAAGACGACCGCCAATCAATACCACCTCGATGCCGGGATGATTTACCAGCGCCACCGCCACGCTCGGGCTGTGGGTAACTACCGTCGCCGCCAGCGTCAACGGCAGGCACGTCACCAGCTCACCACTGGTGGTGCCGCCGTCAATCATCACCACCTGACCCGATAGTATCAGCGCAGCGGCAGCCTGCGCGAGTTGATGCTTGGCGCTTATCGCTATCCGGCTGCGCGCATCAAAACTGACCACTGTGCCGGAAGCGGGCAAGGCGCCGCCATGCACCCGCTGTAATCGCCCCTCGCCGGCCAGCTCGCGCAAGTCACGCCGAATGGTATCTTCCGAAACGCCAAAGGCTTCGCTTAATTGCTTTGCCAGCACCTGTCCTTCAGCCGCCAGTTGTTCCAGAATTCGCTGTTTACGCTGCGTCGTCAGCATGGTATTTCTCCGATACGTTTTTTCATCCCTTTTTTACCTGAACACGCCTGATATTGCACGATTAATTACCTAAATACTGATTTTAACCCGCAAATAACTGCACAAATACGCACGAAATAACTTGAAGATGCACGAAAAACCCAGTTAGGATAACCACTCATCACTTATTCAGGAGTGTTGCAATGCTCACCACACGAGACCGGGTACGCATTATTGACAGCGTGGTACTGTCTGATGATTGGTATGTGCTGAAGAAAAATACCTTCGATTTTCTACGCCGGGATGGCACCTGGCAGCGGCAAAGCCGGGAAACCTACGATCGCGGTAATGGCGCAGTCATCTTGTTGTATCATCGCCGCAAACAGACATTGTTGTTGACCCGTCAGTTTCGTTTTCCGGTATTCGTCAACGGCCACGACGGAATGCTGATTGAAGCCGCCGCCGGCTTGCTTGATCATGCCGACCCCGAGGTGCGGATTCGCGCCGAAGCGGAAGAGGAAACCGGCTACCGGGTATTCCATGTTCGCAAAGTAATGGAAGCTTATATGAGCCCCGGTTCGGTGACGGAAAAGCTCTATTTCTTTCTGGGCGAATATGACGACCATTCTCGTATCGGCGAGGGTGGCGGCGTGCTGGACGAGGGCGAAGATGTAGAAACGCTGGAGATGACGTTGCCGCAGGCATTAGCGGCCATTGCCGACGGCACGATTATGGACGCCAAAACCATTATGCTGGTGCAATACGTTGCGTTACATCGCGTATTGCCGTTCGTCGGTATGCCGGATTAATGTTTTGGTCATTTTTCGGTGAGCGGAATAACCCACGCAATGCATGATGGCATACATCACCCTCACCGTTAGATGACCGGTAAAACAATATGTGCTCGACTAAACACCACTCTCGGCCATTATTCATATACTGCGACTGATTATTTTTAAAGCAATCCGTTAAAAAATAATCCAGAAAGTTATTAACTCCGGCTATTATTTATCTCGTATTTATTATTATGCCGCTTTGTTTTTCAGGATAATCACTGATAACGAATCGCCTCATCCCACTGCACGATCCCCTCTGCATTCATTGTGAATTTTGAATAAATTTCACGCCGGGATTTGACATTTATCGCTTTTTTATTCATACAGAATACAGCTGCCGCATCGACATAGCGCAGAGATAACAATTATTTATACCCCAAATAATTCGAGTTGCAGGAAGGCGGCAAGAGAGAGACAAATTCGTCGGGAACGAATTTGACCAGCCAAAGGCTGGCCTCTGGTGAGAGACAGGATGTCTCTCATTTCATCCCGATGAGCTTACTCAGGTAAGTGATTCGGGTGAACGAACGCAGCCAACGCACCTGCAACTTGAAGTATGACGGGTATATACCCATCATACGCCAGGTTGCAGGTATATTGGCTACCCGCCCCTCCCCAGTTGCCAAGGTGAGCATCTGGGGTTCGCACGGTTGCCATGTTACAAGGCTCAAATAAGCCTTGCCCTGAAGGGCTAATGCGTTGCGTTATTCAAAACGCGGGCGTGTTATCCTGCAGCGCGAATTATTTTGGTTATATCCTCTTTAACTGATGATCTGAAAAAATAAGATTTATCAAAGAGGTTTATTGGTGATTACTCATCGGCAAAAATTGGGCGCAACAGGATTGTTGCGCCTGAAAAATTGAAAATTCGACAGGAGAAGATGATGAAAAAAGTATATTCGTTATTGGCCGGACTGGTATTGGCAATCGGCCTGATGACCAGCCCCGCCGCACCGGCAAAAGGCCAGGCGGGGGTGTTTGATTTCTATCTGCTGACGTTATCCTGGTCACCCACATTTTGTCTGACTCATGCCAGCAATGAGCAATGCTCCAAAGGGTATGGCTTTGTACTGCACGGCTTGTGGCCGCAATATGCCAACGGCGGCTGGCCGCAAGACTGCCCGCCGATAACGGCGCTTACCGCGCAAGAGCGCAAGTACGGCAATACCCTGTTCCCAACCGATGACCTGCTCACGCACGAGTGGGAAAAACACGGCACCTGTAGCGGGCTGGGCGCGAACGGGTATTTACAGGCGGCGGACCAGGCGCTGACCAAGGTGAAAATCCCGGCCAGTTTCAACG
Organism: Dickeya sp. ws52; assembly: GCF_007210685.1. Classification (NCBI taxonomy): domain Bacteria; kingdom Pseudomonadati; phylum Pseudomonadota; class Gammaproteobacteria; order Enterobacterales; family Pectobacteriaceae; genus Dickeya; species Dickeya sp. ws52. The sequence continues at coordinate 230,693 of NZ_SZVX01000001.1, forward strand.
CGCCGGCCAAGCCGTTGCAAATGACGGCGGATCAAATTCTGGCCTCATTCCGCCAGAGCAATCCGGCGATACCGCAAGGGGGCATCGTGGCGATTTGTAGCGGCCCGGAGCTGTCTGAAATTCGGGTGTGTATGGACAAAGATCTGAATTTTCAGTCTTGTGGCAAATCGATAAAAACGCAGTGTCGCGATGGCAACATCCGCGTACCTAACGTTCGCTGATCCCCGTTCTGACGCCGATTATCCTGTCGGCGGCGCCTCTCTCTCTTAGCCCGCCTTCGCGCGGGCTTATGTCAATTTATGTCGAAACATTGAATAACAATAATTACTTTTGTAAAGATTTCTATTGTACTTATTCTGTGTGTGAAATATCACTGTCATCCGGACTCGCTAGCATGTCCGGTTGGAGGCGTCCATTCACCCAGTGCAGGTACTCGAGCATGTTTTTGTTTTCACCACAGGACAGCACCTACACCAGGATGTTGTGTCAGTTTGAGTTTCAGGCTCAACAGGAAGGGATTACCCGGCAAACCATGGCGGCGGCGGTGGTATTCCGGGGCGGTATACTGCTGGTGCGCCGCAGCGCCAATGATCCGGAGTTACCCGGACACTGGGAGATTCCCGGTGGCGGACGCGAACCCGGCGATCACAACCTGCTTGCCACCCTGATGCGAGAATTGCAGGAAGAAACCGGTTTGCGGTTGCGTTATATCCGTCACTATCTGGGTTTTTTCGATTATCTGGCACCCACTAACGAAAAAGTCCGGCAATGGAATTTTCTGGTTGATGTGATGCAGGAAGAAATCTGTCTGAACGAAAGTGAACACGATGCCTGGCTAATCGTGCGTCAAGCGTCCGATATTCCGGAAGATTGCCCAATCAGTGAAGAGAGCCGTTTTGTCGTCAATGCCGCGATCCGAATGCTATAGTCGTCAGATTATAGCGTGCATAAAAAGGCCCCGAGATAACGGGGCCTGACAAAGTTTACACCAGTTGGCCGAGGGAAGCCGCCTCGAAACCATTAAGGCTATTCAGCTCCTGACGCTGAACTTTCGCCGCCCATTGCGGGTCAGTCAGCAGTACACGACCGACGGCGATCAAATCAAATTCGTCACGTTCCATGCGCTCGAGCAGTTTATCCAGGCTCGCCGGATTGGCGCCTTTGCCGGCAAAAGCGCCGAAAAACTCATCAGACAAACCGACGGACCCTACGCTGATGGTCGCGGCACCGGTCACTTTCTTCACCCAACCGGCGAAGTTCAGCCCATTCTCACCATCCACATCCGGGAATTCCGGTTCCCAGAAGCGACGCTGCGAACAGTGCAGAATATCCACACCCGCGGAGACCAACGGCGCCAGCCAGTCTTCCAGCGCCAGCGGCGTCGGTGCCAGACGGGCGCTATAGTCCTGCTGCTTCCATTGACTGACACGTAAAATCAGCGGGAAATCCGGCCCTACGGCGTCTCGAACACTCTTCACTACTTCAGCGGCAAAACGCGCACGCTGTTTAATCGTCGCCCCACCGAACGCATCAGTACGCTGGTTGGTCCCACCCCAGAAGAACTGGTCTATCAGGTAACCATGCGCACCATGCAATTCGAGCGTATCAAACCCTAGGCGCTTCGCATCGGCCGCGGCGCGACCAAATGCCGAGATGGTATCGGCAATGTCTTCATCGGTCATGGCATGACCGCGCTCCATCTCCGGCGAGAACAACCCCGACGGGCTTTCGATGTAATCCGGATCCCATTCCACACCGGGGTACGGAGCCGAGCCAACATGCCATATTTGCGGCCCCATCTTGCCGCCGGCTGCGTGGACCTCGTCAATCACCTGCTGCCAGCCCGCTAACGCACGCTCGCCATGAAAAAACGGAATCCCGGGGTGGTTACTCGAACCGGGGCGATCCACGACGGTGCCTTCAGACAAAATCAACCCGACTTCACCCTCCGCCCGACGGCGATAATAGGCGGCAATATCATCGCCCGGAATACCATCGGCGGCGAAACACCGGGTCATCGGCGCCATCACGATACGATTTTTTAATTGCAGTGTTTTTAACGTAAAAGGACGGAACAGCACATCAATATTGGCCATGTAATCAATCTCCTTGGGCACGAACCTGTGATGGTATACAATGTAAACCTGGTGTCAATCAGGCACATTTATGCTACCTGGTAGCCTAAAGGAAACTACTATGCCGAAATCTTGTACATCTCCTTACTCTTACGCCAACTGCCCCAGCCGTTTTTTGCTGGAGCAAATCGCCGACAAATGGTCAGTGCTGGTACTGGGCGCGCTATGCGAAAAACCGCTGCGCTTTAACGAAATCAAACGCAGCCTGGAAGGCATCACACAAAAAGCGCTGACGCAGTGCCTGCGAAAACTGGAGCGTAACGGTATTGTAGAACGTCGGGTACTGACGTTTTCGCCGGTTGCGGTGGAATATCACATCACACCGCTCGGGAACACACTGAAGGAGCCGTTTAAGGCGCTTTATCGCTGGACGACGGAGTATCTGCCGCAGGTAACCCAAGCGCGTGAACGTTTCGATCAGCGGCTCAGCGAGCAAGAAAAAGCGCTGTCCGACACCGGCGCCTAAAGGGCGTCAGGGCAACAGACAGTGCCTTTCCGGCTTGAGGTATCAGGAGACGGTAAACGACATCATCATGCCGGTGTCTTCGTGCTCCAGTAAATGGCAGTGCGCCATAAACGCCCGTTCTTTCGGTGCGGGATGATTGAACTGCACCAGCACCTCGCTACGCGCGCCTTCCACGTGCACAATGTCTTTCCACCCTTGTCGATGGGCGGCAGGCGGTTTGCCATTCTCAGACAAGATACGAAAGCGGGTGCCGTGAATATGAAAAGGATGCAACATCATGTCGCCTTGCCCGGAAATACTCCACACTTCGAGCTCACCGCGTTTAACCTCAAACATCGGTTGTCCCATCTGGAATGCCGCGCCATTGATGCGATTGGCCGACATCATATCCAGCGCCGCCTGCCCCGTCGGTGAATTCATCGCGCCGTGATTCATCGCGCTGTGGTTCATGTCGCCATGATTCATATTACCGTGGTTCATATTGCCGTGGTTCATGCCATTCTGTCCTGAGCCGGACGGCATAGACATACCCGACATCGAGCCGTGCTCGGCCATATTCATCCCTGCCATCGCCTGCATACCATAACGCTGCATGAGTGCCTGCATACCCAGCATGTCGAGTTGTGGGTCCATCGTTAACTGTAATTGGCGTGTTTTCAGTCCTGACGTTGACGGCAGCGCCGGCAATGACGCCAGCGTTTCCGGCAGTTGCCCTGCACCCGGCTGCAAGGTCGGCTGAATACGTAACACCGGCAATGGCTGATCGAACGGCGGCAAACTCATCCCCATCTGTGTGACCGGCAACGTCACCATATCGAACGTTTTACCGTCACGCGCATCGACCAATACCTCAAAACGTTCGCCCATCAGCACGGTCAGCGCGCTCACCTGCACCGGCTCCGCCAGCAAACCACCCTCGCTGGCAATCACATACAGCGGGCGTCCATCGCCGGCAGCCAGCGTCAGCGAACGGGCATTACACCCGTTAAGCACTCGCAAACGCAGCCAGCCACGCGGCGCACGATGCTGCGGGTAGCGCGCGCCGTTAGTCAGCATCAGGTCGCCAAACCAGCCCACAGCCGCCGACATCACATCCAGTTGATAATCAATCTGCCCTTTGGCATCCAGCCGTTTGTCCTGCAAGATCAATGGAATATCATCTACTCCCCATTGAGAAGGCAACGGCAACGCCCGGCTGGCGACATCCTGAATCAGAATCAATCCCCCCAGCCCCATCGCCACCTGCCGCCCCGTTACCCCGTGGGTATGTGGATGAAACCACGCCGTCGCCGCCGGTTGCTCGACCCGGAACGCCGCACTCCATGTGCTTCCCGGCGTAATTTCCGCCTGTGGGCCGCCATCGGCATTACCGGGGATCTCCAGTCCATGCCAGTGCAACGTGGTAGTTTCAGGCAAGGCATTCGTGACGTTGAGGGTGACCGCCTGACCCTGTTCCAGTCGCAACGCCGGCCCTAAGAAACCGCCGTTAACGCCCCAGGTTGCGGTTTCCAACCCGGCCAGCCAACTCATAGTGCCGGTCTGCAATTTCAGGGCAAGGTTGCCGCCCGCATCCGGCGACAACAGTGGCGGCACAGGCAGAATCGGGCGTTCGTCGGCCCATACGGAACGGCTCCACCAGGGCAGCAGGTTGGCGGCCCCCAGCATAGTGGCTAACTTGATGAACTCTCGGCGACGCATATGTCACTCCTCCCGTCGATTATCATGAGGAAAAATGATGATCATGACCGGCAGACTGCACCTTCCAGTAACGGGAAGGTCAAGCGTTTTATCCCATAGCTGACGGCCATCCATGACGGCAATTCCCTCTCAAACCGGCCTGACGCGTTTTAATACTCTTTTCGCCCCAACCAGCGCTCTTTCAAAATACTGCCGTGAATGCCGATATCCAGTAGCGGACGCGGTGGAATGAAGTTAGGTTTTCCCAGCGCCTGCATATCGGCAATCAACGGGTTATCGACGCCGGTCGCCAGATCCGCCAGCGTACTGCCGGCAATGGTCTGTTTGGAAATGCCGGCACCGTTGCATCCCACCGCGGCATACAGATTATCGCCATAACGCCCCCAGCCGGGTGCTCCGTTACGGGTCACGCTGATCATGCCGGACCAGGTATGAGCGACCGGTACATCGGCCAGTTGCGGAAAACGGGACAGAAAGATCGCCTGATGTCGCCGCGTAATCTCCGCGGTGTAGCGTGTCGTGACAGTGTAACCAGGCACGTAGGCCACATGCTGGCGAATCAGGAAGCGATGATCACGGGTATAGCGTAACGTTGCCCCCGCAATGGCGTTGGCTGGCGTCATCCCCCACTCGCCAATCTGGCCGATGCGCTGTTGTTGTTCTGCCGTCAGCGGTTCGGTGAGGGTGGCAAATGTCGACAACCCCACCACCTGACGGGAAAACATCGGCAATTGCCGGGCGCAGCCGTTGGTCGCCACCATCACCTGCCGGGCCTGTACCTCGCCATAAGGCGTACGCACCCGCACCGCGCGGCCGGGTTGAATCTCCAGCGCCGGCGAACGTTCATACAGCGTCACATTATCCGGCAGACTATCCGCCAGCCCCCGCACCAACGCCGCCGGGTTGAGCAAGACACAATTAGGCGTATGGATCGCCGCATGGTAATAAGGGGTTCCCAATTGGCGGGCTAACGTCTCACCCTGTAGCAACTGGTACGGCTCCGATAATGCCTGTAATTCATGGGCGTACTGTTCCAGCAATCCCCCTAGTTCGGGTCGGACAATACAGTGATACTTGCCGCGTCGATTCCAGTCGCATTCAATGGCATGACGAGCAATCAACGCTTCCAGTTGCGCCAGCCCGGCGTGCAATAAGCGGCGATAGTTGGCGGCCTTTTCCAGTTCCGCGGTAGAGCTACCGATATTGTGCGGCAAGTCGATGGCGAAACCGGAATTACGCGCGGACGCGCTGTCGTCGATGTCCACGGCATCCACCACCACCACCTGCTCATGCGGGCGGTTTTCCGCTATTCGGCGGGCGAACGCCAGCCCGGCGTAACCCGCGCCAATCACCAGCCAATCCGCCTTGATCGTCTGGCGCAACGACGGCTTCGCTACTCGCGGCGACAACAACGCCGACCAGCCATTGGTATTGGCATCCAGAGGTAATGCATTGATGTTCAATTTATTCGTCCTGATACATTTCGCCATAAAAATCGGGCTGTCTCACACAGCCCGAAAGGTTTGTTATCAACATTATACCGCCCCGACGGCGGCGTGCGTCACTCAGAAATCAACGATAACGGTCGTTCCTGGATCTGTGCCCACATAGACCCCACCCATATCCTTCAGATCCTGCACGGTTATCTTCGCTTTGGCCTCATAGCTGACCGTACCGCCGGACTCCACCCGTTCCAGACGCAGCTTGCTGGCGACAATATCCTTTAAGGCTCCCCATGAGGAGGTCCAAATCCGAGTGGCGGTATAGTCCGCGTTATTGCCCCCCACATGCGCTTTCAGGGACTGCCCTTCACCGGCGCCGAGCCCCATGACATCGCACACTTCCACATAAGCCACCGCCTTGCCGCCCAGGATGAACTCCCGCTCGGCTCCTACCTTCGATTTAGCCGTCGTTCCCGGCATCGCCGTGATCACCTGCGGAGACGCATAATCCTTTATGCTGAACCCCAGCAAAGGCTCGCTAGGATAAGGGCTGGCAACACCAGCGGTATTCAGGAACGCGGTCAGTTTATCCATGCAGGTTTTCACCGCCAGCTCGACTTTCAGCTTGGTTTCATTGCTCTTGATGATTCGGATATCTTTGCCATTCACGCTATCTATCGGCGCGCCGTCAGGGTATTTCATGTTGTACCATTCCGACGCCATGCTACCGGCATAATGCGGTAACCACTGCAACCGGTTATAGACTACTTTGCGACCGCTGTTCAGCATATTCCAGGTTGCCAGAAAGCACTTCGCACGGTTGCTGCTAATCTCTTTATCCGGCGTATCCAAATAAGGAACCAACGCCTCGCCCGGCTCCACATCGACAATCAGGTAAAGATCGCGGGCTTCGTCGGCCGCATTCTGGGGACGATTATTCAGCAACATAGCTTTGTGCAAACCAAACGCTCGCAGCAACCCATAGGGTATGGTTTTCAACCGACTCTCCCGCAATGACAATTTGCCTTTCACTTTCGATAAATCTGCGTCGGCGGGCGCGACGGCATCGTCCAGTTTCCGATGCTCCCGGTTCATCAACCAGGCGCTGCAATCAATGGCAAAACGGATTTTTACCGTTCCTTTTCCCTGCGCCTCTAGCTCTTTGATCAGGTTCGCCGCCCCGGTGGTGATAGCCCAATCATTCATCAAGGGTGAATTCAGGTGAAGATGGATCAGCCATTCGACATTCTGAAATCTCACCGCATCCGACGTCGCGGCGTCACTCAACGTCTTCGCCCACGCCTTCATGGTCGCCAGCCCGCTCATCAGTTGGTTGGAAATGATCAGAATCGTGCCGATGGCTTTGCCTGCGGAAATCGCATTGTGACCAAATCGTTTCGTTTCATGCGTTTGTAGCAGAATGCCCGACTTGTTCAGGGCGTTATACCCTTCGGCGTTCGGGTTGTTGGTCATCACGTAATTGCTGATGTTCTTAACGTAATTTGACACTACCGCGTCATCCGCCAGCGGTGCCAGTTTATAGGGTGTCAGTCTGTCTACCATGTTCATCTCCATGAGTCTGCACATCGGAATAGCATTGCCAGCGCAGTGAGGAACAGCGATCGCCGCACCATCACCACGCTGACGCCCACAGAGAAATTACGTAACGCAGGCCGGGATGACTCGGCGAAACGCCGCGCCTGCCAAGGGGAAAATCGCATTCGGATGAAAACACGGCAGGCGCAGACGAAAATGCCGCACCGGCGAAGAGATGGGAATCGTGAGGGACAATGCGCCACACCCGACGGTATGGCGCATTATTATGCACAGGAGCATTATGCCGAAGAGAGTGGCGCCAGGAGATTACGCCGTCGGTAGGTTCTCTTTCGTTTCGCTGCCAAATCCGCGCAGCCCCACCACGTGCACATGCTCGTGGTTCTGGAACACTTTTCGCACCAGCTTGTAGGTGGTGCCTTTTTCCGGGCTGATGTTCTCCGGCGCCGCGATAATCAACTGCATTTCCAGCCGTTCGCACAGCTCGAACAAGGTAGCGATAGACTTGGCATCCAGACGCGCCGCTTCATCAAGGAACAGCAGACGGCACGGCGAGATATCTTTGCCGCGCAAGCGACGGGACTCTTCTTCCCAGCTCTGCACCACCATCACCAGAATCGACATCCCGGTCCCGATGGCTTCACCGGTGGACAATGCCCCGCTCTCGGCGCGCAACCAGCCGTCGGCGCCACGGTTGACTTCCACTTCCATCTCCAGATAGTTGCGGTAATCCAGCAGCTCTTCACCGATGGTTTGCGGCGTACGTTGCCCCATGTCGATTTCCGGGTTCAGGCGCTGATACAGCTTCGCCAGCGCTTCGGAGAAGGTCAGGCGAGTGCTGTTGAACAGGTCCTGATGCAGTTCCTGCTGCTCCGACAACACATTCAGCAGCGTGGTATGGGTTTCGCGCACATTGACATTCAGCCGCACACTCTTCACCTGACCGAACGCCACCGCCTGTAGCCCCTGGTTGAGCATACGAATGCGGTTCTGCTCGCGCTGAATGGTCTTGCGGATAATGTTCGCCACGCTGCGGGAACTGATCGCCAGCGTCTTCTCGCGGGCGGTCAGCTCTTCGGTCAGCCGGTTCAGTTCGATCTCCATCTGTTCGATGGCTTCCACCGGGTCATCGGTACGGATGATATCCTGACGGATACGCTCACGCAGATGCTGGTACACCGCAATGTAGAACTGCACTTTGCGCTCCGGCCGTTTCGGATCTTCCGACATACGCAGCACATCGCGCAGGTGTTCGTTATCCGCCACCGCCTGACGCAACGCCCCCAGCGCCTTATCCGACATGGATCGCAGATCATCGCCGCTCATGTACGCCAGCTCACGGCGATGCAAGCGACGCTCGACGCCGTTATCTTTCACCAGCCGCATCACCGCGCACCAACCCGCTTTGGCGGTCACCACCTGCTCGCGCATCACGTGGTAATCACGCTCCAGCTTACGCAGTTTTTTCTGCAGGCCGTCCATTTCCGCTTCACAGAAGGTAATCTGTTTTTCCAGTTGATTGCGGCGGGAACGGTTGGCGCTCAACGCAGCGTGTAGCTCATCACGACGCGCCCGGGCACGCACTTCGGCATCGGCGTCGGCACGTACGCCGATATCCGACAGCTCTTGCGTCAGTTCCTTGAGCATGTCGCGTTTCGCGTCGTAAGAGCTCTTCAGCGACGCCTGCAACTGGCTGTATTGGGTCAGTTGCGCCTGCTGTTGGCGAAGCTGCTCGCGGGCGCGGGTACGCTCCTGCTCCGCCTGCTCCAGCCGCTGGCGCAGTTTATCGTTGAGATCGGCATTCGCGTTCAACATGCCCGCCGAGTCGGTATAACTGAAATGTGCGCGGCGCTGTACCACTTCGGTCAGGGCAAACGCCTGCTGTTTGGCCGTGCGTTGCGCCGCCTGCGCCTGGGCATAATCTTCGCGCATCTGTTCATGCTGTTGCGGGTCGTTCTGTAACACCGTCGCCAGCGGTTCCAGTTTCGCCAGCGAAGCGCCGTGCTGCTGTATAAAACGCGCCGCGTCTTCGGCTTCGTCCAGCTCTTCGCGCAGCTCTTCCACCCGATCGACCAGCGCGTCGTCGCACAGCAGGCTGATGCGCGGGATCAGGCGATTCAACATGCCGACCTGCTCTTTGGCTTGCTCGTACTGCTGGCGCTGCTGCTGATTTTCGTTATCGAAATTACTGATGGCGCGCTCCAGCTCGCCGCGCCGACTACCGATCTGGCGGATTTCCGCTTCCGGGTCTGCGTCAAACGCCACCGCTAAGTGGCTGCCGATAAAGCGGCTGAATGCCTGATGCAACCGCTGGATCTTCTGTACATCAAACGACAGTGTGGCGTACTGCTCGGCCAATTGCTCGCGCTCTTCGCGCAAACTCTCCAGGCGCTGCTCGCGGGCGGCACGGCCAAACAGCGGCACTTCCGGGAAGCGGGAATAGCGCCACTGCCGATCGGCGATTTTCACCACCACCGCTTTTTCCAGCTCTTCCACTTCGAACACGCTATCGTCGAACGATTGCGGGTCCCCTTCGATCAGGTAGAGATCTTCCGGACAATCCTCCAGACCGGCCAGTTGCTCACGCACCAGCGACAGATCCGCCACCACGATGGCGTGACGCGCCGGGCCGTATAACGCGGAGAAGTACGGCGCGTCATCCAGCGTGACGTCGTCATAGATTTCGGATAACAGCACCCCGCCAAACCGTTCGGCCAGCGCGTTAAGCCTAGGGTCTTCGGAGCCGCCCGGCTGGCTCAGGCGTTCAATCTGCGCATCCACCTGCTGTTTGCGCACCGCCACGCTATCGCGCTCCACCGTGGTTTCACGTTCGCGCTCCAGCAACTGCTGCATGAATTCAGTAACTTGCTGGCTGTCGACAAAGTGTTCGCCGCTCTGCTCGCCCAACTGAGTCAGGGATTCCTGCGCCGCCAGCCATACCGGCGCGCGGGTGGTCAACTGCGCGATACGCTGTTGGATCTGCTCCAGTTCCTGACGCAGCGCCAGCCGGTGCTCGCCGGCTTCCGACACACGGACGGACAGGTCTTCGATACGGGCTTCCAGTTCCTGTTGCAGGTCGTCGAGATCTTCCGGCTGGTAATCCTGACCGCTGCGTTTGACGAATTCCTGCAATAAACGCTCGGCATCCTGCTGCTCGCGTCGGCGTTGTTCCAGCTCCGACAACCGCATACGCAGCGGCTGCACCTGCTCGGCCAGATAGCGCTGAGAAGAGCTATCGCGCAGCAGGTCTCGGGCCACGTCCCAGGCTTCGCTGCGGCTGACGGCGCCGGCGATACGGCACACCAACTGGTACGCGTGCTCGAACTGGCTGTTGGCGGCATCCGCCACGCTCAGTTTCTGCTCCAGCATCAATAACAGTTCGGTGGCTTCCTGTTCTTTGGCCTGGAAACTGTCGAGCCATTCATCGGCGTTGTCCGGCGTCAGCTCCGGCACCTGACACAGGCTACGGGCGCGCTCCAGCGCCTGCTGCGCCTGATTGTACTGAATAGCGCGCGTCTGCTGCACATCCAGCGCCTGCTGGTAGTCGGCCAACTGGCTCTTCAGTTCATCCACTTCCTGCTCGGCGGCGTCAGCGCGGGCTTCATTCTCTTCCAGTTGATCGCGCGCCTCTTCCACCACCTCGTTTTGCTCTTCCAGCCGATAGCTCAGCTCTTCCAGGTCGGCGTTGTAACGCTCGATCTTCTCCTGCTGGCGCATCGCGGTCTGCACCAGATTGAGGTGATCGCTGGCGGCCTGATAATCGGTTTCCAGATCGCTTTCGGCACCGCTTTGCTCTTGCAGTTCACGCGCCATTTCCACATGGCGGTTTTGCTCGGTAATCAACTGCTTACGGCTGGCAAACAGCTCGCGACGCAGCGCCAGCGCGCCGTCGAGATGTATACGCCGTTCATTGGCGTGGCGCATGTAATCCGCCGCCACGTACGAGGTGGCCTCGGAGATCAGATGCTTGAACAGGTCGCGGTCGGACTGGGTAACGCGGATCGCTTCCAGCGTCATGCGGTTTTCGCGCAGTGCGGCTTCCATATCCTGGAAAGCTTTGCGCACGCCGCTATTTTCCGGCAGCAAATAATCGCGCAGAGACCGGGTAATGGCGCTGGAAATCCCGCCGTACAGCGAGGCTTCGATCAGGCGATAAAACTTACTGCGGTCCGACGCCGAACGCAGGCGTCTGGGCACGACGCCCAGATCAAACATCAACGAATGGTAATCGGTAATGGAGTTGAACTGCTTGAACTGAACGCCTTCGTACTCGTCGAGCCGGTCTTTTACTTCCTGCAACGACAGGACGCGCGCCTGACGCTCGCCCACCGTCTGGGTGAGAATCTGCGTCGGCGAGACGGCGACCGGCAATCCCTGAATAGTGAAAGGTTTAATGTCGACCTTGCGATCGCGCCCGGCGACCTGCTGCAAACGCACCCCGACCAGCACACGCTGGTGACGGGAGTTGACCACATCCAGCACCGAGTAACACACACCGGCACGCAGCTTACCGTGCAACCCTTTATCGCGGGAACCACTGGTGGCGCCGGCTTCCGTGGTGTTACGGAAGTGCAGTAATGTCAAATCCGGGATCAGCGCGGTGATAAACGCCGCCATAGTGGTGGATTTCCCGGCGCCGTTGCCCCCGGACAGGGTGGTAACCAGTTCGTCCAGATCAAAGGTGCGGGCAAAGAAACCGTTCCAGTTAACCAGCGTCAGTGAGCGAAATTTACCGCGTTCAATCATTCCTGTTCATCCTCAGCGCGTTGTTCATCACCGGAAGCGTTATCGCCGGCACCGTCGCCATCATCGCTATCGTCCAGCGACAGGCTGCCGTCTATCGGCATGGCTTCGCCGTCGCGAATCATCCGCAATTGCGCTTCGCGCGGGTCGTCGCCGCTGCGCACATCGGCGCCAAAGCGGAACACCGCCTCGGTAATGCGGAATTTACTGCTGTCGGCACCCATGAAATAAATCATGCCGAGGCGACGTAACCGGTTAAGCGACGTACGCACTTTTTCCTGCAGTTTCTGCCGGTCAAGGTCAGAACCGGTGGAACGCTGGTTCACCAGTTTCAGCAACTTATTTTCATCCGCCAGACTCAACAACTCCTCATACAACTCCTGCTGGCTGAAAATGCCTTCATGCGCCAACCGTTCGGGACTGAGGTAGAGGTAACAGAGAATTTTGCCCACCATCATGTCCAGTTCGGACAGCACCGAACGCGAGATCAATGTGGTAGAACGCGGACGCAGGTAGAAAAACCCTTCCGGCGCGCGAATTAATTCTACGTTGTAACGGCCGTAGAACTGTTCCAGCTCATCCTGAAAATCCATCAGGAAAACGTGATTTTCCAGCTCTTCCACGCCGATGTGACGGCCGGAGCGCAGCTGGCTGTCCAGCGCCGGAAACAAGGTGTTGGACAGCGCGGTCATCAGCCGCGCGGAAACCTGTTGATCAATATTTGTCGATGACATGGGCCTGCACCTTGGCTCCGTAATCATTGATTACCTGCCACAGCGCAGGCAATCCGGTAAAATCAGCTTCGGCCACGCCCAGGCGAACCGCCTGGTCGACCACGATTCGGGCAACGTCGAAATGCTGCGAGCGCGGGTACTGTTTCAGGTATTCCCGCACGACATCCCCCAGATTAAGCGGTATTTGTTGCTGTTTGTATTTCTGCAACGCCTGTTCGATCAGGGCGGCGATCTGCTCGCGAATTTCACTGAAGGCTTCATACTCCAGGTCCGGCGGCAACTCGCCGGTGACTTCCTCGGAGCGCAACGCCAACTCTTCATCACGCATATCCAGCAGGCGATCGGCGTTGGCGTAAGTCAGCGCCCAAGGCGCATCGAAATAGCTTTGAACCGACTGGCGCAAACGCTGGGCAAACACGCGATTTTTATCCATGTCGATGGCGGTACGGATAAATTTGTGTACATGGCGGTCATAGCCGATCCACAGATCGATGCTCTGCTGGCCCCAACTGATAATGCGGTCAAGCTTACCTTGCAGGTCAAAAACCAGATTATCGACAAACGCCAGTTCTGCGTGGCCGAGCGTCGCATCCTGAATGCGCAGCAGGCTGGTTTGCAGTTTGTCGCCCGCCGCTTCCAGCGTATCCTGTAGTTCGCGCAGGGTGTCGGAGGTTTCAGTCAGCAGTTTTTCACAGTTGGAGATCGCCGCACGCCAGTCCTGATTGAGCAACCCGGCAATACTTTCTTTCACTCCCTGCTGTTGCTCATCCATCACCCGCTGCGACAAGTCAATACTGTCGAAAATTTCCGCCACCGAATACTTGAGCGGCGCAAACACGTTGCGGTGCCAGTGGAACTCATCGCCCCCTTCTTCCGCCGCCTCCGCCGCACGTCCCAATTCCTGCGCCACGATCGACAACTGCATCGACAAGCGCAGCGCGGAAAACTCACGCTGGCGAATGTAATAATCGGTAATGCCGATACCCAGCGGCGTCAAACGGTAAATTGCGTTGCCGTCCGCCAGTTCGCTGGTAAAACGGTTGATCAGACGTTGACGCACCAAATCGTTGATCGCATTGTTGGCGCGCACCGGAATGGTTTCGTTGGTCTGCTCAAAACCTTTACTGACGTGACGAAAGGCATCCACCAGTTCCCCTTCGCTCATTTCGCCGTCCATTCGTTCGCCATTCAGGGTGGCGATGGCCAGCAGAAACGCCAGACGCTCGGTGGGCAGCGTAATAGCGAAGTCATTCTTTCTCGCCCAGGCAACCAGTTCGGGTACGGTCTGGGAAAAATCACTCATAATGCATCCTTCATAGGGGGCTTATGCGCCATAACATGCTTGTGCGCCATGACATGAATGTAACGCCCCAGGCTGATAAAGGGCTCCTGCCGACAATAACGCTGTTCCAGCGCCAGCAGCAGGTCAAAATCGTCGATCTGTTGTTGCTTGTTTTGCAGGTAGTCATGAAATACCCGTATGCCGGTCTTGCCGCTCAGTTGCAGCCCCAGAGCCTCCAGCCACTGATAAACCTGCGGCGGGTCCAGCGGGTGATCCGGCGACAGCGAACGACGTTTACGTTTGGGCATACCGGCTTCCACATAACCGAAATTGCCCAGCACCATGTTGCGCATCACCAGCGCCTGATGGTTGTAGAACATCAGCGACAACGCGCCGCCCGGCGCCAGACAATCGCTCAACGCCTGCAACGCCTGCTGCGGCTGCGCCACCCACTCCAGTACGGCGTGAAACAGCACCAGGTCCACCGGTTGCGACAGATGCTCGCCGATATCCTGTGCCGCACAGCGTACAAATTGCATGTTATCAGCCACGCCCTGTTCACATGCCGCCTCACGGGCGCGCGCAATCATCTCATCGGACAGATCGCACAACAAGACCTGGTGCCCCAACGCCGCCAGCCGACGCGACATCGGCCCTTCGCCGCCGCCCGCATCCAGAATACGCAGCGGTCGTGGCGGCAGGCGCGTCAGCAGGGTTTCCAAATCCTGCCACAATACCGCCTGACGCAGCCGCCCCTTGGTGGTGCCATAAATGTTGCGGGCAAATTTATCAGCGATATCGTTAAAATTACGATCCTGCATTTCACGGTTCTGCATGATGGGTGACGGTACGACCTAAACGGCTGGTTTTTCTCTGAACCTGCCATTCTGTCACAGGCTGGCCTAGAATAAATGCTCTGAACACCCGAATTTCGCCCGTATGGCGTTTTTTCATTCAAAAGGGACGCTATTTTATGCTGTTCGCCGTCAAAAAATACATCGGCAGCCTGTTATTGCCGCTGCCGTTGTTGATGCTGGTCATGGGCCTGGCCCTCGCCTTGTTATGGTTTTCCCGCTGGCAAAAAACTGCCCGGGCCTTATTGACGGGAGGATGGCTGGCCCTGCTGTTACTGAGCCTGCAACCCGTGGCCGATAAGCTGCTGTTGCCGCTGGAATCCCATTACCCAACCTGGACGCCGGAGTTCCCAAAAGTGAATTATATCGTGGTGCTGGGGGGCGGATATACCTTCAATCCGGACTGGCCCCCCAGCGCTAATTTGATCAATAACAGCCTCGCCCGCGTCACCGAAGGCATCCGGCTATGGCGCGCAAACCCCGGCGCTAAGCTTATCTTCACCGGTGCCGCCGCACGGAGCAATCCCGTTACCAGCGCCAGCACTTCTGCACGCGTCGCCGAGAGTTTAGGGGTTCCGGCACAGGATATCCTGCTGGTGGATCAGGCCCGCGATACCGAAGAAGAAGCGGCGGGTACGGAAGCGCTGATCGGCAAACAGCCGTTCCTGCTGGTGACCTCGGCCAGCCACCTGCCGCGCGCGATTCGCTTTTTCCAGGCGCGCGGCCTGCACCCGATTCCGGCTCCTGCCAATCAGTTAGCGATGACCTCGCCGCTGAATCCATGGGAACGGGTATTTCCATCCGCACTTTACCTGTCGCACAGCGAGCGAGCCTGGTATGAAGGGCTCGGTTTGATTTGGCAACAAATGAAAGGCGTCACCCCGCCGGAATCCTGACACCTGCATACGGGCGATCGGCGATCGCCCGTATGGCTGATTACTCAAGCCAGGGCAGCAGTTCGCGGGTTGCGGTGTCAAACAAGGGGCGATCCAACTGGCCGGTGTGGATGTAACGAGAAACCGCCGCCCACAGAATGTACAGCCAGCGGCGGCAAACGAAAGATTCGGCCAACGGCGCCTGTTTCAGATAATGGTAAAACAGCTGTTCCGGCATACCCGGCTCTTCGCACAAACGAAACAGATCGTATTCTCGCGGCGCCCACAACATCATGCCGGGATTGATCATCGCCAGCAGTTGGTCGCTGCGGGGGTCTTTCAGCATACTGCGTAAGGTCAGATTGCCGTGTACCAATACGCAACTGTCGTCGAAATCGGCAAACAGCACCGGCAAACTCTGCCGGGAACGGTACAGCACCGTGCGATCCTGCGGTGTCAGTTGCGTCGCATTGACATTCATCAGCGTAGCCCAGAGCACCTCCAGACGCTGACGATACCAATTCGGCCAGCTGTTATCCTGTGTGCTGTCCACCGTACCGACGCAACCGTGACTGTCGATACGGTGCCAGGCCAGCATACTTTCGACAATCTGATCCATCAGCAACGCCCAACGTTGAGGCGAACGGGACGGCGCCTCTACCGATACGCCACGCAAACGCTCAATGAGCAACAGCTCCTTATACGGCACCTGGTGGGTCATCACCATCCCGTATACGGTCGGTAGCCGGACTTCGCCTTCACGAGACAACATGCTCAGCTTATAGGCTTCCTGGCTGGCAACACCCTGACAAATATAACTTTTCGCCAGCAATGGCATAGCATTGCCCGCGTGATCATACAACGCATACAAGTGCGCATAGGGCTGTTCACTGATACGTTCAAGACGACTGAGCGATTCACCCAATACCGTACTTAACTCAGCTTTTAATTGTTCCATAGGCAACAGATCTCGCAGTTGCAGATACGCATCTGCACGTATCATGCGAGCAGCCCACAACAATTTCTTCAATGCAGATCAAAGAAAACGGGATATATGCCGGTAGAAACGGTTAACGACCAGCGGAATTCCGCACGGGGAGACAAACACGCGACTACAACAATCACCACCTCCCGAGGAGGTGGTTTAAAGCTGACAACAAAAATGCCCGCAATAGCGGGCATAGGTAATAAATAGGTATAGGTAACAGCGCTAACGGCATCGCATCACTGAGTATTGCCTCAGAGGGCTCGCCGTCTCGCCGCTTATTTCAGCTCAAACGCCCCGAGATCCGGCGCGGCGCCTTTATAGGCGATCTTGACGTCACCGCCTTTATCAATCATCCAGCTGTCTGACGCCAGACGCAGATGTTTCAGCACCGGCAGGCTGCCGTCGGCTTGACGTGCCGCATCCCAGCCCGTGGTCGATACGCTTTGGAACTCAGCATTTGAGAGCGCATTGCTGAAATTCCAGGAGTTGTAACGCATGTTAGCGCCGTCGGTATACGTCAACGACTGCGACTTCGCGGCGAAAGAGATGTTGTTGCGCAGGGTGCCCAGCGCGACAGCATTACCGTTTGCGTCGATGCCTCGCATACTGTAATTGACGGCATTACTGAACGACGTATTGTTAAAGAAGTCATTGGCGACAGGGTGATGGTTGGCATAGAAACCCGCGGCTTTATTCAGGAACGCCACCGAGTTGCGCACGATATGCTTCGGTGCGTTGCTCACGTATTTAGCGCCGTAGCCACCGGCTTTGAAACCATTACCGTTGCCTGCCGCCAGCGACGTCGTCGTCCCAGGCAGATAACCGTGAGACCAGGCCCAGGAGTTCTCAATCGTTACCGCGGAATAGGCATTGATCAGGTCAAAACCGTCATCCGAGTTGGACCAGGCGCGGCAACCGCTGAAAACGTTACCCGGCATATTGGCGGCGATATGCGCCCCAAAACCGTCGCCGCTCTGACCGGCGCCGTTGGAAGTCAGCGGATCATAGTTATGGTGTGAATCGGTATTGAGAACAACGTTGCCGGCGCCATTCTGTAAAAACAGCCCTGTGCCCATGATATGGTGAATATCGAGTTGCTCGAACCGATTGTTACTGCCCTTGATCCATACGCCCCAGGATTCATGGTTCTTGTTGTTATTTTGCGGCACCCCTTTGATTTCCAGCCCTCTGACGGTTACCCAGTCTGCAACGACGTTAAATCCTTTAACGCGGCAGTCATCTTTCATCTGACTGAAATCAAACACTGGCTTTTCGCCGGTATAAGCGACGTACTCGATACGATTGCCGGAAGTACCGCTCTTATTCAACGTAATCGCGTTCACGACGTCCGTCTGACTGGCACAACTATTTAGCCCGGCGGTAAAGGTATAGGTGCCGCCACGGACCCACAGGCGATCACCGGGGGAGAGAGTTTGCTGCGCGCGGGCGAAGGATTTCCAGGGAGCGCTTTTGCTGCCGTTGGCGGAGTCGCTGCCATTCGGCGCCAAATAGTATTCAGCAGCCAGACTCTGTGCTGCCGTCCCAGCAAGTACACATCCAATTATTGCGGGTAGAAATTTTTTATTCACGTTCATGTTGTTACTCCATCCTTAAGTAAAAAATCAATGCATTCTTTGCCAAATCAATGCATTTATTGCCATGGCGTAAATGCCGCCTAATAATAAGTCATGGTTAACGTTTATGCATCTGTAACACTGATTTTATTATTCCAACGCATTCATTTATTAAAATGCGAAATAACAATAGCGATATGTTATTAAAGATTCGTTGATTATAATAATAACGATAATACGCAGGATAAAAAAAGCGTATGCGCCTGCAGCACATACGCTCATAAGAAAATGAATAATGTCCGCCGTCAGTTTGCTGTCATCGCTGCCCTGACGCGAGCCAGATCTTCTGGCGTATCCACCCCGACACTGGGGACTTCTTTAGCTACCGCCACATGAATTTTCTCGCCATACCAAAGCACACGCAGTTGCTCCAGCATCTCGATTTTCTCCAATTGGCTGGGCGCCCAACCGACATAGCGCCGAATAAATCCGGCACGGTAGGCATAAATACCGATATGCCGCAGGAAATGGTCGCCAATGCTGTCTCGGGATTCGGCGAAACGGTCACGCTCCCACGGAATAGTCGCACGAGAGAAATAAAGCGCATAACCTTCGGCGTCCGTTACCACTTTCACTGCATTCGGGTTAAACGCTTCCTCACATGTCGTGATCGGTACTGCCAGCGTCGCCATACCGGCACGGCTGCCAGCCAGATTCTCCGCCACCTGGCGAATGATCACCGGCGGGATCAACGGCTCATCGCCTTGTACGTTGACGATGATTTCATCATCGGTAAAACCGTAACGATCGATGACTTCTGCCAGACGCTCGGTACCGGAATTATGGTTTGGGCTGGTCAAACAGACTTCGCCCCCCGCCTGCTCGACGGCACGTGCGACATCGGCGTTATCGGTCGCCACGACTACGCGACCGGCACCGGATTCGCGGGCGCGTTCCATCACGTGTATCACCATCGGTTTGCCGTGAATATCCGCCAGCGGCTTACCCGGTAACCGGGTCGAAGCATAGCGAGCAGGAATAATTGCAGTAAACGTCATTGTGCGATCTCATCCGGTGCCAGTGTACGGGCTTCATGTTCCAACAGGACAGGAATGCCATCACGCACCGGGTAAGCCAACCCGTCGACTTTGCAAATCAACTCCTGTTTTTCTTTGTCAAAAATCAACCGCCCGTTACACACCGGACACGCCACGATTTCAAGCAAACGATGATCCATGCTTCCTCCCATCAAGAAGCGATTATCAAAAAGAGCCGGTCACCCGGTTTCCGTCTGACGCGATACGCGATGCGTATCTATCAGGTGCGTCAGACGCTGTAGCAGTAACGCCGATTCCGGCGCGGATAATACGGCGTCAACCGGCAGATACCACCAGTTGGCGCGTGCAAAAGCGCGACATTTCACCGCGTCTTTTTCCGTCATGATCAGCGGTTGCTGGTCGCTGCTGGTCAATGAGTGCAACGCTTCCGGCTGCCAATGCTGATGATCGGTAAAGGGCACCTCGCGCACCAACGTACCGCCCATCGCTTTTACTGTCGCAAAGAAGCGCGGCGGATGGCCGATCCCGGCCATAGCAACCAACGGCGGCAACGCAGCTACCGCCTGGCGTTCCCCAGTCAGCAGATTAACCGCCTCCCCAGCCGTAAGCTGCATGGCAATCTCACCGCCTTTAGCCTCACCGCCATTCACAATCACCGCATCAACCGACTGCAAGCGTGAAACCCGCTCCCGCATAGGCCCGGCCGGCAACCACCAGCCATTGCCGAAGCGACGAACGCCATCCACCACCACCAGTTCCATATCCCGCGCCAACGCATAATGCTGCAAACCGTCATCGGTCACGATCACATCCAGCGGCTGGAATGCCAGCAATGCTTCTACCGCCTCACGTCGTTTGGGCGACACCGCAACAGGCGCGCCGGTACGCTGATAAATCAACACCGGCTCATCGCCGGCCTGCGCTGTCGCGACCTCATCGGTGATTCGCAGCGGGTACTGTTCCGCTTTACCGCCATAACCACGCGACACTACGCCGACACGGTAACCGCGCTGTTGCAGTTGCTCCACCAGCCAGATCACCACCGGTGTTTTGCCATTACCGCCGGCGGTCAAGTTTCCGACAACCACGACCGGAACAGGTGCACGCCATACCTTACGCCAGCCGTTGCGATAACTAAGCCGAATAACATGGCTAATCAACCCATAGAGCAACGACAGCGGCAGCAACAGCAGATACAGCGGGGAACGCCCCGACCAGATGCGCTCAATCATGCGCCAAACTGCAATTTGTGTAACTGGGCATAGGCACCGTTCCGAGCCAGCAATTCATCATGCTGGCCACGTTCGATAATTTGCCCATCTTCTACCACCAGAATTTCATCTGCCTTCTCAATCGTCGACAGACGGTGGGCAATCACCAATGCGGTGCGGTTTTTCTGCAACTCGTCCAGCGCGGCCTGAATGGCCCGCTCCGATTCGGTATCCAACGCGGATGTTGCTTCATCCAAAACCAGAATAGGACAATCTCGTAGCAGCGCTCGGGCAATAGCGATACGCTGACGTTGACCGCCGGAGAGTAAAACGCCGTTCTCGCCGATCACCGTATCCAGACCGTGCTCCAGTTTGCCGATGAAATCCATCGCATGAGCCATTTGGGCCGCACGTTCAATATCCTCACGGCTGTAGCGTTCGCCGCAGGCATACGCGATATTGTTGGCAATGGTATCGTTGAACAAGTGAACATTCTGAGACACCAACGCCACCTGGCTGCGTAATGACGGTAGTGTGTAGTCACGCAGATCGTGCCCGTCCAACAGAATCTCACCGGACTGAATATCGTAAAAACGCGTAATCAGATTGGCGATAGTCGACTTGCCCGACCCGGAGCGACCCACCAGCGCCACGGTTTTCCCCGGTGGAATATGCAGGCTGATATTTTTCAATGCCAGCGTCTCTTTACCCGGATAAGCAAAGTTGACATTACGGAACTCGATATTGCCTTTCGCCTGCGCCAGAACACGTGTACCGGTATCTTTTTCCTGCTCCATGTCCAGGATGGTAAACAGGGTTTGGCAAGCAGCCATACCGCGCTGGAACTGAGCATTAACGTTAGTAAGCGATTTCAGCGGGCGCATCAGCGTAAACATGGAAGAAAACACCACCGTGATGGTGCCGGCGGTCAGGGTTTCCATCACCGACGGAAAACTGGCGGCGTATAACACGAATGCCAGCGCCAGAGAGGCAATCAACTGAACTATCGGATCAGAAATGGAGGACGCCGATACCATCTTCATCCCCTGCTGGCGCATACGATTGCTGACGGCGTCGAAACGTTCTACTTCGACGGTCTGACCGCCAAAAATCAGTACTTCTTTGTGTCCTTTCAACATCTGCTCGGCGCTGGTCGTCACCTGCCCCATGGTGTTCTGCATATTTTTGCTGATACTGCGAAAACGCTTCGACACCACCCGCATACTGTAAGAAACGATAGGAGCAATCAGGACCAGAATCAGCGATAACTGCCAGCTGTACCAAAACATCAGCACAAATAGCCCTATGATGGAGGCACCTTCCCGCACCACAGTCACCAACGCGTTTGACGACGAAGCCGCCACCTGCTCGGAATCATAAGTAATACGCGACAGCAGCGTACCGGTAGATTGCTGATCAAAGAAAGAAACCGGCATTCCCATGATGTGGCTGAACAGACGCCGACGCATGTTCATGACCACTTTGCCCGATACCCAAGCCACACAATAACTGGAAACATAACTGGAAATACCGCGCATAATCATCAGCCCGATAATGGCCAACGGCATCCACACCAGTACACTGCGGTCAGCCTTGCCGAACCCGTCATCCAGCAGCGGCTTAAGCAGGGACAGCATCAGCGTATCACCAGCGGCGTTGACGACCAACGCCACCGCCGCGACGGCCAACCCGGTTTTATAAGGGGAGATCATCGGCCAAAGGCGACGAAACGTCTGCCATGTGGAGAGATCTTTATCATTAATCATGCAATAAACCTGAGCCTTTGATAAATAGCCGTCTATTATTACTCATTATCCCGGTTAGCGCCAAACCACTGATGATACCAGCGAGGTGATATTTCACCCCGGTAGCGCAACATTTCAATGCCTTCGTCGAAAAAACGCACACTCAGTTGCCCGCCGACGGCTGTATCGTGCCAGCGATAGCCCATCTGCCGGTAACGCCGTACCACACTCACTGCCGGCAAGCGCCACGGATTGTATCGTGAGTTGGATGACAACACCGCTTGTGCATCCACCGCACGTAAAAACGGCGGTGATGACGACGTAGTGCTGCCATGATGCGGCACTTGTAGAATATCCGCCGCCAACTTATCTCGTTGAGTGCGCAGCAGCATAGCTTCATCTTCGCGCTCTAAATCGCCCGTCAGCAATACCCGATAGCGGCCATCATCCACCCGCACCACACAGGAATCATTATTGCCGGCTTCCCGAACCTGCACCGGCGGCCAAATCACGCTGAATGTCAATCCTTGCCAGCGCCACTGGTTCCCTTGTACGCAAGGTCGATGATCCGGTTCAAGCAACGGGCTGTATATCGGCACAGATGAAAGCGCACCTTGCAACGCCTTCACCCCACCACGGTGATCCAGATGGCTGTGGCTAAGAATGATGCCCTCCAACTGTAGTCCTCGCCACTTAAGATAAGGCAGGATTTCACGCTCGGCGCTGTTGCCGCCATCCCAGCCGGGTCCGGTATCATACAGCCAGGCTTTACCTTGCCGTTCAATCACCACAGCCAGCCCATGCCCGACATCCAGCATGTCAACTCGCCACAACGGTACCGGCGGTTTTGGCCGCAACGCCGCCATCAGTATCAGCGCCAGCAGGCTGAACGGATACGTCCGCCACCAGGCGAAGCGCCAGACAATCACCGCCAGCCACCCCGCCACACTGTAAGGCACGATGTGTTCACCCAGTGATAGCCAACCCGCCGGCATGGCCTGCAACGGCAGGAAAACCAGTGCCAGCGAACGATCAGCCAGCCACCAGAGTACTTGCGCTATCCCCGGAACCACCATCAATGGTAACGCCAGTAGAATCAGCGGGGTGGTAACGAATGAGACCAGCGGCACCGCCCATAGGTTGGCAGGCAATGAACTCAGGCTAACGCCATGAAATAGCAAGACCTGCAATGGCATCAGCAATAGTGTGACGCCTATTTGCATGTGTAGCCCGCGCAACCATCCCCAACGCCAGGAATGCTGCAAATGCAGTGGCAGCGGAGCCCACTGATACCAGAAAATCAGAGCGGCGACCGCCAGCGCAGAAAGCCAGAAACTGTCTGAAAGAACGCTCAACGGATCGCTGACCAGAATTAATCCCACACACCACAACCACACTTGCCATGCTGATACCGACAAGCCACGCAACCTTAGTAGCGTCCAGCATGACAACGCCAATGCAGCCCTGACCGCCGGAGGGTTACCACCGGCCAGCCAGACGTATCCCCAGGCGCAATACAAGCCGCACCATAAGGGAGCGCGGTGTTCTACCCAGTGAACCGGCAGCAGATACTGCGCTGCACGCACAATACTCCAGCCAAATAATGCCGCCAGTACGATGTGCAGCCCCGATATCGCCATCAGATGCATGATCCCTGTCTGCCGAAGCACATCGAGAATGTCATCGTCAATCATGTTCATCTCCCCAACCGCCAGCGCCAGTATGATGGCGCGCCACGGCAGCAGGAGAGTTTGTTGTTCGGCCTGATTAACCAGACGCTGACGCCATCCACACTCGGGCGCCACGCTCTCTGCGGACAATATTCGCCCGGTCAACGGTTGTGCTTTAGCCAGTGCCCAGCGCTGGCGATCGAAACCGCCTTCATTCAATCGGCTATGCACCGGACGCAACCGTAACCTAACGCTCCACTGTTGTCCGCCGCACCAGTCCGCCATCTGCGGCAACGCATCCAGCCGGGCGTAGAGCGGCGGAAATACCCAGCGATCGTTGATCTGCCATAAACGCACTACCACCTGATCGGCATCCGCTTGTGCAAAGCGAACGCTACTGACACTGACCCTTGCGGTCAGCGGCCGCTGGGTAAACTGCTCCACCTGGTGGAGTATTTCCCGGCCGTTGTAGAGACTCCAAATCACGCCAATCGTCACCAGACCAAGCGGATAAAATCGCGTCTTAAGCAGCAACACGGCAGGGAGGCCCCATATCAGCACAGGCAGCGTCGGCAAATCCGGCAATATCAGCAACAACAACGGGCCGACGATGAGCGCTGTCGCCAGTTGGTTCAATGAAATTCTGATGGTATGTCCCTTACCCGTTTTTCGCCGGATTTCCGGCAGTCGTTCAATCTGGGCGCAGTGTGCCAGCGTACAGTCCTGGTCGATAGGCAGGAATTCGCGTTCCTGAACCCGCTACGCAAACAACCGCAACGGTTGCAGTCGCTTGCAACAATGATGCGAGATGGTATGAAAGCGGTAAAAGCCCGCCCGCTCTTGCCTTGACAACCAGAAGCGGTTCGTTGAATGGTATGTCGCAGGTCATGCCTGACAGTGATGCTTCATCGCTATGCAAAAACTTCATCGTTATGCAAAAAGAGGTATGCCACTGACTATTGGCAAAAAGCGAAAGGGAATATTGGCACATGGCAGATAAAAACGTGATTCTCATCATCAGCGTATTGGCGTTGTCAGCCTGCTCGACGTCGTCACGGGACGAACCGACCGATACCGAGTTCCTGCATGTGGCGCGCGCCGCCAACGAGTGCACTACCGATTTACTGACGCAGGTAAAGCATCTCGATGGGAAATATCACGTAATGGCACGGTATTACGTCAAAAATCAGACTATCAACACCGTCGGCGGCGGCAAGATCATCGACACGCAGGTGCGGGCAATCCCCGCCATCAACGCAGACGCGCTGGATAAAGGCCAGACCGGCAGCGCCTGGCGCGACTGCATGATGCAGAAAAAGGCGCTGGCGCCGGAAATCGTGATGAGCCAGTCGTAGGCGGCTGGAATCATCAGCCCGCCCCAAAAAGCATCAGGGCCGGAAACCGGCCCTGAGCGTCAGTGAAATTATTTCGCCTCCACCGGCGGTTTGATTTCACCCATTTCTTTGATTTTGCGAGACAGCTCACGGCGCTCTTTTGACAGCTCCGCATTTTTGATGATGTATTCATCAACACGGTCTTCATAATCGCTACGCATGTTGGCGATAATGTTCTGAATGTCTTCAATCGACATACCCGGTTTAATGTACTCGCTCAGGTTATCCAGCAGCAGTACACGCTTCTGGTTATCACGGATTTTCTTTTCGTTGTCTGTGATTTCACGCTGTAGTTTATTCTTACGACGGAACATACGCACGAATTCCAGCACATCCTGGAAACATGGCTTAGTATTACCCTTCTCCATTTTTCTACCCTTACTTAACGATTAAGATTCGTCCTGCGGAAACCGCCCTGTATTAACCATACAGGTTAGCCGCTATCGTCGACAAGGTGGTTTCCCCACATCGCCGATGCAATCGTTGCCTTTATGTGCACCCTATCACTCCCTTGCGCTGATTGCATCTGACTCGATTCAACACGCCATGACATCAACGATGTCGACTTTAGTCAGACGGCAGGATGGTTTACCATGACGACCTTGTGTTGTCCGTCACCCTTTTTACTGAAAGACTGATTAAGTTGCCTTTAGACTGGCGAGACGTTCCGCATAGCGCTGATGCCCGTTAACACTGACGGTGACAACCATGCGTCACGACAGTATGAGTGATATCCAGTACTTGCCGTCGTCAGGCTGAACAGAGAGATACCGTGCAAAATCAACACACCGAACCCACTTTTTTCATCCACGATTATGAAACCTTTGGCAAGCACCCGGCCAAAGACCGTCCGGCGCAGTTCGCCGGTGTCCGCACCGATTTGAATTTTAACGTGATTGGCGAGCCGGTCGTTATCTACTGTCAGCCAGCCGACGATTATTTGCCCGATCCGCAAGCGGTGATGATTACCGGCATTACGCCACAAATCGCACAGAGCCGGGGGATACGCGAAACGGAATTCGCCCGCCATATCCACGAAGCGTTCAGTGTGCCGGGCACCTGTATCATGGGCTACAACAATATTCGTTTTGACGATGAAGTTAGCCGTAATCTGTTTTACCGCAACTTCATCGACCCTTATGCCTACAGTTGGCAAAACGGTAACTCGCGCTGGGACTTACTGGATATGCTGCGAGCGTGCTATGCCTTACGTCCAGACGGCATTGTCTGGCCTGAAAACGACGACGGCTTCCCAAGCTTCAGGCTCGAACATCTGACGCGCGCCAACGGCGTTGAACATACTCAGGCACACGATGCCATGTCTGATGTCTATGCCACTATTGCGATGGCGCGTCTGCTTAAACAGGCACAACCCAAATTGTTCGATTATCTCTACGGGTTGCGCAACAAAAACAAAGTCAGCGCGTTAATCGATATCCCGCAAATGAAGCCGCTGGTGCATGTTTCCGGTATGTTTGGCGCAGCCCGTGGCAATACCAGTTGGATTGTTCCGCTGGCCTGGCACCCGGATAACCGTAACGCCGTCATTGTCTGCGATCTGGCGGGGGATATTCAGCCATTACTGTCGCTGGATGCTGATGAACTGCGCACGCGGTTGTACACTCGCCGTGATTTGTTGGCGGAAGATGAATCCCCAGTGCCGATCAAACTGGTACATATCAATAAATGCCCGGTGCTGGCGCCGGCCAGTACACTGCGTCCGGAAGATGCGGAACGGCTGGGGATCGACCGTCAGCATTGTCTGAATAATCTGCAATTATTGCGTCAAAATAGCAGCGTAAGAGAGAAAGTGGTGGCGCTGTTTGCCGATGCTCCACCGTTTGAGGCGGCGAAAGATGTCGACCTGCAATTGTATGATGGTTTTTTCAGTGACGCCGACCGCGCCGCAATGGCGATTATCCGTAAAACCGATGCTCAGCATCTTCCTGCGCTGAATCTTCAGTTTGCCGACCGCCGGGTGGAGGAATTACTGTTTCGCTATCGCGCCCGCAATTTCCCCGGCACTCTGGATGAACAAGAGCAGCAACGCTGGCTGGCGCATCGTCGGGCCATGTTTACCACTGAGCGGGTACAGGATTACTTTGATACCTTGAATCAGCTTTATCAGCTTCACGATGGTGACGAAAAGAAAGCAGCGTTGCTGAAAGCGCTGTTTGCCTATGCTCAGCAACTGCTGACGTGATATTCCCGCCTGCGCGGCGGCGCGTTGCCATCGGGTAGGCAACGCCCCGATCGATAAACCGTTCGGGGGTGCAAAAAAACAGGCTCTCATGGAATCATGGGAGCCTGTCAATAACGTTACGTTTATCGCGGTATATCGTCCGGTTAGTTACGCCAGATCTTCGTTGTACTGCGGCACGGGTTGACTGAAACGACGCGTCACAATAGCCAGATAGAGCAAACCAATCGCCGCCCACACCAGCCCCAACGTCATGGACGTTTTTTCCAGATTTAACCACAGCGCGCCAACGGTCAGTGCGCCCATCACCGGCAGAATCAGATAATTTACCGTGTCTTTCAGCGTCTTGTTGCGGCGCTCACGAATATAGAACTGAGAAATCACCGACAAATTCACAAACGTGAACGCGACCAGCGCACCGAAGTTGATCAGCGCGGTTGCCGTTACCAGATCGAACGACACGGCAGAGAGCGCAATCACGCCAACCAGCAATACGTTCAACGCCGGTGTACGCCAGCGCGGGTGTACATAGCCGAAGAAACGCTCCGGGAATACTCCGTCTCGGCCCATCACGTACATCAAGCGGGATACGCCGGCATGTGCAGCCATGCCGGAAGCCAGCACAGTGACACAGGAGAAAATCAGAATGCCGAACTGAAACGCTTTACCGGCCACATACAGCATGATTTCGGGCTGTGACGCATCCGGGTGTTGAAAACGCGAGATATCCGGAAAATAAAGTTGCAGGAAGTAAGACACCACCACGAAAATCACGCCACCGAGCAGTGCCGTCAGGAAAATCGCTTTCGGAATCACACGGCCGGCGTCTTTGGTTTCTTCAGACAACGAACTGATGCCGTCGAATCCCAGGAATGAAAAGCACAAAATCGTCGCGCCGGTAATCATCGGCACCACTTGCGCATTATCAGACCAGAACGGGCGGCTACTCGCCAACGTACCGGCGCCTTCACCGTGAGACACACCGTAAATCACCATGCTGGTAATCACCACCATCACGCCAACCTGCAACACCACAATCAGGCTGTTGAAATTAGCGACGGTTTTGATACCGCGCAAATTCGATAACGTCATGAATCCCACCAGCAGAACCACAAAGATCCAGGATGGAATACCGGGAATCAACGTTTCAAAATAGATTTTCGCCAGCAGGATATTGATCATCGGCATAAACAGGTAGTCCAGCAACGATGACCACCCCACCATGAAACCGACTGTCGGGCTGATGGCTTTCTGGGCATAGGTATAAGCTGACCCGGCGGATGGGAAGCGGCGCACCAACTTACCATAGCTGAGCGCAGTAAACAGAATGGCGATCAATGCAAACGCATAAGCCGTGGCGACATGCCCATCCGTCAGCCCGGAAACGATACCGAATGTATCGAACAGCGTCATCGGTTGCATATACGCCAGCCCCATCATCACTACCGGGACCAACGTCAGGGTCTTACGCAGTTGCACACGTGATGTGGTCACCGTGGAATCAGTTGTCATGACGCAAACCTCCTTTATCGACAGTCGCCATCAACCATGAATGCACCGCCGACGACAACGTCATCGTTTGGTGTTTCAAGTAACGGGATGTGGACGAGCGCGCAATGTCGCTGTAACCGAGGTAAGCGTAGCGAGCAGCCGACATGCCGCTCATGACAAAGCCTGCCGAAGCGGCATCTGTGCCGCTGCATTGACAGCGCCAGCCGGCGGGCACCGGCTCCAAAACAACTGATTGCCCCATTGTCTATCTCTATTCACTCTGTGCAGCCCGCGGCTGCGTATTGACTGATATCTATCCGGAGCCATAAACAGCGCCGGCCTCTTGATGAAATACAAAAAAATAACCGACGCGGTAACTGTGCGTCGGTTTTTCAGGGCGCGTATTTTGCCCCAGCCCGCAATCAGAGACAAGACCTGTGAAGCCGATCGCGTACGACTTGCACGACTGCCGCCGGCCTGGGGTCAATCAATCGATTCAACGCAGGCGTTTGCGCTTCTCGTTCTGGTCTAATTCCAGTTCGGTAATCACCTGCTGTAGCCCACGCTCCTGCGCAGCATTCAATTGCGGAAATTTAAAGCTCAAGCGTTCGATCTGTTTTACCCGGCCTTTGCTGTCCACGACTTTTGTGGTGGCATGAGTAACGAACTCTAAATCCAGGCAGAACTGCCCGTAGCTGGCAAGATCAACATCGACGTTTTTCAGCGTCATTCCCGGCTCAAAAAGACCAACCCTGGATTGATCGTCGGTATACATGCACAAGCCGCCCAGCGATAAATCCTTCAGGTTAAATTCAAAGTAGCTGTTATCAGGCAACTCGCCCCGGCAGATCATCGGGGGCCAGGCTGGAGAGTTAATACGGAAAAAATTACGACGCTGAATATAGTAAAGTACGTCGGGTACAGCCGCACAAAATGCCGGTAAATCGTCATGTTCGACCATGCGGATAATCGTGGACCGGAATTCAACCTTCGCACCAGCCGTTTCCGCCGCGAACGCAAGCTCGCCGGCAAACAGCGCACGACTGTTCTCACGCTCCAGTGCCCCAAGGTCAAACAGGAACTCGCCCTCGTCCGAATCAACCTCAAGGATCTTACTGATGAACTGACCGTGTGTGTGATACACCATTACTGCGGCGTCTTGTCTTTGCAGTCCGCGCAAGGTGGCGCAAATCGCCATTTTGTTACGCCTGGCGTACTGCTCTTTCATATTGTCATCCACTACATCCATCCCCACCGTCAATTGAATGGTTAATCCGTTATTCAGTGTCCCAGAACCCTCTGGATACGACATGGCACTAGTATCGACAGTGATGCCGTCAACTTTAGTGTTTTATCAATTCATTAGCTCATACGTTGTACATTCGGCACCGCCGACAGACAGCAAGCCCCACCGGCGCGAGGCAAGTACTCATAAAAAAATAGAGAGGGGGCTGTCAGCCAATAATAGACGAGGTTCAGACGGCAGGATAGTGTGAAAGTAACCAGGTTAACGCCAGTAAGTCAGCGCTACCGCCGGGGCTGATGTTGCGCGCCACCAACGCACGGTTCATCTCCTGTAATCCCTGATGGGTCACCCCGTCGGAAAGTAGTGTTCGTGCATACGCCTGCACGAACGTCAACCCATCTATACCGCCGCGAGAGACGACGTTAGTATCCGGGTTGTGAGCCATTAAAACGACCAATGCCTGCAACAGGGCCGATTCCTCGTCTTTCCCTTGCGCACGCGCGCTCAGGTAAACGGGCAACGCATAGTGGCGTACGGTAGCAAAACCGCTGGCGGCTTCGCCCCTTGCACCGGTCAGGCCATGACGTCGAAACAGATGTTCCCCTGCCGTCGCGGTGTGTTGGCTATTTTCCAGTTCATTACGCACCAGATCGGCGCTCATTTGCGCCACACATTCGCATAAGCCGTCCTGTGTCAATCGCTGCCGACGCCCCGCCAACCAGCCGGCCGCACTGCACAAGAGTCCGAAGGCAAAAATACCGCCTTTATGGGTATTTACGCCCCCGGTCGCCGCCAACATGGATTGTTCGGCCGCAATGCCAATCGGCCGGACTTGCGGCAATAACTGTGTTATCGGCAACGCGCTATGTGCAACGCCGGCTTCGGTAAAACGGGCAAACCACGGCGTCAGCGCAGCGATACTGGCCTGAAACAACGGCACATCCATATCGTGATGCGCACCGTTGTTATCCCTATCCACCAGACCCGGTTTTGGCGTCAACATCACCTCGACCGTCAGCGCAGCGACAACCCATTGATGAATATTCGGCAGGGCCACCAGCGCACCGGTGGCATCAGGAAATAGCGTAGTCAGTAGTGGAGAAGGTGCCGCTGACTCAGTGTGCGTTAAACCAGGCATGGAGGATACTCTCGACTTTTTCAATCACGTCCGGTAACGCATGGCGGCGTGAACGCGCGCAGGCATGTGCCGATTCATCGCAAAGTATACACCGACGATGTTCGTGCGCCAGCAACGTTCGGCTGATTGATCCTTCCTCTGGGCAGAACACGTCGAAATCCCACAAACGCCCCAATGGATGTTGATCCTCCAGCGCAATCGCCGCCGCCTTGACACTCAACGCATCCTTGGTCACGACCCAGAATGATTCCGCACCGGTATCCAGCCAGTGCAACTGCTGCTCCAGCACCTCCCAGCCGCGGGCCAGACACAGGTCATTGAACGCCGCGACCGCTTCAGCCATGCCTCGACGGTACAGCGCCGAGTCTTTCACCGCTCCGGGGGTCACCAGCGTCAACGACACCAGCGTCGACTGGTGCTGCGCCAGCAATTGCTGCTGGCGTGCACAGCGGCGATCCTTCGCCGCAAGCAGGGTATTCAGTGAGACGCTGGCCGGTGTATCCGTCGCAATATCACTCACGCGTTATCCTCTTTTACCTGACGTACCACGTCGATCACACTGCCGTCGCGGTAGCGGATCACCCCCACGATACGATCGTGGAATTCAATCGCCTTCGGTTCGCCCACCAGTTGGATCGCCCGTTGGTACAGCTCCTCGACAGACATGACGCTCAGGCCCGCCTGAGTCAGACGTTCCGCCACTTCCGGTCGCGCCGGATTCACCGCAATACCGTGGTCCGTCACCAGCACGTCGATGGCGCTCCCCGGCGTCACGCAGGTTGTCACCTGGCGCACCACCGTCGGGATACGACTGCGGATCAGCGGCGCCACCACGATGGTCAGATTCGCCGCCGTTGCCACGTCGCAGTGACCGCCCGACGCCCCACGCATCACCCCGTCCGAGCCGGTGATGACGTTCACGTTGAACTGGGTGTCGATTTCCAGCGCGCTCAGGATAACCACATCCAGTTGGTCGCAGCACGCTGCCTTCGCGCTCGGGTTGGCGTACACGTTGGTGGAAATTTCCACATGGTTCGGGTTTTTCGCCAGCGAGGCCGCCGCATTGGCGTCGAAACACTGGGTATCCAGCAGCTTCTCGATCAACCCTTTTTCATGCAGATCGACGATACTGCCGGTGATGCCGCCCAGTGCGAAGCGCGCCGTCACCCCCTGTTTCTGCATCCGGTCTTCCAGAAAACGGGTACAGGCGGTCGATGCCGCGCCGGAACCGGTCTGGATCGAAAAGCCCGGTTTGAAATACCCGGAATGCGCGATCACGTCCGCCGCCCGGCGTGCTATCAACAGCTCACGCGGGTTGCTGGTCACACGTGCCGCCCCCACGCTGATTTTCGCCGGGTCGCCCACTTCCTCCACCGGCACCACGAAGTCCACCTGGTCCTGCACGATGCTGGCCGGCATGTTCGGGAACGGCACCAGACTCTCCGTCAACAGCACCACCGTCTTCGCGTAGTGTGCATCCACCATCGCGTAGCCCAGCGACCCGCAACGGGATTTCCCCGACGTGCCGTTGGCATTGCCGAATTCATCACTGCTCGGCACCCCGAGAAACGCCACGTCTATCTTCAACTCGCCGCTCTGCAACAAGTGCACCCGGCCGCCGTGCGAGTGGATCTGCACCGGCTCTTTCATCAGGCCATGCGAAATGGCGTCCGCCAGCTTGCCGCGCATCCCGGAGGTGTAGATACGGCGGATAACGCCGTTGCGGATGTGTTCGATCAACGGCGCGTTGCAGGTCATCAGCGAGCTGGACGCCAGCGTCAGGTCTTTAAAGCCCAGCCGTGCCAGCGTGTCCACCACGTGGTTGATCACCTTGTCCCCTTCACGGAACGCGTGGTGGAACGAAATGGTCATGCCGTCTTGCAGCCCGCTCTTGCGAATGGCCTCTTCCAGATCGGCGCACAGCTTGCGCTGGTGTTTTTCGGTGACGTCATTCAGCCAGGGGGTACGATGGTTGGCGCTGACGAACGGCTGCAGGTGGCTTTTTTCCGGATATTGCTGCTGCAGTGCTTCAATAAAATTACTCATGATCCAATCCTGTCATGGCGACGGCCCGCCGGCGCGACATCACGCCGCCGGCCCGTGCGGAAATATCGGTTAACCGGTCGGCGTCTACTGGCGCACGCCGGACGCCAGCGCGCGCTCCACCACCCGGCGGGCGTGGTCGATAATCGGGCCGTCGATCATTTTTCCGTTCAGCGAAATGACCCCCAGACCGGCGCGCTCGCCGTCTTCCGCCGCCTTGATCACCAGATGGGCGTAGTCCACTTCGTCCTGAGTCGGCGCGTAGGCGTTGTGCAACAGCTCAATCTGGCGCGGGTTGATCAGCGACTTACCGTTGAAACCCAGCTTGCGGATCAGCTCCACTTCCTTCAGGAAGCCCGCCTCGTCGTTGACGTTGGAATACACCACGTCAAAGGCGTCGATGCCGGCCGCGCGGGCCGCGTGCAACACCGCGCAGCGCGCATAGAACAGCTCGGTGCCGTCACCACGCTCGGTCTGCATGTCCATCACATAGTCGAACGCCGCCAGCGCGATACCGATCATCCGTTCGGAGGAGCGGGCGATGGACACCGCATTAATCACCCCGACCGCCGACTCGATGGCCGCCATGATGCGGGTGGAACCGACTTCACGGCCGCACGCTTTTTCGATGCGGACCAGGTGATGCTCCAGCTCATCGACGTCGTCGGTGGAGTCGGTCTTCGGCAGGCGGATGACATCCACGCCGCCCCGCACTGCCGCTTCCAGGTCCTTCAGACCGAACGGCGTGTTGAGCTGGTTGATGCGCACCACGGTTTCAATGTCCTGATACATCGGGTGTTGCAGCGCATGGTAGACCAGCAGACGCGCGGTATCTTTCTCGCGCAGCGATACCGCATCCTCCAGATCGAACATGATCGAGTCGGGCCGGTAGATAAAGGCGTTGGACAGCATGGCGGCATTCGCGCCCGGCAGGAACAGCATACTGCGGCGCAGTTTTTTCGGCTGAGTGGCTTTCGTCTGAGTAGCGCTCATCACAGTCTCTCCCAATCGATCTCGTCAACGCCGGCGGCGCGCAGCACCGCACTCTGCACCCGGGCGCGGATCACGCAGTCCAGCGCGCCCTTGTCTTCCACCACCACGGTGCCGGCTTCCACCCCCAGCGTACGCAGGGTGTCGTTCACCACCAGCGTGATCTGGTCGCCGAACTGCTTGATGACCTCGCTGTTTATCACCACGGTCAGCGGGCCTTCCGCCGGGGACACCCGGACCAGCAGGTCGCTGGACTCGAAGGTGCCCGCCAGGGCTTCCTTGATAATTTTCATGTTGTTTTACCTGCTTGATACATTAAAGACGCGTCACGCGCAGGCGAGCTCGCCATGGCGTTGTAAATGCGCATACGTCGTCGCCGGCACAATCTCGCGAATGGCGTCGAACTGGCGCTGCTTCAGCAGCCGGCGCACTTCAGAGGCGGAAATCGCCAGGCCGGAGTGTTCGCGCGTCCGTTCGATTTCCACCACGTCCAGCGCCGGGGCGGCTACCCGCCCGTCCTGCTCCAGCCAGTGGTGCATGTCCTGGTTATACTGGTGCGTCACCGGGCAGAACGGCTCGGTGCCGACGAAACGCCGGGTGATGCCGAGCGCCGGGGCGATGTACTGACGAAAGATGATCAGGTCCAGCGCGGCGTGCGCCCGAGTGATCAGCTTCTCTTCCTTCAGGAAATATCCCGGAAAGGTGGCCTTGGAAATCAGGTAGGCCGACCCGGCGTGCACCGTCAGATTCGGGATGTCCGCCACGCCCTGACGCACCATCTCCAGCCGTTCGGCGAACGGAAAGAAGGAGACATCCTCGCGTACCACGAAGATATGCAGCCAGTCGCAGGCGCGGGCGGCCTGCTCGGCCAGGTAGCGGTGCCCTAGGGTAAACGGGTTGGCGTTCATCACGATGGCGCCGATGTCCCGGCCCGGTTGTAACTGCGTCGACAGCGAGCGGCAGTACTGCCGGATGCCGATGGGGGTGTTCTCCATCAGCACCGCCTGGTCGTCATAACAGGCGATCGGGTGGAAACCGCAGCCGCGGAACGCCGCGATGTTGCAGGGGCGGGTGTAGAGAAACAGGTGGAACAGGCCGCGTTCGGCCGCCAGTTGCACCACCTCGTTCACCACCTTCACGCCCAGACAGAGCTCGCGGTAGTCGGGGTCCACCGCCACGCACTTGATGGTATTGCCGCACAGCCCGGCACAGGCTACCAGTCTGCCGTGATGCCGTCCCACCACAACGAACTCGAGATCCCGGTCCATGCCCAGCCGGCAGGCGTCAAGAAACTGTGCAATGTCGGCCAGTGCGGGAGGCTGGGTACGGACATCCAGCGTGGTAAACGTAATGCTCTCATCGGCATACATAACGGTCATCCTGCTTGTTGCTATACCCCGTCACGCCGGGGCCGGCGCCGCCGGCATCCCGGCGGGAACGATTCAGTGCCCGGCCGCCACGGGTTCGGCGCGCGGGGTTTTCACCGGCCTGACCGCCTCGCCGATGGTGTTGCGCAGGTGGCCGACGTTCTCGATTTCCACTTCAATGCTGTCGCCCGGCTTCATGAACAACGGCGGGGTACGTTTCTTGCCGACGCCGCCCGGCGAGCCGGTGATGATGACATCGCCGGCGCTCAACGCGGTAAAAGTGCTGATGTACTCGATCAGATCCGCCACCTTGTGGATCATGCTGGCGGTAGTGTCGTCCTGCACCATACGGCCGTTGAGATAGGTACGGATGGCCAGGGCGTGCGGGTCGGGGATCTCGTCGCGGGTGGTGAGATACGGGCCGAAGGCACCGGTCTTCTGCCAGTTCTTGCCGGCGGTAAACCAGCTGTGCTGCCAGTCGCGAGCGGAGCCGTCCATGTAGCAGCTGTAGCCAGCGACAAACGACAACGCCTCGTCACGGTGGATGTTCTGGCCGTTTTTGCCGATGATGACCGCCAGTTCGCCTTCATAGTCGAACTCACTGGAGTAGTGCGGCTTGAGCACCTGCGTGCCGTGGCCGGTCTGGGAGTCGGCGAAGCGCACAAACAGGGTCGGCGCGGGGTTCTGCTCGTCAAACTCTTTGCGCTTGTCGGCGTAGTTCATACCGACGCAAAGGATTTTGGACGGCGCGACGATCACCGGCAGGAAGGTAACGTCGGCGACGGCGACATCGGGCGTCTCGGTCTGGAAGGCGGCGGCGTCGTGGAGCGCCTGGCCTGCCAGCAGGGCTTTCAGGTCCGGATAACGGTCGCCAAGGCGGCTGCCTAAATCAATCAGACCTGCCGGCGTGTGGATACCGTAGCTGTTTTTGCCGTGATGGCGGTAACTTGCAAGTTTCATAATCTTTCCCGTTTAAATAAGGCCGCGAACTATCGCGGCGTTATTTGTTTTTTTGTCATACACCGTCACACCAGGAACTTGCCGAGTACCAGCAAGGCCACGGAGACGTTGATTGCCCCACCGATACGGGTAGCAATCTGAGCGAAAGGCATCAGTACCATACGGTTGCCGGCGGTGAGAATGGCTACGTCGCCGGTACCGCCCTGCCCGCTCTGGCAGCAGGAGATGATGGCGACATCAATCGGGTGCATACCGATTTTCTTGCCGACAAAGAAGCCGGTGGTCACCAGTGCTACAACAGTGGACACAATCACCAACAGATTGGTAATAGTGAAAGCGTGTACCAGTTCTTCCCAAGGGGTGATCGCCACGCCGACGGCGAACAGAATCGGGTAAGTCACAGAAGTCTGGAAGAATTTGTAAACGACCTGAGACCCTTCCAGCAGGCGCGGAGATGCGCCATTAGCCAGCTTCACGATGACGGCGGCAAACAGCATACCCACCGGTGCCGGCAGACCAATCAGCTTATGGCCCAACATACCGATCATGTACAGCAGGATAGCCAGCAGAGCGCCCGCCGCCAGATTGGCCGGGTCCATTTTGCCGCTCAGCGTGCTGGTGAGTGTGGCCG
This sequence comes from Dickeya sp. ws52, assembly GCF_007210685.1. NCBI lineage: Bacteria > Pseudomonadati > Pseudomonadota > Gammaproteobacteria > Enterobacterales > Pectobacteriaceae > Dickeya > Dickeya sp. ws52. The sequence continues at coordinate 268,182 of NZ_SZVX01000001.1, forward strand.
GAGCCTGTTCGGTGCCGTTTGCTTTGTTCGGCATCAAGTCGCCTTCACCAGTCAGGTGCGGATAGCGTTTACCCAGTTGGTTCAGCGTACCGGCCAGAACGATGGCAGTCAGGCTGCCCAGCATCACGATCGGCAGAATGCGGCCCAGCGCGACGCCTTGATCCATGTGCAGCAAGGTGGCATAACCGATAGACAGAGGAATCGCCCCCTCACCCACACCGCCTGCCATAATCGGCAGCACCAGGAAGAAGAAGATCTGGAACGGATCCAGGCCCAGCATCATGCCGACACCCATACCAACCAGCATACCCACGACTTCACCGCACAACATGGGGAAGAAAATGCGCAGGAAGCCCTGAATCAGCGTCTGCCGATTCATGCTCATAATGCTGCCGACAATAATGCAGCAGATATAGAGATACAGAATATTGGTGGATTTGTAGAACTTGGTCGTGGCATCGACAATAACCGACGGCAGCAGACCGTAATAAACCAGCGCAGATGGAATAAACGTGGCGCAAATCGCAGCGGCCCCCATTTTGCCGATAAACGGCAAACGCTTACCGAATTCACCGCACGCAAAGCCGAAAAACGCCAGCGTAGCAACCATGACTACGATATCGCTGGGCAGTTTGCCTTCAAGACAATCCAGCGCAATTAATAAACCGGCCAGAATAAACAGCGGCACTGGAATAACACCAATTTTATAGTTATCCAGAACGTGCCACCATTTTTCTTTTAATGAAACCTTCCCAGAGGCTTCATCTTTTACAACGATATAAGAATCATCAGTGGTACTCATAACCTTCTCCCCTTGTTATTTTCCCGTGCATAGTAAAAGGTCAACGCCCGTTATTATGTGATAATCCTCAAATTAAAAAATGAGTTTTAATGGCACTTATGGTTTCTATGGTTTTTATTATTTTATCAATTAAAATCAAATAATTAAAAAATGATGGCGAGATGTTTTTTTCTGTGGTTTTTATGGCGCAAATGGTCACTATTGCAATAAGAAAATAACATGTTGAAAAAAAGTAATTAAAATGTCTGACTCTCGTGACACTCAATTTACGTTCTATTAAAAAAACAGAAAGATAAATACTATATCCAAAATAATTCGAGTTACAGGAAGACGGCGACGCAGCGAATCTCCGGGAGTTGACTCAAGTCAGTGTCCGGGGTGAGCGAAGAAAGCCAACACACCTGTAACTTGAAGTATGACGGATATATTTCCACAAATTGCGCTGGGCGCTTCACAAGACTATTTTTTATCCCCTTTCTTTTACGCCTTTCATGATAAATTAGCCATCTTCGTTTGTTCGTTTTACCGGTGATTTAGCACATTATGACTGTCAGGCTACCGTTCCATCTCAAGCTGTTCATCTACCTGATGATCTTTTTTTCTCTGCTGCTCATCACCGCAGGGCTTTACTACTACCGTGCCGTAGACCAACAGCTTTATGATGAACTGGGCAGCCGGGCGCAGATTCAGGCACGTGAAATCGCGATTATTCCTTCATTAGTCGAGGCAGTGAAACACAACGACACGGCGACCATCGACAATCTGGTTGATCAAATTAAAGCCCGCAGCGATGCCAGCTTCATCGTCATCGGCGATCGCAACGCCAACCATCTTTACCATTCTGAAGAACCGTCACTGCTCGGCACCGAAATGATCGGCGGCGATAATAAAGAAGTGTTGGAGGGGCAAAGCACCATCACGCTACGGCGCGGCGCTATCGGCATCTCGCTACGCAGCAAGGCACCCATCATGGATGGTGACCGTGTTATCGGCATTGTGTCTGTCGGTTATCTGAAAAAACGCATCGACAACCTGACACTCAGTAAAGTGGCCCATGTCAGCCTGGGCATCGTCGCCATGCTGGTTGCGCTGTTCTTCTTTTCATGGTGGTTCTCACGTAACCTGAAAAAACAGATGTTCGGGCTGGAACCCTTCGAAATTCGGCTGCTGGTCAGGCAGCAAAAAGCGTTGCTGGAATCGATTTATGAAGGCGTAATCGCTATCGATAAACAGCGCAATATTGCCGTGATCAACCACGCAGCGAAAGATCTTCTCGGCCTGGCGATGCCTTCGTACCAATTGCGCGGTAAACCGATCGATGACGTGATAGCGCCGGTACCGTTCTTCTCTAATGGCGATATTTGGGTAACCGATACCCATGATGAGATCTGTCGTTTCAATCAGATCACGGTTATCGCCAGCCGCGTGCGCATTATGCTGGAAGATGAGTTGCAGGGTTGGGTGATCAGTTTTCGCGACAAGAACGATCTCCACACGCTGAGTCTGCAACTCAGCCAGGTCAAACGCTACGCCAACAGTCTGCGTATTTTGCGGCACGAACAACTCAACTGGACCGCCACGCTGGCTGGGTTGCTGCATCTGCGTCGCTATGATGAAGCCATTCGTTACATTGAAGCGCAGTCTGAAGGCGCACAGGTGGTGCTGGACTTCATCTCCAGCCGTTTCTGCTCTCCGGCGCTTTGCGGCCTGTTGTTGGGTAAATACGCCAGCGCCCGTGAAAAAGGCATAGAGCTGCATTTTGATCCACGTTGTCAGCTCAACAGTATCCCGGCTTCCCTGAGTGAAACAGAGTTGATGTCAATTATTGGGAATTTAATCGATAATGCCGTAGAAGCTACGCTGGCCAGCACCCAGGCTTACTCGCCTGTTGAAGTCTATATCCATGATGGTGAACAGGAATTAGTCATTGAAGTGGCTGATCAGGGCACAGGGATTGACCCCGCCATTGCGGATCGGGTATTTGAGATGGGCGTCACCAGTAAACAGGAAGGCGATCACGGGCTCGGCCTGCATCTGGTCGCCAGCTATGTCAGTCAGGCACAGGGTGTGATCGAAGTTTCTGACAATTCGCCTCACGGCGCTATTTTTTCTATCTTTATTCCAAAAGCTACTTTATAACCAAAAACAGGGAATACCAGTACCATGCCGATTGCGAGCACCATGCCGACTGAACGAACGATTGAAAACTTCGATGTGCTGATCGTTGAAGATGAAAGAAAGCTGGCAAATATCCATGCGGAATTTATCGAAAAGAATTTCGCACTGCGAGTCGTGGGCACGGCGTCAACCCTGAGCGAAGCCAAGCGCATGTTGCAGCAGTACAAACCCCGGCTGATGCTGTTGGATAACTACCTGCCGGATGGTGAAGGCGTTCAGTTGATCGAAAGCGATCTGATGCGCAGCATTAACTGCTCGGTCATCTTCATTACTGCCGCCAGCGACATGAATACCTGTGCGCAAGCCATTCGATGCGGCGCGTTTGATTACATTATCAAACCCGTGTCCTACCCTCGCTTGCGCTCATCGCTTGAACGTTTCATTCAGTTTGTCAAAACGCAGCATACTTACAAAGTCGTCGATCAACAGAACGTGGACGTACTCTACCAGTTGCAAGCCTCTACCGTACCTAACGGGCCCGGCAGCAAAGGCATTGAAGAGAATACCCTCAGTCTGGTTAAGCAACTCTTTCAAAACCAACCGGAAAACCTGTTTTCCGTAGACGAAGTGGTGGAAAAAACCGGATTAAGCAAAACCACAGCCCGGCGTTATCTGGAGTACGGGCTTGAAAACCAGTTTCTTGATGTAGAAATGCGTTACGGCAAGATTGGGCATCCCCGGCGTCTCTACCGTAAAAAACACCTGGATTAACCTTCCCCAAGCTCCCGTTGCCCCGTCGAGGTATGGCCCGCGTTTTGTGGGCTATACTCTTGCATCATCGATCAGCATGACTACGTTGTGCAGCATTGCTACTTTCCTGCTCGGTCATTGCACTGAATAGAAATGCCGACATTGGTCAATTACACCAGTTTTTTTTAGATATTCGCCAAATAAACCATCCTATGTCACAAAAACCATCACATAATACAAACAAAACTAAATTTCTACGCAACACTCACCGATAACATACAGGCTGGCTACGGCCTGAAACCGACAACCTATGAATACTGATGTTCGATAATATTCACAGCAGCAAACCAATAAACACTCAGGTAATTTCTTTTAAGGAGTACGGCAATGGGGTTAAGCAGCGCGATAAAAAACACCAAAATCTCTCATAAACTCTACCTGGGATTCGGCGTGGTGTTATTTCTGGTGATCATAGCGTCCACTCTCAGCGCTATGCGCTTTCGTGACATTCGAGATATCTACGAAAAAACCAACCTGATTTACAACATCAACATTGAAGTTTTTCAGGCCAAAATTAATCGCCTTAAATATTTCTATACTCCCGATGACAGCACTCAGACCGTATTAACGGGTTTCGTCAAACATGCGGCTGAGCTGACTCAAAGCGCTCATACCTTGTCCTGGCATAGCGATGAATTGGGTTATATCAATGATCTGGATAAGATCATGGTGGATTTCCAAAAGTCAGTCGCCGATATGTCGACATCCACGCAACAGATTGTCGCGCTTAGAAAACAAATCGCCGCGTTAAATACGCAAAATGCCGTCAAAACCTTCCGTGACGGCCTGCAAACCCAGCAACTGGACCAGGCGTTACTCCACCGTATAGAAGAATTGGCATACGCCGCGGAATCACTGAAAAACCTCGCTTATGAGTTGCAGCTTGCAGGTACCGATGATGCCGTCAAAGCGTTTAATGGCCGTTATGCCGAAGCACAAAAAATTTATCAGGACCTACAACCCATACTCTCCGGCGACAGCCAGAAACTCACGGAGGCGCTCTGGAAATACACCGCACAATACGCCTCACTGAATCAGGACTACATCCGCGCCTGGGGCGAGCTGAAGAAAGCAGAAAATGCGGTAAAAACCGGCGGTGATAAAAGTAGTGCGGTGATCAAATCCTTAATTACCGTGGTAAAAAACAAAAACGATGCGCTGGCGTACGGCTCAGCCAACGTAACGCTGCTGATTGGCGTCATCGCGGTCATCATCGGTATTTTGATTGCCGTTTACATCATTCGTCAGATAACCCGCCCGGTCATGCATAATCTGATGCTGGCTGAACGCATCGCCAGCGGTGACCTGACCGCCACCATCGAAGTGGACCGCCACGACGAACTGGGCAAGTTGACCGCCGCGATGGCGGCCATGAACAATCGCCTGCGGCAGATGATTTCCGATGTGCGCGACAGCGTAGCGCATGTCACGCATTCGGCGGCCGACATTGCCGCCGGCAACAGCGATCTCGCCTCACGCACCGAGCAACAATCGGCCGCCGTGGTGCAAACCGCCGCCAGCATGGAAGAGTTGACCTCAACGGTGAAAAACAACACCGAAAACGCCCGTCATGCCAGCCAGATTGCGTCCGATGCATCGAGAAATGCGCATAAAGGCGGCGAAGTGGTACAGAACGTGGTGAAAACGATGGATGACATTGCCGCCAGTTCTCGCAAAATCGCCGATATCACCGCCGTCATCAATAGCATTGCTTTCCAAACCAATATTCTGGCGCTCAACGCGGCGGTGGAAGCCGCCCGTGCCGGTGAGCAAGGGCGTGGGTTTGCCGTGGTGGCTGGTGAAGTGCGTAGCCTTTCCCAACGCAGTTCACAGGCGGCAAAAGATATCGCAGCCTTGATAACCGAATCGGTAGAACGCACTAACGCAGGGAGTACGCTGGTAGCCGAAGCAGGGCAAACCATGGATAGCATCGTTAAATCGGTATCCCGCGTTAACGATATCATGGGTGAGATCTCCTCTGCGTCGGAAGAGCAAGGCCGGGGTATCGAACAGATTTCCCGTGCCATTACCGAATTGGATAGCACGACCCAACAAAACGCCACGCTGGTTTCGCAGTCATCATCTGCCGCCAATACACTGGAAGAACAGGCTATGTTGCTGGAAAAACTGGTGGCGACCTTCCGGCTGTCGGACTCCCCGACTGCCTCGTCGCACACGGTTGCATCACTGAACACGCCGCGTCGTCCGGTGCAGGCTCTGCCCGCCGCCGGTAAGAGTAAAGCATTAGCGAAACCCGACGCTAAAGGTCATCAGGACGACTGGGCTTCTTTTTGAAAGACCTAACGTTATCCTGACGAACGGCCCGCAATTAGCGGGCCGTTTTTATATCCACGAGTTTAAGAACTGAGATAGCAGATAAACCGGTGAACAATGCAAGCCCAACCTAAAACACCATCGTCATCGGGTCGGGATGGTGATATTCAAACCCCAGTTCGCTGCAGATTCGTTGCCCGTTGATCAACCTGGCTTGCGACGGATCGCCAGGCAAGAATTGCGGTGGCTCCAGTCCCATCTGGCGCGCCTGTTCCGGATAAAAATTCTGTTTGGCCGGATGTAACGGCGCGCATAAATTATAAAGATGCCCGCCGTGCGGACGTTGCAGCAACAGCATGATAGCCTCGATCACATCCTCCAGATGGACCAGATTCACGCCATGACTGCCATCCGGCAGATCCCGACGCCCGGCAAGAAAACGTCCTGGATGACGATGATTTCCCACCAACCCGGCCAGCCGTAAGATATCGACTTCGGTATGCGGCAGCGCATGTAGCCATTGCTCCAGCTCCAGTAAGACTTTACCGACGCCGGTTTCCGGCTGCGGCGAATGATTTTCTTTCACCCGACCGATCACCGGACCATAAACCGAAATGGAACTGGTATACAGGATGCGCGGTATACCGTGCGCCAGCGCACTGTTGACCACGCGTTGTACCGCCGGCAAATAAGCGCCGCTCTCGCGCTCAAGGCACCCTGGCGGCAACGTGATAATCAGTGCATCCACATTCAGCAGGATGTCCAGCTCATCCGGCTCGCACTCCAGCTCCGGCGTCAGATTCAGGCGGTAACATTCCACGCCGGATAAGCGCGCCGCCGTTACGCCATCGTCGGTGCTTTTACTGCCCACCACACGATACCCTCGGCGCTGTAACGCCAACGCCAGCGGCATACCCAACCAGCCAAGCCCGATTATCGCTACCTTTTTCATCGTCATTCTCCCGACATTCCGGCAATTCAGTTCCCCGGATAAACATTCTGCACATGTCATTATGTACTCTTATCATCCATCCGGCGGCAATGTGATTTATATACGGCAGGTAAAAAAATGTTGCACTATCACATCAACATGGTTTAGGTTAACCAACAGACAACATCACTCTGTTTTTACGAAAAAGAGACGAATTTATGTTACGCGTTAACTTCAACCACCATCATCACCATCACCCTGAGTAGTCTTTCAGGCGATAGGTGCTGGAAGACGTTCAGATCTTCCAGTGGCGGTAGACGCGTAAGAAAAGCCCCCGGAAGATTGATTCCGGGGGCTTTTTTTTGGCCGGAATTTTTTAAAAAAGCCTGCTTAACAGGCATCACAGACAGGATAAATTGAGGTTCACATGCTGGATAAAACACGTTTACGTATCGCGATGCAGAAATCAGGCCGCCTGAGCGACGACTCCCGGGAACTGCTGGCCCGCTGCGGCATCAAAATCAACCTGCAGCAGCAACGCCTGATCGCGTTTGCCGAAAACATGCCTATCGACATTCTGCGCGTACGCGATGACGATATTCCGGGGCTGGTGATGGATGGCGTGGTGGATTTGGGCATCATCGGCGAAAACGTGCTGGAAGAAGAGTTGCTCAACCGCCGCGCACAAGGCGAAGACCCGCGCTATTTCACGCTGCGCCGCCTGGATTTCGGCGGGTGCCGTCTGTCGCTGGCAATGCCGCTTGATGAGGAGTACACCGGCCCGCAATGTCTGCAAAACAAACGCATCGCCACCTCCTACCCGCACCTGCTCAAGCAGTATCTCGATAAGCAAGGCGTCAATTTCAAATCCTGTCTGCTCAACGGTTCGGTCGAAGTCGCGCCGCGCGCCGGTCTGGCCGACGCTATCTGCGATCTGGTGTCCACCGGTGCGACGCTGGAAGCCAATGGCCTGCGTGAAGTCGAAGTAATTTACCGCTCTAAAGCTTGTCTTATCCAGCGTGACGGTGAGATGCCCGCCGAAAAACAGCAGTTGATCGACAAACTGTTGACCCGTATGCAGGGCGTTATCCAGGCGCGCGAGTCCAAATACATCATGCTGCACGCCCCCAGCGAACGTCTGGATGAAATCATCGCACTATTACCAGGCGCCGAACGCCCAACCATTCTGCCGCTGGCGGGCGATCAAAACCGCGTCGCTATGCACATGGTCAGCAGCGAAACCCTGTTCTGGGAAACCATGGAAAAACTGAAAGTACTGGGTGCCAGCTCTATTCTGGTACTGCCGATTGAGAAGATGATGGAGTAATGCCATGAGCAACCGCTTCAACACCCTGATTAACTGGCAGACCTGCACTGAAGAGGAGCAATGCCGGTTACTGACTCGCCCGGCCATTTCCGCTTCCGATCGTATCAGTACCATCGTGAGCGAAATTCTGGCAAAGGTGCGTGACGACGGCGATACCGCTCTGCGTGAATACAGTGCTCGTTTCGATAAGGTACAAGTCGATGGCCTGCGCGTATCTGCCGAAGCGATTGACGCCGCCGTTGCACGACTGGGTGACGATATCAAACAAGCGATGGCGACCGCCGTGCGCAATATCGAAACCTTCCATAATGCGCAACAACTCCCGCCGATCAGCGTAGAAACCCAGCCGGGCGTGCGTTGCCAGCAGGTAACCCGGCCGATCGCCAACGTGGGGTTATATATTCCGGGCGGTTCCGCCCCGTTGCTCTCCACCGTGTTGATGCTGGCGACCCCGGCGCGAATTGCCGGATGCCAGCGCGTGATTCTGTGTTCACCGCCGCCTATCGCCGACGAGATTTTGTACGCGGCAAAACTGTGTGGCGTACAGGAAGTGTTCCAACTGGGCGGCGCACAAGCGATCGCAGCGATGGCATTCGGCACCGATAGCGTGCCGAAAGTCGATAAAATTTTCGGCCCCGGCAATGCTTATGTTACCGAAGCCAAACGTCAGGTGAGTCAGTTACTCGACGGGGCGGCTATCGACATGCCGGCCGGGCCGTCCGAAGTGTTGGTGATTGCCGACGGCGGCGCCACGCCGGATTTCGTCGCTTCCGACCTGCTGTCGCAGGCTGAGCACGGCCCGGATTCGCAGGTTATCCTGCTGACGCCGGATGCCGACATGGCACAAGCCGTGATCGCTGCGGTGGAACGTCAGTTGACTACGTTATCCCGTGCGGATATCGCTCGTCAGGCGTTGGCCAGCAGCCGGGTGATCGTAGCGCGCGATCTGGACCAGTGCATCGACATCAGCAATCAGTACGGCCCGGAGCACCTGATTATTCAGACGCGTAACGCCGAAGCTTTGGTTGACCGCATCACCAGCGCCGGTTCGGTATTTTTGGGTGACTGGTCACCGGAATCCGCCGGCGATTATGCCTCCGGCACCAATCATGTGTTGCCAACTTACGGTTACACCGCCACCTATTCCAGTTTGGGGCTGGCGGATTTCCAGAAACGCATGACGGTACAACAGCTGTCGCCGCAAGGTTTGCTGGGACTGGCGTCAACGATTGAGATCATGGCGCAAGCCGAACAATTGACCGCCCACAAAAACGCCGTCACCCTGCGCGTCAACGCCCTCAAGGAGCAAGCATGAGTATTGAAAATCTGGCTCGCGACAATGTCCGCCGTCTGACCCCGTATCAGTCCGCTCGCCGCCTGGGGGGAAAAGGCGACGTGTGGTTAAATGCCAACGAATACCCGCAGGCACCGCAGTACCAACTAACCTTGCAGACGCTTAACCGTTATCCGGAATGCCAGCCTGCGCAGGTTATTGAACGTTATGCCGCTTACGCCGGCGTCACACCGGAGCAGGTACTGGTGAGCCGCGGCGCAGACGAAGGCATTGAGTTATTAATCCGTGCGTTTTGCGAACCGGGTAAAGATGCCATGTTGTTCTGTCCACCGACTTACGGCATGTACGCCGTCAGCGCCGAAACGTTCGGCGTAGAGCGCCGTGTGGTGCCGGCAACCGCCGACTGGCAACTGGATCTGGCGGCTATCGAAGGCGCGCTGGACAACGTCAAGGTGATTTATGTCTGTTCGCCCAACAACCCCACCGGCAACCAGATCAACCCGGAGGATTTGCGCCGCCTGCTGGAGCTGGCGCGCGGTCGCGCTATCGTCGCTATCGACGAAGCTTATATCGAGTTTTGCCCACAGGCGACTACGGTCGGCTGGCTGGCGCAATATCCGCATCAGGTAGTACTGCGCACCCTGTCTAAAGCCTTTGCATTGGCCGGGCTGCGCTGCGGATTCACACTCGCCAACACAGACGTGATCCAACTGCTGCTGAAAGTGATCGCCCCCTACCCGTTGGCGCTGCCGGTGGCGGATATCGCCGCCCAGGCGCTCAGTGAAGACGGTATCGCGACCATGCGACGTAATGTGGCCGAGGTCAGCGAAAATCGCCGCTGGCTCAGCGACTCGTTAAAAACGCTGCCGAACGTGGAAACGGTGTACGCCAGTGAAAGCAACTACTTGCTGGTGCGTTTCGCTGATTCACCCGCAGTCTTCAAATCCTTATGGGATCAGGGCATTATCTTACGTGATCAGAATAAACAGCCGGGGCTGGGGGGATGTCTGCGTATAACTATCGGCACCCGCTACGAGTGCGAACGTGTCATCAGCGCGTTGCAGGCATTGTCAGGCAAAACAGCATAACTTGAGGAATCACTGTGGGATTAAAGTATCTTTTCATCGACCGTGACGGCACGCTGATTGCCGAACCGCCCGAAGACTATCAGGTTGATCGGCTGGATAAGCTGGCACTGGAGCCGGATGTCATTCCGTCGCTGCTTACCCTGCAAAAGGCCGGTTTCAAACTGGTGATGATCACCAATCAGGATGGGTTAGGCACCAGCAGCTTCCCACAGGAAGATTTCGACCCGCCGCACAACCTGATGATGCAGATTTTTACTTCGCAAGGGATTCGTTTTGAACGGGTGTTGATTTGCCCGCACTTCCCTGGCGATAACTGTGATTGCCGTAAACCCAAAACCGCACTGGTGGATGCCTTCCTGAAAGACAACGTGATGGATAGCGCCAACAGTTTTGTGATTGGCGACCGCGAGACGGATGTTCAACTGGCGCAAAACATGGGGATCACGGGGCTGCGCTATCAGCGTGACGGCCTGAACTGGCAGGCTATCACCGCACAATTGACGAAGCGCGACCGCCACGCGCACGTTAACCGCGTCACGCGTGAAACCGCGATCGACGTCAACGTCTGGCTGGATCGCGAAGGCGGCAGCAAGATCCATACCGGTGTCGGCTTTTTCGACCACATGCTGGACCAGATTGCCACCCACGGCGGTTTTCGTCTGAATATCGACGTAAAAGGCGACCTGTACATTGACGATCACCACACGGTGGAAGATACCGGGCTGGCGCTGGGTGAAGCGCTGAACAAAGCGTTGGGTGATAAGCGGGGAATTGGCCGTTTCGGTTTTGTATTGCCGATGGATGAATGCCTGGCACGTTGCGCACTGGATATTTCCGGTCGCCCGCATCTGGAATACAAGGCTGAGTTTAACTATCAACGCGTCGGCGATCTCAGTACCGAAATGGTCGAGCACTTTTTCCGCTCGCTCTCTTACGCTATGGGCTGCACTCTGCACCTGAAAACCAAAGGCCGTAACGATCACCACCGCGTCGAAAGCCTGTTCAAGGTATTTGGTCGTGCCCTGCGCCAGGCGATTCGGGTCGAAGGCGACACGCTGCCCAGCTCCAAAGGAGTGCTGTGATGAACGTGGTGATCCTGGATACCGGCTGCGCCAACCTGTCGTCCGTGATGTATGCCGTCAAGCGTCTGGGTTATGACCCGCAGGTCAGTCGCGAACCGGAAGTGGTATTACGCGCCGATAAACTGTTTTTGCCGGGCGTCGGCACCGCGCAAGCAGCAATGGACCAACTGGCTGAACGCCAATTGATTGCGCTGATTAAAGCCTGCACCCAGCCTGTGCTGGGCATCTGTCTGGGGATGCAGTTATTGGGTAGCCGCAGCGACGAAAACGGCGGCATCGACACGCTGGGCATTATCGACACACCCGTCGTGCAAATGGCCGACCGCGGCCTGCCTTTGCCGCATATGGGCTGGAATCAAGTGACGTCGCAGGCGGGTCACCGCCTGTTCCGCGATATTCCGGATGGCTCGTACTTTTATTTCGTCCACAGCTACGCCATGCCGGTTTGCGCCAATACTATTGCTCAATCTCATTATGGCGATGCTTTCACCGCGGCAGTACAGAAGGATAACTTCTACGGCGTTCAATTCCACCCGGAACGCTCCGGTGCGGCCGGTGCTCAGCTACTGAAGAATTTTCTGGAGATGTAAACGGACATGATTATTCCCGCATTAGACCTGATTGATGGACAGGTGGTCCGTTTGCATCAGGGTGATTATGGTCAGCAGCGCCAGTACGGCAGCGACCCGCTACCCCGCCTGCAAGACTATCAACAGCAAGGCGCAAAGGTGTTGCATCTGGTAGATTTGACCGGTGCCAAAGATCCGACGGCGCGCCAGATTCCATTGCTGAAAACGCTGCTGGCTGGAGTTTCCGTACCCGTGCAAGTCGGTGGCGGCATCCGTACCGAGCAGGATGTCGACGCCCTGCTGGCGGCTGGAGCCAGTCGGGTGGTGATTGGTTCCACCGCAGTAAAACAGCCGGAGCAAGTGCAACAATGGTTCACCCGCTACGGTGCGGATGCGTTGGTGTTGGCGCTGGATGTACGGATTGACGCCGACGGGGTGAAAAACATCGCTATCAGCGGTTGGCAGGAAAACTCCGGTATCACGCTGGAGCAAACCGTAGAACGTTACCTGCCCTTTGGTCTGAAACATGTGCTCTGCACCGATATCTCCCGCGACGGCACGTTGCAGGGGTCTAACGTCGAGCTGTACCGTGAAATCAGCGCCCGCTATCCGCAGGTGGCATTTCAGGCGTCCGGCGGCATTGGCTCGCTGGCGGATATCGCCGCCCTGCGTAGCAGCGGCGTACAAGGCGTGATTGTCGGCCGGGCCTTGCTGGAAGGCAAATTCAACGTGACGGAGGCGATTTCATGCTGGCAAAACGGATAATCCCGTGTCTGGACGTTCGCGACGGCCAGGTAGTGAAAGGTGTGCAATTCCGTAATCACGAAATCATCGGCGATATCGTACCGCTGGCTCAGCGTTACGCGCAGGAAGGCGCCGATGAGCTGGTGTTCTACGATATCACCGCGTCATCTGACGGCCGAGTGGTCGATAAAAGTTGGGTCTCCCGTGTGGCGGAAGTGATCGACATTCCATTCTGCGTCGCCGGCGGCATCAAAAGCGTAGAAGACGCCGGGCAGATCCTGTCTTTCGGCGCGGATAAAATCTCCATCAACTCGCCGGCCCTGGCAGACCCGGACCTGATCTCGCGCCTAGCCGAACGCTACGGCGTGCAGTGTATCGTCGTTGGTATCGATACCTGGCACGATACCGAAACCGGCCGTTATCATGTCAATCAATACACCGGTGATGAAAAGCGTACCCGCGTTACACAGTGGGAAACGCTCGACTGGGTGCAGGAAGTGCAAAAGCGCGGCGCTGGTGAAATCGTGCTCAATATGATGAATCAGGACGGCGTACGTAACGGTTATGACCTGGCACAACTCAAACTGGTACGCGACGTGTGCCAGGTTCCGCTGATTGCCTCCGGCGGGGCCGGCACCATGCAACATTTCCTTGACGCGTTTCAGGATGTCGGTGTGGACGGCGCGCTGGCGGCATCGGTATTCCATAAACAGATTATCAATATTGGCGAACTCAAACAGTTCCTTAAGCAACAAGGCGTGGAGATCCGGCTGTGTTAACCGAACAACAACGAAGCCAGCTCGACTGGCAAAAAACCGATGGCATGATGCCCGCTATCGTGCAACATGCGGTTTCCGGCGAAGTGCTGATGCTGGGCTACATGAATCAAGACGCGTTACAGGTCACGGAAGAGAGCGGTAAGGTCACGTTCTATTCCCGCACCAAGCAACGGTTATGGACCAAAGGCGAATCTTCCGGCCACTTTCTCAACGTGGTATCGATTACCCCGGATTGCGACAACGACACGCTGCTGATTCTGGTTAATCCAATCGGCCCGACTTGTCATCTCGGCAACAACAGCTGTTTCCACCCGGCAGAAACGCAGTGGCAATTCTTATATCAGTTGGAGCAACTTCTGGCAGAGCGTAAGCACGCAGACCCGGCCAGTTCCTACACCGCCAAGTTGTACGCCAGCGGCACTAAACGCATCGCCCAGAAGGTCGGTGAAGAAGGATTGGAAACCGCACTGGCCGCCACTGTGCACGACCGCGAAGAATTGACCAATGAAGCCTCTGATTTGGTCTATCACCTGCTGGTGCTATTGCAGGATCAAGAGCTGGATTTAGGGACCATCATCCAGCATTTAAAATCGCGTCATACCCAATAATCTTTCCGGAGCCCGTTTTATACCCTGAATAATTCGAGTTGCAGGACAAAATGTAGTGTTGAACGCCGCTCGCTGCGGCCCTGAAAGGGCGAGCCCCAGGATGGGCCGGATAATGAAACCAACACACCTGCAACTCGACGCCTGATGGGTATATCGGGCTTTTCTCCCATACTCCCGGCCTTACGGTTTTTAACAGCATCTATCCGTATTCCGGCCGAGTGCCATCCAGCTTACTTTATTTACCCTGCCCTTACTTTGGTACTTCACAACGCAAGGCTATAGCAACACGCCCTGTACTGTGGGGATTTTGCTATTTACATTACTGTTCAATAAGGGCAAACCATGAAATTCAGCAACAGAGACTTTAGGCTGGCGAGTATTCTGGCGACGGCAACGGTACTTTTCGCTCATCCGTCACAGGCCGCCTCAACCGAGGTAGAAAACGTACTTAAGCGCAACGGTTTAGACAACACACAGATTATGACGCTTTACCGTAACGGTGAGTTAGTCGTGAAAGAAGATACACCGGACCACTCGCTGGTGCTGGTCAACCCGGCGGCTATCAAAATGCCGGAGAGTACAATTCGCAATGCCAAATATTGGTATCAAACTATGCCGGTGGCAGAATACCGCACCTTTGATGCTAACAGCCACACCACCTTACCCTGCACACAGCAATATACAGATTGCAAACTGACGCTTGAGTACAGCTATACCCAAAAATTACTGTATAAAGAAAAAACAGGTATTTTGGTGCAATTTGTTACGCCACAAGAGGGGTGGCTCTATGAGGACTTTGTTACACGGCACCATTGCCCAATCAAACAAGAAGGGGGCGGCAGCTTTATTTTGGGTGAAAAAGGTAAGGCAGCCGTAGCCAGTGGTGAATGCGACAAAGAATACCGTACTGCGGGGTTGGGTACCGTATTTAATACTCTTCTGAAGCAGAATAAGATAACGCCCGTCATCGCTTATGTATTGCTGATGAAATAACGCCCCTGTTTCGATCGCCTGCCTCGTATCAACCTTCATCTGAAAATATCGGGGCATGTCACATCAGAACAACGCGATAACCGCTGATTATATTCAAAAAAATAGCACCCGATTGGGTGCTATCTGTAAATCAGGCGCTATAGCTGACTAATCAACCATAGATATTAGCGCGATCACGCAATTCTTTACCTGGTTTGAAATGAGGAACATATTTGCCTTCCAGTTCCACTTTCTCGCCAGTTTTAGGATTACGCCCCACACGCGGTGCACGGTAGTGGAGTGAAAAACTGCCAAACCCACGGATTTCGATGCGATCACCGCTGGCCAGCGTTGTGGCCATCTGCTCCAGCATCTCCTTCACGGCATCCTCAACCACCTTGGCCGGGATATGAGAGTGCTGTCCAGCAAGTCTTTCGATAAGTTCAGACTTGGTCATGGTTCCTCCAAGTATGTGGTCAGTCAATGCCACGTTAACTTACTACCGTTTGAGGTCAGGCGGCAAGCCGCACCGCCTAACCCACCGTCATTACTCGCCTTTTGCAGCTTTGAAAGCTTCTGCCATGGCGTTAGAGAAATTGCTTTCTTCCTGTTTGTTGTTAACAGAAGCAATAGCATCTTTCTCGTCAGCTTCATCCTTGGCACGGATGGACAGGCTAACAACGCGGTTCTTACGATCAACGCCGGTGTATTTGGCTTCGATCTCATCACCTACGTTCAGAACCAGGGTCGCGTCTTCGATACGGTCGCGAGATGCTTCAGAAGCACGCAGGTAACCTTCAACGCCATCAGCTAATTCAACTGTAGCACCTTTGGCGTCAACTGCAGTGACTTTACCTGTAACAATCGCACCTTTCTTGTTAACAGACAGGTAGTTGTTGAACGGGTCTTCAGCCAGTTGTTTCACGCCCAGAGAGATGCGCTCGCGCTCTGCGTCAACCTGCAGTACGACAGCGGCGATTTCGTCACCTTTCTTGTATTCGCGAACGGCTTCTTCGCCAGCCACGTTCCAAGAGATGTCGGACAGGTGCACCAGACCATCAATGCCGCCATCCAGACCGATGAAGATACCGAAGTCAGTAATAGACTTGATCTTACCTTCTACACGGTCACCCTTGTTGTGGGTTTCAGCGAACTGCTGCCACGGATTGGCTTTGCACTGCTTCAGGCCCAGGGAGATACGACGACGTTCTTCGTCGATATCCAGAACCATAACTTCAACCACGTCGCCCACGTTAACCACTTTGGACGGATGGATGTTCTTGTTGGTCCAATCCATTTCGGATACGTGTACCAGACCTTCAACGCCTTCTTCGATTTCTACGAAGCAGCCGTAATCAGTCAGGTTGGTTACACGGCCAGTCAGCTTGGTGCCTTCCGGGTAACGCTTAGCAATAGCGACCCACGGATCTTCGCCCAGCTGTTTCAGACCCAGGGAAACACGAGTACGCTCGCGGTCGAATTTCAGCACTTTAACAGTGATTTCGTCGCCCACATTGACGATTTCGCTCGGATGCTTAACGCGTTTCCAGGCCATATCGGTGATGTGCAGCAGACCGTCAACGCCACCCAGGTCAACGAACGCACCGTAGTCAGTGAGGTTCTTAACGATACCTTTGACTTCCATGCCTTCCTGCAGGTTTTCCAGCAGTTGATCGCGCTCGGCACTGTTTTCAGACTCGATAACAGCACGACGGGAAACAACGACGTTATTACGTTTCTGGTCCAGCTTGATTACTTTGAACTCAAGCTCTTTGCCTTCCAGATGCAGGGTGTCACGTACCGGACGAACATCAACCAGAGAACCTGGCAGGAACGCACGAATACCGTTCAGCTCAACGGTGAAACCGCCTTTCACTTTACCGTTGATAACACCGGTAACAGTGGCAGCTTCTTCGTAAGCTTTTTCCAGCATCAGCCATGCTTCGTGACGTTTTGCTTTTTCACGAGACAGCAGCGTTTCACCGAAGCCGTCTTCTACCGCGTCCAGAGCTACGTCTACTTCATCACCAACCTGGATTTCAATTTCACCCTGCGCGTTTTTAAACTGTTCTACCGGAATGGCAGATTCAGATTTCAGGCCGGCATCAACCAGGACTACGTCCTTATCAATGGCAACCACAACGCCGCGAACGATGGAACCCGGACGGGTTTCGATTTCTTTCAGGGATTCTTCAAAGAGTTGAGCAAAAGATTCAGTCATGTTGATAATCTTTGGGTTTTTAAATTTAACGTCCACCTGGCGTCCTGCCCGATGGGGTTGTTTCACATCCCCGAGGCATCCTTGCGGCGGGGTGAAAAGACATAATCAGGCCGATTGAGGCAATACCTGGCGTATATATGCCAGCGCCCGCTCGACCACTTCGTCCAACGACATGTGCGTGGAATCAAGCACCAGCGCATCAGGTGCCGGTACCAACGGCGCAACCGAACGATTACGGTCACGATCGTCACGCTCTTTAATCTCGGACAAAAGACGTTCAAAGTTAACATTAAAGCCTTTCGCCTGCAACTGGAGCATACGACGTTTAGCGCGCTCTTCTGCGCTGGCATCCAGAAATATCTTCACCGGCGCGTCGGGAAATACGACGGTTCCCATGTCGCGACCATCGGCAATCAGCCCTGGCGCATCGCGAAATGCCCGTTGACGGCGCAACAGCGCTTCACGAACGCGCGGAAATACCGCAGCCTGAGACGCCGTATTGCCGACTTCCTGGGTTCGGATTTCATTGCTGACATCTTCGCCCTCCAGAATCACTTTCAGTTGCCCATCGTCTTCCGGCACAAATCGCACATCCAGATGCGACGCTATCGGCACCAACGCTTCTTCAGACGAAATATCTACCTGATGGTGCAAAGCCGCCAATGCCAGTACGCGATAAATCGCGCCAGAATCCAACAGATTCCACTGCAGCGCCTTCGCCAACGCTTTGCATAAGGTCCCCTTGCCTGCGCCACCGGGCCCGTCAACCGTAATTACCGGTGCAGTCACCGCCATTTCTCACTCCTTCAAAACCGGAAAATCGCATGTCATTGCAGACAATATACCGGGCTATTATACCCTGCTGAGGCAGTAAGCGTGAGATTAAAGGCTTATTACTGCAGAAAATCGCGCAAATATTGTCATCCCCAGAGCATAACGCTAAACAATCGCGCACAGAGCTATCGCGTTTAGCCTGTGCGCAAAGTACTAATTATGCTGACTCAGGCGCTCCAGTTGCTGGAAATAATCCGGAAATGTTTTGGCGGTACATTTGGGGTCGAGGATTGTAACCGGCGTATCAGACAGCGCCACCAGGGAGAAGCACATCGCCATGCGGTGATCATTATACGTTCCGATTTCAGCCGCTTTCAGTTGTGTCGGCGGCGTAATGCGGATGTAGTCATGCCCTTCTTCTACTTCAGCGCCAACCTTACGCAGTTCCGTCGCCATAGCAGCCAAACGATCGGTTTCTTTTACACGCCAGTTGTAGATATTGCGCAGCGTCGTCGTTCCGCCCTCGGCAAATAACGCCGCCGTAGCGATGGTCATCGCCGCATCAGGGATATGGTTCATATCCATATCAATCGCGTGAAGTTCCCCGCGCTGACATTCAATATAGTCGTCGCCCCAGCCTATCCGGGCTCCCATTTTCTCCAATACATCGGCAAAAAGGATATCACCTTGTACGCTGTTACGACCGACGCCGGTCACACGTACCGTCCCTCCCCGGATAGCGGCGGCCGCCAAAAAGTAGGAGGCGGACGACGCATCGCCTTCCACCAAGTAATGCCCTGGTGACTGGTACTGCTGATTACCTGCAACCACAAAGGTCTGGTAATCATCATTGAGCACCGTGATGCCAAAGGTTTCCATCATATGCAGGGTAATATCGATGTAGGGCTTGGAAACCAGCTCGCCCTTGATGCTGATACGCGTATCCTGCACCGCCAACGGCGCCGCCATTAACAATGCGGTAAGGAACTGACTTGATACCGAGCCGTCGACACTGATCTCTCCACCCTGAAAACCGCCTGACAAGCGCAGCGGCGGGTAGTTTTCCTGTTCCAGATAGTCGATACGAGCGCCTCCCTGACGCAATGCATCCACCAGATGGCCGATCGGGCGTTCTTTCATGCGCGGCTCACCGGTCAATACGATATCGCCCTCTGTCAGGCATAACGCCGCGGCCAACGGGCGCATGGCCGTTCCGGCATTCCCCAGAAACAGCTCCAGCGGAGCAGATGCGGTTAATGGAGTACCTAAACCAACAATTTCGCACTCGGTACGATTAGCAGACAGGCGATACTCCACACCTAACGCACTCAGCGCATTGAGCATGTGGCGAATATCATCGCTATCCAGCAAATTAGTCAGGTGCGTAGTGCCTTTAGCCAACGCAGCCAATAACAAAGCGCGATTCGAAACGCTTTTGGAACCAGGCAGATTGATCGTACCGTTAATTAATGAGATCGGTTGTAGGGTCAGGGATTCCTGCATGTGAAACATGTTCTCCAAAAGTTTACATAAAAACCCCGGCCAGATAACCGGGGTTAAAAATCAGCAACAGCACGTTATCGCGCTATATTTATCAAGTTATCAGCCGTGACGGCGTTCGAAATCGGCCATAAACTCCGTCAACGCTTTTACGCCATCCAGCGGCATGGCATTGTAAATGGACGCACGCATACCGCCGACAACACGGTGTCCTTTCAACGCCTGCAACCCGGCGGCCTGCGCTTCCTGCAGGAAGATCGGATCCAGCGCGGCATCCGCTAACTGGAACGGCACGTTCATGCGGGAACGGCTGGCGGGCAAAACGTCATTGCGATAAAAATCGCTGCCGTCAATAGCGGCATACAGCAGATCCGCTTTAGCCTGATTGCGTTTTTCCATCTCCAGCAAGCCGCCCTGTTCTTTCAACCACTTGAACACCAGACCAGACAGATACCAGGCAAATGTCGGCGGTGTGTTAAACATGGAGTCGTTCTCAAACAGAATCTTATAATCCAAAATAGACGGCAGTTCGCGACGCGCTTTGCCAAGCAGATCATCGCGCACAATGACCAGCGTCAGGCCGGCTGGCCCCACGTTTTTCTGCGCACCGGCATAGATCACGCCATAACGGCTGACATCCAGTGGACGAGACAGGATACTGGAGGAATAATCCGCCACGACGATTTTGTCGCCAAAGTCAGGCTCTTCTTCGATCGCCAGCCCATCTATCGTTTCATTCGGGCAGTAATGCACGTACGCCGCATCATCCGACAACGCCCACTCACGCATCGGTTTAATGCCGCGCAGGCCATCAACACGGGTTTTCACGTCAATCACATTAGGCGTGAGATATTTCTCAGCTTCTTTAACTGCGCTGTGCGCCCAATAACCGCCATCAATATAATCTGCCGTCGTGCTTTCACCCAGCAAATTAAGCGGAACCGCGGCAAACTGCGCGCGGGCACCGCCATGACAGAATAACACTTTGTAATTTGAGGGGATTTTCAACAAATCACGCAAATCCTGCTCAGACTCGCTGGCTACCTGCATGAACTCTTTGCTACGGTGGCTGATTTCCATCACCGATGTGCCCAGTCCATGCCAGTTACAAAGTTCTTGTTCCGCACGACGCAACACTTCCACCGGTAACATGGCCGGACCCGCACTAAAATTAAAAACCTGAGTCATTTCCCCTCACCACATATTCAATAGCGACCTGTCTGTGTCGCATCAGTTTACCCTGCTATCGGTTTTATCACTCGTCTTTCATACCTGCAACGCTTATTACCCTGCCGCCTGAAAAGTTGCGCACTCGTCCGCCTGTTATTGTGTCTGTCAACATATCGGTTACAACATGGTCTGGAGACGCTGCGCAATATGCAACATGCGAGATAGAGTCGATACACAAAACCACGTATGATGCAGCCTCCTCATAACATATTCAGGTTCGAACCATGACCCAAACGTTTATCCCAGGCAAAGACGCCGCCCTGGAAGATTCCATCGCCCGTTTTCAACAACAGCTCCTCGACCTGGGGTTCAACATCGAAGAAGCATCCTGGCTGAACCCGGTGCCCAATGTCTGGTCGGTACATATCCGCGACCGCGACTGTGCGCTGTGTTTCACCAATGGTAAAGGCGCGACCCGAAAAGCGGCGCTGGCTTCCGCGTTGGGTGAATACTTCGAACGTCTGTCCACCAACTATTTTTTCGCCGATTTCTATCTGGGTCGGCAGATTGCCGAAGGCGAATTCGTTCATTACCCTGACGAGAAGTGGTTCCCGCTTCCTGAAGACGACAGCCTGCCGGAAGGCATTCTTGACGCCCGTCTGCACGCCTTCTATGACCCGGACCAACAGCTTGTCGCCAGCGATCTCGTCGATCTGCAGTCCGGCAATCACAGCCGTGGCATCTGCGCGTTGCCGTTTACCCGCCAGTCTGATCAGCAAACAATCTATATTCCGATGAATATCATCGGAAATTTGTACGTGTCTAACGGCATGTCTGCGGGGAATACCCGCAATGAAGCCCGCGTGCAAGGGCTGTCGGAAGTATTTGAACGCTATGTGAAGAACCGGATTATCGCCGAAGCCATCAGCCTGCCAGCAATTCCGGCGGAGGTTCTATCACGCTATCCTGGTGTGGTGGAAGCCATCGCCACGCTGGAACAGGAAGGCTTCCCGATCTTCGCCTATGACGCATCGCTGGGCGGTCAGTATCCGGTGATCTGCGTCGTACTGTTCAACCCGGCCAATGGTACCTGTTTTGCATCGTTTGGCGCACACCCGGATTTCGGCGTAGCGTTGGAGCGTACCGTCACGGAATTGCTGCAGGGCCGGGGACTGAAAGATCTCGACGTGTTCACACCGCCGACGTTCGACAATGAAGAAGTGGCCGAACACACCAATCTGGAAACCCATTTTATCGACTCCAGCGGCTTGATTTCCTGGGATCTGTTTAAAACACAGCCAGATTATACCTTCGTCGACTGGGATTTCAGCGGTACCACGGAACAGGAATTCGCAACACTGATGGCCATCTTCAATAAAGAAGATAAAGAAGTGTATATCGCGGATTACGAGCATCTGTCGGTATACGCCTGCCGCATTCTGGTGCCGGGCATGTCGGACATCTATCCGGCAGAAGACCTGTTACTGGCGAACAACAGCATGGGTGCGCATCTGCGCGAAACGCTGCTGTCTTTACCGGACAGCCAATGGGAAAAGGCGGATTATCTGGCGTTGCTGCAGCAGTTAGATGATGAGGGTCTGGATGATTTTACGCGTGTCCGCGAACTGCTGGGTATCGCCACCGGTAAAGATAACGGATGGTTTACGTTACGTATTGGCGAACTGAAATCCATGCTGGCATTGGCTGGCGGCGATCTGGAGCAAGCGCTGAGCTGGGCTGAATGGTCGCTGGATTTCAACCAATCCGTCTTTGCACCGGAACGCCGTAATTATTACCGTTGCCTGCAAACATTACTACAACTGGCACTGGAACCTGAGCGCGACCCGGCTCAATACTACGATGCTTTCGTTCGCATGTACGGCCAGGATGCCTTGGATGCCGCGAGCGCCGCTATCGCCGGTGAACAGTGCTTCTACGGACTGTTTACCGTCGATGCTGATCTGAACGCTCTGCCGGCCCATCAGTCGCTGCTGGCGGCTTATGAAAAATTGCAACGCGCTAAACGCGCACATTGGCAAACGAAATAAGCCTTGCGCCACTTAACCGGATGGCGCAAGGCGCCATCCGGTATACCGCCTCGCATGAATACCACTATGATTTCAGCGTATCGTTTATTTTTATGCTGCCTCGGCCCAATCCGGCAGTGTAGTGTTGCCCAAAGCCCACTGTATTCCTTTATTTTTGTATGGATATATTAAGTCGAGACGGGATATTTATTTTTATAAATGCATTATTGTTATCGGATGGTAAAAAATAAATTAAACAGCATAAATTTGAGGCATGAAATGACTACAAAGTCTTATTTTTTTTAACGTCAAATACGTTAATTTTTACTCCCAATTCAACTGTTTTTATAATTTTTAAAAAATATTTTTTTAATTAAAATCAGCACCTTAATGGTGAAAATGACTATAGAGTGGCTCCTGATCAGCCTAATAAATTCCTGTGGTATGATCCACGTCAAATTATGGCGAATAACCCTTTGTTAGTATCTCACCGTAGATAAATTTTAAGAGAGAGTTAGTGTGAAAGCTGACAACCCCTTCACCCTGTTATTACCATCGGCAATGGCGAAAGTCGCTGAAGATGCCGGCGTTTATAAAGCAACAAAACAACCGCTTACTGCATTTTTTCTGGCAATTACTGCCGGTGTGTTTATATCCATTGCGTTCGTTTTCTATATCACGGCTACCACCGGGTCTTCATCCATGCCGTATGGTATGGCTAAACTGATAGGGGGTATCTGTTTCTCCATGGGGTTGATGCTGGTCGTCGTCTGTGGCGCGGATTTGTTCACGTCCACCGTCCTGACCGTCATTGCCAAAGCCAGCGGGCGCATTACCTGGAAACAACTGTGGTTAAACTGGCTCAACGTTTATTTAGGCAATTTGATTGGCGCATTGTTTTTCGTCGCGCTCATCTGGTTTTCCGGTGAGCACATGGTGGCGAATGGCGCCTGGGGCCTGAATGTGTTGCAGACGGCTAATCACAAGCTGGAGCATACTTTCATCGAGGCTTTATGCCTTGGGATACTGGCAAACCTGCTGGTCTGTCTGGCTGTCTGGATGAGTTATTCCGGCCGTACGCTGACTGACAAAATGCTGGCCATGATTCTGCCTGTCGCGATGTTCGTCGCCAGCGGCTTCGAGCACAGTATCGCCAACATGTTCATGATCCCGATGGGGATTGTAGTTAAGAATTTTGCTCCAGAGGCATTCTGGCACGCCATCAGCATGACGCCGAGCCAGTTTGAGCACTTAACCATCAGCAATTTTATTGTCGACAACCTGATCCCCGTCACGCTCGGCAACATCATTGGCGGTGGACTGCTGGTAGGGTTAACTTACTGGGCCATTTATTTGCGCGGTGGAGATCAGCACTAAGCTGCTGTCGGCCGCAACGTCGGGTTATAAAAATCCAAATCAAAGGTAGGTGTAATATGACCGAACTTAATCAGAAACTCGCCCAGGCTTGGGAAGGTTTTAGCAAAGGCGAATGGCAGAATGGCGTCAACGTGCGTGACTTCATTCAGAAAAACTATGCGCCGTATGAAGGTGATGAATCCTTTTTGGCTGGTGCTACCCCGGCAACGACTAAACTGTGGGATGCCGTTATGGAAGGCATCAAACAGGAAAACCGCACTCACGCGCCGGTTGACTTCGATACCAATGTAGCGGCTACCATTACCTCTCATGATGCCGGTTATATCAACCAGAAACTGGAACAAATCGTCGGTCTGCAGACCGATGCGCCATTGAAACGTGCGCTGATTCCGTTCGGCGGTATCAAAATGGTTGAAGGCTCCTGCAAGGTTTATGGCCGTGAACTGGATCCGCAACTGAAAAAAATCTTCACCGAATACCGTAAAACCCACAACCAGGGCGTATTCGATGTTTATACTCCGGATATCCTGCGCTGCCGTAAATCCGGCGTGCTGACCGGTCTGCCGGACGCTTACGGCCGTGGCCGTATCATCGGCGACTACCGTCGCGTGGCTCTGTACGGTATCGACTACCTGATGGCGGACAAATTCGCCCAGTTCACTTCCCTGCAGTCCAAACTGGAAAACGGTGAAGATCTGGAGGCGACTATCCGCCTGCGTGAAGAAATCGCTGACCAGCACCACGCTCTGTCGCAAATCAAAGAGATGGCGGCGAAGTATGGCTGCGATATCTCTGGCCCGGCAACTAACGCCAAAGAAGCGGTTCAGTGGACTTACTTCGGCTATCTGGCCG
Source organism: Dickeya sp. ws52 (assembly GCF_007210685.1). Lineage (NCBI taxonomy): Bacteria > Pseudomonadati > Pseudomonadota > Gammaproteobacteria > Enterobacterales > Pectobacteriaceae > Dickeya > Dickeya sp. ws52. The sequence continues at coordinate 293,501 of NZ_SZVX01000001.1, forward strand.
CGGTGAAATCCCAGAACGGTGCCGCCATGTCCTTCGGTCGCGTGTCCACCTTCCTAGATATCTTCATCGAACGTGACCTGAAAGCGGGCAAAATCACCGAACAGGACGCTCAGGAACTGATCGACCATCTGGTGATGAAACTGCGTATGGTGCGTTTCCTGCGTACTCCGGAATACGATGAACTGTTCTCTGGCGACCCGATCTGGGCAACCGAATCACTGGCTGGTATGGGTATCGACGGCCGTACGCTGGTTACCAAAAACAGCTTCCGTTTCCTGAACACCCTGTACACTATGGGGCCGTCTCCGGAACCGAACATGACCATTCTGTGGTCTGAAAAACTGCCGCTGAACTTCAAAAAATTCGCTGCGAAAGTATCTATCGACACATCCTCTCTGCAGTACGAGAACGATGACCTGATGCGTCCGGACTTCAACAACGACGATTACGCTATCGCTTGTTGCGTAAGCCCGATGGTTGTCGGCAAACAAATGCAGTTCTTCGGCGCTCGCGCTAACCTGGCGAAGACCATGCTGTACGCGATTAACGGCGGCGTGGACGAAAAACTGAAAATGCAGGTCGGCCCGAAATCCGAACCGATCAAAGGCGATGTGCTGAACTTTGATGAAGTGATGGAGCGTATGGATCACTTCATGGATTGGCTGGCTAAACAGTACGTCACCGCACTGAATATCATCCACTACATGCACGACAAGTACAGCTATGAAGCATCTCTGATGGCGCTGCATGACCGTGACGTATTCCGTACTATGGCGTGTGGTATTGCGGGTCTGTCTGTAGCGGCTGACTCCCTGTCTGCGATTAAATATGCCAAAGTAAAACCAGTACGTGATGAAAACGGTCTGGCGGTCGACTTTGACATCGAAGGCGAATACCCGCAGTTCGGTAACAACGATTCACGCGTTGATGACCTGGCTTGTGATCTGGTTGAACGTTTCATGAAGAAAATTCAGAAACTGAATACCTACCGTGGTGCGACCCCGACTCAGTCCGTACTGACCATTACGTCCAACGTGGTATACGGTAAGAAAACCGGTAACACCCCGGATGGCCGTCGCGCTGGTGCGCCGTTCGGACCGGGTGCCAACCCGATGCACGGTCGTGACCAGAAGGGTGCCGTTGCCTCTCTGACGTCTGTGGCTAAACTGCCGTTCGCCTACGCGAAAGATGGTATCTCTTATACTTTCTCTATCGTGCCGAACGCGCTGGGTAAAGATGATGACGTGCGTAAAACCAACCTTGCGGGCCTGATGGATGGTTACTTCCACCACGAAGCCAGCATCGAAGGCGGCCAGCACCTGAACGTCAACGTGATGAACCGTGAAATGCTGCTCGACGCAATGGAAAACCCGGAAAAATATCCGCAGTTGACCATTCGTGTGTCTGGTTATGCCGTTCGCTTTAACTCGCTGACTAAAGAACAGCAGCAGGATGTTATTACCCGTACTTTCACACAGTCCATGTAATTACATGTCTGTCTGAAAAGGCGTAAACTAAAGGCTCCACATCGGTGGGGCCTTTTTATAACGGGTTTTGCCCGTCTCCTTTGTGGGCTGCCGTAAGCAGCACTAAAAATTTCCCCAGTGAAATTTTTTCACCGCTCCCGCCGAATAACTCAGAACCTGTTTTGTCAGCCGGCTATCAATTCCCGGCTGGCGGGCTGACAAAACAGATTCGACGCAGAACAACAGCGTTGTAGCCCTGCGTGCTACGTTGTTGTTACTGCGCTCATTGCAGGCCGCTATTTCCCGGCCCAACCTGGAGAAACCTCGCATGTCAGTTATTGGTCGCATTCACTCTTTCGAATCCTGTGGCACGGTTGACGGCCCCGGCATCCGCTTCATCACCTTCTTTCAGGGATGCCTGATGCGTTGCCTCTACTGCCACAACCGCGACACCTGGGACACTCATGGCGGCAAGGAAGTGACGGTAGAAGAGTTAATGAAGGAAGTCGTGACCTATCGCCATTTTATGAATGCATCCGGCGGCGGCGTGACGGCATCCGGCGGCGAGGCCATTCTGCAAGCCGAGTTCGTCCGTGACTGGTTCCGCGCCTGCCATGAGCAAGGCATCAATACTTGTCTTGATACCAACGGTTTCGTCCGCCGCTACGACCCGGTCATTGACGAACTGCTGGATGTCACCGACCTGGTCATGCTGGATCTCAAACAGCTCAACGACGAGGTGCATCAGAATTTGGTCGGAGTATCCAACCACCGCACGCTGGAATTTGCCCGTTATCTCGCCAAACGCAATCAACGCACCTGGATCCGCTATGTTGTCGTCCCTGACTGGAGCGATGACGATGCCTCCGCACATTTGTTGGGTGAATTTACCAAAGAGATGAGCAATATCGAGAAAATCGAACTCTTGCCTTATCACGAGTTGGGTAAACACAAATGGACAGCCATGGGCGAGGAATACAAGCTGGATGGCATCAAGCCGCCTAAGGCTGATACCATGGACCGCATTAAGTCTATTCTGACCAGTTACGGTCACAAAGTTGTGTACTGAGGGTTACGCCGTTCCGTCGGCCAGCGTTACACATCACCTGGCTGGCGTTGACTACCATTGATTAACGCACTAATCAGTGCTGCCGCCACCAACAAGAAAACGCCAGTCAATACCCACAGATACGACATGACTGGCCGATTCATGCCGACATGCTCGTCGTCATCACCCTGCTTTCCATACTTTTGCTTTATCACAATCCAGAGCAAGCCAGCACTATAAAAACACATCATGCTATGCATTATGTAACACAAGACAGTAACGTTATTTGATGCGGCGTACTGGAGAAGCGAAGGGAGTCGTGCATAATCACGCCATGGCGTGGTAACTGCTTCAAACGAGGCGAAATACACGGGCTACAGGGAAAATACATTGAATAAATTAGGTTTATTTCAATGTTAATTGCAACAGCCATACCCGACATAATTCAGGTTACCGGCCGGTTAGCTCGCATTTTGTGCAATTAACCGTTTTTGCCCGGCGAGACGATATTCGTCGCCTTATCCGCGGCTTGCTACCGTCTCCACAAGGCAGTGCCTACGCGCTTGTAACCTGATGATTGGCGGGCGGTATATGTGTTCAGGGGCACATCATGCGGCTCGATAAACTGGAAATTCGCTGGCTAAAGTTATTTTGTAAAATTGTTGAAAACAAAGGCATAACCAATGCACAAGACGCCACCGGATTGAGCCAGCCAGTTCTCAGTCATTACCTTTCCCGGCTGGAAGACACATTGGGGTTGATTTTGTGCGAACGCGGCCGGGGTGGCTTTGCGCTGACGACCGAAGGTGAATTGGTCTATCAGGAAGCGCGTTCGGTGATTGCCACATTGGATGATTTCGCCAATCGATTGGCGCGTATCAAGCATGAACTTATCGGCGAGGTACGGCTTGGCTGCCTGGATAATATTGTTTCCCATCCGGATCAAGCGGTTGCGCGGGCAATACGTCGCTTGCTGGAGTTAAGCCCCGATGCATCGATGAACCTGCACATCAGCGACCATCAATCGCTGATGGCGCGGTTACGCAACGGTGAGTTGGATATCGTGCTCACCGTCCTGTCGAATGATGTTCCACCCGATATCTTCTTCCAGCCCGCTTTCATTGAATACAGTGCATTTTACGCGGCAACCGAACAGGCAGAACGTATTGAGCAAGCGTGGCGTGGCGGCACCCTAAACCCGAAACGACTGCTGATTGGCGGTTACGATATCAATGAAGTTTGTAAGCAATTAGGGCCCGTCGCCAAACAGGGGCAACAAGGCATCGCCTACAGTGAGGAAGGATGTATGCTGTTAATTCTGGCGGGTACTCATGTGGGCTTCCTGCCGAACCATTATGCCTCACGCTGGGTACAAGAAGGAAAACTGGTGGCAATCGCCCCAGAGAAGTTGCAACTCAGCAGCATCTTTTACCTGGTTCGCAATGCCAAACAGCGACTGAGCCCGGTTGCCGAAGTCCTGTGGAATAACATCGTCGAAATCGGGCGCCTCTCTCCCGGCAACCACCAACATCGACGATGCGACAAACAATAATGGGCCGGATCACACAGCCAGCGGCCGGGGATGATGATCCGCTTTTTTCAACAGGATAATCAGATATCCCAGGGACACGGCAGCAATCAAAACAAACAATAATTGATCGGAATAGGTCTGCATCAGCATCGCGGCCAGACTTGGCCCACAGAGACTACCAATGGTGTAGCTCAGCAGTAATGCCTGATTCATGGCGACCAGCTCATTAGGCGCCACCTTCTCACACGCCCATGACATCGCAACCGGATAGAGCGTAAAACCGGCGGCACCGAGCAAAAACAACGACGGCGCCATGCTATATCGCCCTGGAAGCCACATGGCCAGTGAGCCAAGAATCACCGCAAAAACCAGTACACGCAGCACCAACAATCGGCCATAACGATCCGCCAGCCGCCCGACCGGCCATTGCCCCAGAATACCCGCGCTGATTAATAATGCCATCCAATAGCCTACACTGGCATCGCTCATACCTTGATGCGCAAGATACAACGGCATCAATCCATACAGTGAACCAAGAATAACCCCGGAAATGACGCAACCCTGGATGCCCAAACGGGCGGAGCGATAGCGTAGCATTCGCCAGACGTTAACGCGTTGCGTCACAGGCTGCGGCGGCGGAATACGTGCAAACAGCAAAGGTAACGCCGCCAGTAATACCAGCGCCACCAGCCAGGGCAAAATACTGAGCAATGCCGTAGGCACTATTCCAAGCAGCAATTGCCCCATTACGCTGCCCAGATAGTACGCCATCATATACGCCGCCAGCAGTTGACCGCGATTAAGTGCATTGCCGCTGCAAAGGAGAGCACTTTCTACAACCACCCAAATCAGCGCACAGGCAATACCGGCGACAAAACGCCACAGAATCCAGCTCCCGATATCCGAAGACAATGCCAGCGCCGCCGTCGCCAACCCAAACAGCAGCACAGCCAGATAATAGCTACGGTTAAAACCATAACGTCGGATCAACCCGCCCGCCGCCAACGTACCGACCAAATTCCCGCTGAAATAGGCCGAACCGACCACGCCAACCTGCCAAACCGGCAATTGACGATCATTAAGCCACAATGGTACCAGCGTATTGAGAACAGCCAGACAAACAGTAAGCAGCAACAGCCCGCAGAGCAGCAGCAAAACCGGGCGCGTATAGGTTGACATGGAGAGGCAAACCAGAAAGAAAGGATGATTTGCGCGCATCATGCCACTGGTAATAGCAAAGTCAATTCTCTTATCACCAGCAGCCGCACAATTTGCTCATACACCACGATACCGGCAGCCCGGCGCAGTATCAGCGGCGTGAAACCCGTTTCCACTCCAGGTTGCCGTCGAACCAGTCGGCAAGAAAATCCACCAGTGCTCGCAACGCCGGCGACATCCGCTCACGGGAATGGTACACCGCGTAAATATCCAGTTCTTGTGGTTGTACCTCGGGAAACAACGCGATAAGCCGTTTACTGGCGATCAGATCCGTGACGGAATAAACCGGCTGCAAACTTATGCCGGCGCCATTCAACGCCGCCTCCAGTAGAGTCAGCGAATCATTGGCGCTGAAACTGCCACTAACCGGTACGGCTATCGTTTCCCCCTTCCGGATGAATTGCCACAGGCTTTTGCCGAAAAATGAATAAGTCAGGCAATCATGCACGGCGAGCTCTTCCACCCGTTGCGGCGTCCCCTGAGCGGCCAGGTAAGACGGCGCCGCGCACACCACTGACGGGCAACCGCCCAATCGACGGGCAATTAACCCTGGATCCAACTGACTGGTGATCCGGATCGCCAGATCAATACGCTCCTCAATCAGGTTCAGAGTATGGCTTGCCACCTGCAGGTCGACCGCTGTTTTGGGGTAACGCCGAAGATAGGCCGTGATCGCCTCGACCAATGTTGTCTGCGCCAATGAAGGTGAGCAGGTTAACCGCATTAATCCAGCCGGCTCCATCTTTTCACGGGCGGGCCTATCCAGCTTTTGCGATACCGCCAGCAATTCGCGGCAGTATTGCAATACCGTTTCCCCTTCGGTGGTCAGACTCAGTTGACGGGTACTGCGATGCAATAATCGCGCGTCAGCCCAGCGTTCCATTTCAGCCAGATACCGGGTCACCATCGCGCGGGACATCTCCAGAGCATCAGCGGCACCCGTCAGGCTACCCTGTTCGGTGATGGCGACAAACACCTGAGCGGCGGTAATTCTATCCATTATATGTCCGTTTTTTGCAACAAAGCTGCGCGAAAGACAGGGTTTTTCTTTATAAAAATGAAATTTACCATGACGCCATCTCATTCAGAAAGGAGTATTCCCTATGTTAAAGCACACCCTACTCGCCACCCTCTTCGCTTCTATGGCGTTTTCCGCATCCGCCGCGCTGAAGATAGACGTATATAACCCTGGAGAAAAATCCGTCTTCCCGGTGTCATCTGAAATCATCACCGGTGAGCACGATGCGTTACTTATTGATGCCCAGTTTCAGCGCAATGATGCAGAAAAACTGGTAGAGAAAATCCGGGCTACCGGCAAGAACCTGAAAACGATCTATATCAGTCATCATGATCCGGATTTCTACTTTGGTCTGGATGTGTTGAAAACCGCTTTCCCTAATGCGCAAATTGTCGCCACACCACAAACTATCGCCGCCATTAACGCGACCAAAGAAAAGAAAGTGGCTTACTGGGGACCGATTCTAAAAGATAATGCGCCGAAGCAGGTGGTGGTCCCTCAGGCGCTGAATGCCGACCATCTCACACTTGAAGGCAACAAGATTGATATCATTGGCCTGAAAGGTGCAACGCCGGATCGTACGTTTGTCTGGGTTCCATCACTGAAAACGGTGGTTGGCGGCGTGCATACCGCAGCCAATATCCATGTATGGATTGCCGACACGCAGACGGCGACCTCTCGCCAACACTGGCTGAAGGATCTGGATGCTATCGACAAGCTCAAGCCAACCACGGTGGTACCGAGCCACTATCTGCCGAATAAAGACGGCTCTGCGCCCTGGTCGCCACAAAATGTCACCTTCACACGTAATTATCTGAAAACTTTTGAGAAGAATATTCCATCATCAGCCAATAGCACCGCACTGGTTAATGCAATGAAGCAGGCTTATCCGAATCTCGGTGAAGAAGGCTCACTGGAGCTGGGCGCCAAAGTCATTAAAGGCGAGATGCAGTGGCCCTGAGATAACACGGCTAATATCCGCGGCGGCCGCAAGGCGGCTTGCCTCGGCTATCGCACTGTGGCTACTTTTCTTTCAGGTTTGCGATCTGTGATCGCAGAACAGGGAGGATAAAATTACGCCATTCCCTGCTAACTCTCAGGAAATAGACAATAATTAAGATAGAGCGTCACACAAGTAGTTAGCGGTTGCCATTCTGGCACACGCCCGGGAAGGTTTGTGGCGCGATAACCAGTCTCTTTCCCTTTGCTGATGTGCCCCACCTATCGGGCAACATACGGAGCGTATGAATGAACAGGCTACACTACATCTTCGATCCCCTGTGCGGTTGGTGCTATGCCGCAGCGCCGTTAATCCATGCAGCTCGCAAAATTGAAGGGCTGCCAGTCGTGCTACATGCCGGCGGCATGATGACCGGGCCGAACCGCCGCCGTATCACGCCCGAATGGCGGGACTACGTTCAACCACACGATCGCCGCATTGCCCAGATGAGCGGCCAGCCCTTCGGCGATGGCTATTTCAATGGCTTACTGTGGGACGTCACCGCGACACTGGATTCGGAACCGCCCACAACGGCAATTCTGGCGGCCGAAGAATTAGGCGGCCGCGGGCTTGATTTACTTGAGCGTCTGCAACGTGCTCATTATGTTGAAGGATTGAGCATCTCTGAAGTATCGGTATTAATGAAAATGGCGGTGGAAATCGGCCTGCCATTAGATGATTTTGAAAATACCTATACGCGCTGGCGCGGTTTACCAACCCGGAAGCATATCGAGGAAAGTCGCCAATGGCTGACTCAATCAGGCGGTGCTGGTTTCCCAACCATAGTCTTTGCGGTAGATGATATCTTTACCACATTGAATATCGCACCCTGGCTAGGTCGGCCAGACGACTGGTTCAACTACCTGGTAAAACTGGTAAAAGAAAACCAGTAGGCTATTGTTCATCCTATCGCTCCAACCCGTTTTTTCACGACCGATGCGATGCGCCGTAGGAAATCGCGGGCTAACTCAATGATGTGATGCCGGGCGTGCATCTCATCATTGACGCCTGCGCCATATCCAGGCTCGTCAGCCGACACGTGCGTTCAGGTATATCCCCAGCTTTCCGCCGGGAAGGCTGGCTAATAGAACAACGCTTTTTCTTTCTGAATCACTTGGAAACGCGTTTGCCAATCCCGCAATGTGATACGGGTTAACCGCGCAACCCCCTGATAAAACGGATGACGGCAGTGATGCTCCAGCAAATCCAAATAGCGCATCGCCCAAGGCAGTAAATGTTCGCTCAGCAGCTCCGGCAGGCTGTCCGGTTGGTTTTCCGCACACCAGGCAGCCAGCATCAACATCAGACCGATATGATCCTCGGGCTCATGACGATCGCACCGTGGTTCAATGCCCAGATCACGCAACCAACGCCGTAGCGCCAGTGTCGAATCACCAAACAAAACATTGTGCCGATCAAGGTATACCGACCCCCAAGGCGGCGCGGGAATGCCCTCATCACCACGGAGAAATCGCCGCCAGGCGAGTGATACCCGTTCATCGTAACCGGGTTGCAAGCCCAGTTGGATCTGCCGGGCCGCCATGACGATCTCGTTCCGCTTGCCGCAAGGCCATGTCCGTTGCCATGCCGACTGTCGCAGCCGTTCGATTAACCTCGCATTCTGTTCATCATCGGGTGCGTAATAGAGCAAAGCCCCCAGTAGCCGCCCTGTCAGGCTGACAATATGTTGTGGCATAATCACCTCGTTGGTTCTGTTCGCAGGAGTTATCTCCTTGTTCTCATCTTGCTGACATTTGCCTTCTCTTTGTCAAAGTGGCATTGGTCAGTGCAACTGACAAAAACTTAGAACCCAATGCTTCAGTGCTCCATAAGAGGATGTCCGAATCCTCTTATCAAGACCGATATCAGGCAGGAATCAGACAATTCCACACCTCACCGCAATAGCGAATGTGTGATTTTTCAACGATAAAAAAAGCGCCCCACAGGGCGCTTGATGAAAGGCGTCGTTCTTGCGAAGAGGCTTAGCCGATAAACTGCAAACCGTTCATGTATGGTCGCAGCACCTCAGGGACTTCGATCCGGCCATCGGCTTGCTGGTAGTTTTCCAACACGGCAACCAGTGCACGCCCCACCGCCAGACCAGACCCGTTCAGTGTATGCACCAGTCGGGTTTTCTTATCGCTCTTGCTGCGGCAACGTGCCAGCATACGGCGAGCCTGAAAATCCCCACAGTTAGAGCAAGACGAGATTTCACGATAGGTATTCTGCGCCGGCAACCACACTTCCAGATCGTAGGTTTTGCAGGAACCAAATCCCATATCACCACTGCACAGCAGTACCTTACGATACGGTAATTTCAACAACTGCAAGACTTTTTCGGCATGGCCCGTTAACTCTTCCAGTGCCTGCATCGACTCTTCCGGTCGAACAATCTGCACCATTTCAACTTTGTCGAACTGATGAACACGGATCAGGCCACGGGTATCACGACCGTAAGAGCCTGCTTCAGAGCGGAAGCACGGCGTATGCGCGGTCAGTTTTATCGGCAGTGCATCCTCATCGAGGATTTCGTCCCGCACCAGGTTGGTCAGCGGCACTTCCGCCGTCGGGATCAACGCGTAATTACTGGTTTCCGATTCTTCGCTCAACGGCTTGGTATGGAACAGATCTTCACCAAATTTCGGCAATTGCCCGGTGCCGTACAGGGTATTGTGATTCACCAGATAAGGCACGTAAGCCTCCTGATAACCATGCTCGCCGGTATGCAGATCCAGCATGAACTGCGCCAACGCACGGTGTAAGCGGGCCACCTGACCTTTCATCACCGAGAAACGCGCCCCGGTCAGCTTTACCCCAAGCGCCATGCTCAGGCCACCGGTCAATTCACCCAGGTCTACGTGGTCACGCACCGGGAAATCAAACTGACGCGGCTCTCCCCAACGCATAACCTCCTGATTTTCTGTATCGTCTTTACCCAGCGGCACACAATCATCAGGCATATTGGGAATAGTCAGTGCAATGGTTTCGATATCATTTTGCACTTGCTGTAATTCAGCCTTAGCGGCATCCAGTTTCTCACCCAATTCGTTTACAGCACTGCGCAGCGGTTCAATGTCTTCCCCACGCGATTTAGCCGCCCCAATCTCTTTCGATCGCGAGTTACGTTCTGCCTGTAAACTTTCCGTTTCCACCTGAAGCACTTTACGGCGTTCTTCCAGATTGCGCAGCGCTTCTACATCCAGTTTAAAATTTCGGCGAGCCAGTAATTTTTCGGCAACTGCGTCTAGCTCATTACGCAGTAAATTGGGATCGAGCATGCTAGTCCTGTGCTTGTATTATTAAGGGGATATCGATAATTACAGGGTACTAATAGCAGTACCGTGCAGCAGAAAACCTCGGAATAACCTTACCGCAACGTGAATGCCAGCGGTAGCGTTTTGTCGGGCTATTTTGATCCTGAGCAGCGAGCCAGGCCAGCTTTTCGCCAATCCTGACCTCTAAACCGCGCAAAGCCGGCCGATAGTAATGTGTTTCTGCCATTTCAGGCGGTAAACACACTTCACCGGCAGCGTAAGCGCTGGCTTCATCATGCGCGCTTCCAATCCCATCTCTTTCATTAGACGGGGTAAAGTCATTCGCATTGCCAGAGTAACGTAGTTTCCGGCACGGATCATCGCGAGCAACCTATTTCGTCACTAAACAAGCTCGTCACCAACAAGCTCAGCCTCTCGTTTTCGAGAGGCTGTCTTCCAATTTTCAATCTACTCAGCAATAACGGGTTATGTATCATTACCCTAGGCAGCAAACTTATTTTGCGAGCGACAAAAGGTAATGAAATGAGAAATTTTGCTATGTTTAGGATTGGTGTGGTAGCAGCTACGGTATCTATTCTTAGTATGACTCAATGGGCAAATGCAGACGATGGACTGGCCGGCCGAGAAAAATTGACGGCACATTCAAAGGAATTCCAGAAGCGTGTCATTGAAGTTACTGACGGGGTGTATACCGCAGTAGGTTATTCGGCAAGCAACGTGACGTTGATTCAGGGTGAAGATGGTTCAATCATTATTGACACCTCCGCCAACCCTGTTGATGCACAAAATATTCTGGCGGCATTTGGCAGCCGGCTGAAACAGCCTGTAAAAGCCATCATCTATACACACAATCACCCTGACCACACTGGCGGCACGAGTGCGTTTGTGGGCAAAGGTAGCCCTGATATCTACAGTCATAAGCTTCTCACCACAGCCAAGGCAGACACGGGGCGCGGTCGGCGCGACGGTGGCGATGCATTCGGCACGCAATTACCCGACGAGGACTTCATCAATGCGGGTACTCAACTTGAGTATGGAAGAGTTACACCTCACACACGAGTAGGCTATATTCCACCCAATAGTACTTTCGATGGGGATGAAAAGAGCCTCAGGATTTCCGGTGTCGCACTGCAATTGATCCATACCCCAGGAGAAGCGGATGAAAACATTTCCGTCTGGTTGCCTGAGCGCAAAGTACTTATTGCCGGCGATATTCTCCTGAAGACCTTTCCTAACATTGCCCCTCTACGTGGTTTGCCTACTCGCCCCGTGGACAAGTGGGTTGTAAGTCTTGATAAGCTCATCGCGCTAAACCCCAAATACATAGTGCCAGGCCATATGGGTGTAATTCTGAATAGCTCAGACGCCAATGATGCCCTTACCGCTTATCGTGACGGCATAAAATTTGTTTATGAGAAAACCATGGACGGCATAGCCAAAGGCAAAACGCCTGATGAGTTGGTCGAAGAGGTTAAACTTCCAGAAAAGCTTGCGAAACACCCTTATTTGCAGGAGTTCTACGGAACTGTTGCATGGTCAGTACGCGGCATTTACAGCCAAAATGCCGGCTGGTTTGACGGCAATCCGACACGAATATTCCCGCTGTCTGATAAGGAGAGAGCAGGTAAGATTGTTGCATTAGCGGGTGGCCGTGAAGAAATGCTAAAAACTGCTACATCAGCACTGAAAAACCAAGAATTTCAGTGGGCAGCAGAACAAGCGGACTATCTGTTAGCACTAGACAAAAACGATAAGCCCGCCATTGATGTCAAAATACGCGCACTTCGTGCATTGGGAGAGCAGCAAATGAATGCTACTGCACGCAACTACTACCTCACTGTCGCCAACAACCTGAAAAACACGCTACGCAATAACTCAAAGTAACTTGAGCAGTGTGGAAATATAAATTATGTGCATGACTACGCATAATTGGGACTAAAAACGCCGCTCCTGAACTTGGGAGCGGCGTTTTTTTTGGCAAGAACACGTATGGCACGAAGTGGTATTTGGTCACACGATGAATGCCGTTTGGACTGATACCGTTGGCGTTATCGTAGAAATCCCCAAAGCGATGGGCGCGGAGAGCAACATAACGGCACGACGTAACCCCGTCGCCCAATTGTGCTTTGCACAGGGCCGACTTAGGTCAATCTAATCAGCGACACAATATTTGAAACGGAGCCTCGGGGCAGAACTTCAAATAAATCATCCAGACCGAAGTCTGAGCGATTTATTTGAAATTCATCATGACGAGTGGATTGCAGTTACCCACTCACGTGCAATTGTGTGTGGTTTTACTCCACATAACCATTGGTGCTTTTTATTTCTTGCCTGCCTTTTCATCCCACTTGCGCAGGAGGGCGAGTTTTTCAGCAATCTTGATTTCTAAACCTCTTGGCACTGGCTGATACCAGCCTGGTTCGTCTATTCCATCAGGCAGGTAAGTTTCACCAGCGGCATAGGCATTGGGTTCATCATGCGCATATCGGTATTCATGCCCATAGCCCAGTTCCTTCATCAACTTCGTTGGTGCATTCCGAAGGTGAACAGGAACTTCTCTACTCTTGTCCTGCTTTACAAAGGCTCTGGCTTGGTTGTATGCCATATATCCAGCATTGCTCTTTGCAGCAATCGCCAGATAAATCACAGCCTGCCCAAGTGCCAATTCCCCTTCAGGACTTCCCAACCTTTCAAACGTCGTTGCTGCATCATTGGCTATCTGCATGGCTCTTGGATCGGCTAACCCAATGTCTTCCCAAGCCATACGGATGATTCTTCTGGATAGATATCTTGGATCGGCACCACCATCCAACATCCGTGTCAGCCAATACAAAGCAGCATCAGGATTGGAACCTCTAACCGATTTATGAAGTGCTGAAATCTGGTCATAGAAATTATCGCCACCCTTATCGAACCGCCTTGAATTCAGGGTAAGAGCATTGCCAATGAATTCGGCATTAATCACCTGAATCCCAGCAGCGCCGGCAGCCGTTGCACATTGCTCCAGCAGGCTCAAGAATCTTCTGGCATCACCATCTGCATAACCAATGATGGTATCTACAGCCAAGTCTTCGAACGTTAAGTGCCCAAGAACCTGTTTTTGAACCCTCTTCAACAATTGCTTCAGTTCATCTTCCGTCAAAGACTTCAGCACATACACCTGAGCCCTGGACAGCAAAGCAGAATTGACCTCAAACGATGGGTTCTCAGTCGTTGCACCTATGAAAGTGACCAAGCCACTTTCTGCATAAGGAAGAAGAGCATCTTGTTGAGACTTATTGAATCTGTGAATTTCATCTACAAACAGAATTGTCTTCTTGCCTCTGTCAAGATTCTGTTGAGCTTGTTCCATGGCCGCTCTGATGTCTTTAACACCAGAGAAAACCGCAGACAGTGCAATGAACTCACAGTCAAAATAGTTGGCAGTCAATCTTGCCAGCGTGGTTTTACCCACACCAGGTGGTCCCCAAAAAATCATCGAATGAGGCTTACCAGACTGAAAAGCCAAGCGCAGCGGCTTACCTTCCCCCAGAAGATGTGACTGACCAATAACCTCATCCAAGGTTCGTGGTCTGAGTGCTTCGGGCAGTGGTGCAACCGGCTCTTGTGCGAACAAATCAGCCATGCTTCACCCCCATTGAACAATGAGGAAGCACAAAAAGTTGCACAACCTGCTTTATAAATCGTTGTTTTAAGTAGTGATTGATGGCTTTGCTACAACGATGTACTTCACCCACAAACAGAATGCTACGACGCACCGCACCGCGGTTCCGGCGCGCACGTTCAATCGCTTCGCGAATTTCTTTGATACCGGAAGTCACCGCAGAGAGGCGCTCCATATCAGTGTGACCATAATACCTGACCAACTCAGTCAACGTCGTCTTTCCCGTTCCCGGCGGCCACCCCATAATCATGGAGTGGCGTTGCCCGGCCTCAATGGTACACGGCAACGGCTTACCCGGTACCGGCAGGTATTGCCGGCAAATAAACTGTGCCAGCCTGACCAGCCGCATCCGCGCTGCCAGCGGCTGGAACTGATTACTGGAAAAATCGAGTGACAGGTTGCTCACATACGCCTCACTGACGCTGGTCGTCTACCGCGACGCCTTTCGGCGGGGTAAAACGAAACTTCGCGGCATCTATCTCACCATTTTGCTGATTTTTCAGCGTATAGGCGCTGCGCTGCCCATCTTGTTCAGTGGCGGTAAATCCATGAATCGTACCATCGCTGGTTACATTGATAGAAAAACGCTTCAGATTGCCATTGGCTGCACGGGGCGTTAGATCAAAATCATCCCCTTTCTGGCTCACGTTATATTTACCCCAGTCTTTCGGGTCATTACGGGTGATCAAAATAAACGGCGTATTGCCGGTGGCATCTTTTACCCAAGTTGCCGTGACCTGTTCCACGAAAGGATTGTAAAACCATAAGGTTTTACCATCAGACACCAGCGTGCTTTCATCCGGCGATGTGGTTTTCCAGTTGAACAGATTCGGGCGTTTCACCCACAATTCTCCCGCCCCTTCCTGCACCGCAGCACCGTCATTGGTCGTGACTTTCTGCGTGAAGCCGGCATGGAAGCTGTTCACCTTGCTCAGGCGACTTTGCAAATCGCCGGCGGCATCGGCATAAACCGCACCGGATACCAAACTGGTGAGCAAACACCCCGTTATCAACCCTATTTTTATCATACAAAAAATCCTTTGCGTGTTCTTACCGTCACCACCGCCTCCACAGAGGCCGCATCTTGTTGGACGCGCCTATCAAGCGGACGCTACTGTAGCCCAGCCGGGCACGGCATGACAGGCGAATTATCTGTTATCTACCACATTTACGCTTCTTTGCAGGACGAAACATCACCACCAATAGTTATTCCATCGGTGGTGGTGCCAGCACCTCACGGTTACCATTATGGCCGGGACTGCTGACAATCCCCTGCATCTCCATCTGCTCAACAATACGGGCGGCGCGGTTATAGCCAATGCGGAACTGGCGCTGTACCCCGGAAATCGAAGCACGACGTTTTTCCACGACAAAGGCCACTGCCTGATCAAACAACGGATCCAGATCTTCGTCTCCGTCAAAACCCAGGCTACCGCCTTCACCATCGTCATCACCGCTGATGATACTGTCGATATACTCAGGGCGTCCTCGCGCCTTCCAATCCTGCACCACGGCATGAACTTCCTGATCACGCACGAATGCGCCATGAACACGCACCGGAATCGAAGAGTTAGGCGCCATGTACAGCATATCGCCCATCCCCAGTAACGACTCTGCACCGCCCTGATCGAGAATAGTGCGGGAATCAATCTTGCTCGATACCGTAAACGCGATGCGCGTCGGGATATTGGCCTTGATCAAACCGGTAATAACATCAACCGACGGGCGCTGCGTCGCCAAAACCAAATGTATGCCGGCGGCTCGCGCCTTCTGGGCCAAGCGCGCGATCAGCTCTTCTACTTTTTTACCCACCGCCATCATCAGGTCGGCAAACTCATCCACCATCACTACGATGTAGGGTAGTTTTTCCAGCACGGGCGGTTGAGTATCCATACTGTCGCCAGGTTTCCAGAACGGGTCCGGGATGGGGCGGCCCATCGATTCAGCCTGTAACACCCGTTCGTTATAACCACTGAGATTACGTACTCCCAGCGCCGACATCAGCTTATAACGGCGCTCCATCTCACCGACGCACCAGCGCAACGCATTGGCGGCATCTTTCATGTCGGTGACGACTTCAGTCAGCAGATGCGGAATGCCTTCATATACCGACAACTCCAGCATTTTCGGGTCAATCATGATAAAGCGCACGTCTGCAGGCGTTGCTTTATACAACATGCTGATGATCATGGCGTTAACACCGACCGACTTCCCGGAGCCGGTAGTACCCGCCACCAGTAAATGCGGCATTTTCGCCAGATCCGCCACCACCGGTTGGCCGGAAATATCTTTCCCCAGCACCACGGCAAGCGGCGAAGCGTTATCGCGGAACCGGTCGCAATCCAGCACTTCTCGCAGGAAAACCGTTTGGCGATGGCGATTCGGCAGCTCAAGGCCGACATAGGGTTTGCCGGGGATAACCTCAACAATACGCACCGCGACCACCGATAGCGAACGCGCCAGATCACGAGCCAAATTGGAGATACGGGCTGCCTTGACGCCCGGTGCCAAATCCAGTTCAAAGCGGGTGATCACCGGCCCTGGATGATAATCCACCACCGAGGCCTTGACGCGATAATCCGCCAGTCGGGTTTCAATCAGTCGCGCCATATCGTCCAGCGCGTCCCGATCAACCGGCGCATCATTCATGGATGGCGGCGTTAGCAGATCCAGCGACGGCAATGGCGTGGTCGGTTTCTGCAGCGGTTGATCATTACGCATCAGGAACGGGTGGATCAGGCTGTCCATAATCGACGGCGAAGACTCTGCCACGGCAGGTTCGGCCGACGCCGCAACCGGCGATACACTTACCGGCACGGCCGGCGGCGTATCCGCCAATGACGCCTGCGGCGGAAGCGTAAATAACGGCTCTGACGGGCCATCATCAACCAGATCGGCAAACGGCGAAATGGCAAAAACGCTCTCCAGCGGCGCCTCGGCTTGCGGCGTTACTCCGGTTAATCGGTTGTCTGTAGCCACCGACCCCGCCTTGACGGGCTCGGCAGTAAACGCCGTGGGGGCATCCACTTCCTGCTCCTCGCCGTAGCGAGAGCGCTGCATGGCGGCAAAATCGCGCGCCAGTTGTGCCTGCAGCAAGGCATCTTCCGCCTCTTCATGGTCAGGATAGGTTTCACCGTAGCGTTCGCGTTGCTGCTCGGCAAAGGCTTGGCGTAACGCGGCTTCTTGTGCCAGCGCATCCTGCACGTCGTCAGACACGTCGGTAGATATCGGCTCGACAGGATGTTGATAGGTTTCCTCGGTAGACATGACCGCATCGCTTATCGACGTCGCCGACACGGCCGTATCCGGTGCCATGGCAACGTCATCGGCCGGCCGATCGGCATCGGCGGCCTGAGCACGTTGCTCTGCTTCGCGAGCCTGCTGTTCAGCCAACCGCTGCGAAGGCAGTTTGATGCCATACGATGCCAGCTCGCGACGGGTGGGAATGCGCACCGGGTTCGGTCGCGGCAATTCCGGCCCCATGCCGCGTTTGACTTGCGGGTTATTCTCTTCATCCGCAGTAAACGCAGGCATGAACGGCACCGCTTTTTTCGGTTCTGCTTCCGTTGTTGCCGCCGGCAGTGAAACGACCGCCGCTGTTGCTGTTGGTCGGGCGATACGATCGTCAACCTGCGCACTCAGCGGTTGCCAATCAGGCATCGGTTCCGACGGCAACGCTGACGGGCTTAGAGACGATGGCGCTATCCCCTCCCCCGGCGTTGACACAGATAACGACGTTGGCGCGACGAGCGGCACCTCAACATGCCGGGGCATTTCGGACGCGACTGACGCGACTATAGGAGCAACGGAATATGCCCGTTCTGGCAACGGCGGCGTCACGATCGGTTCAGGATGCGGTTTTAACACCGGTTCACCGTCAGTCGTCGCCCTCGACGTCAAGACACGATTATTCGCGATATCGAGCGTCTCTGCGACATCGGATATCGGCGCATCAACAAGCGTCGATACCGTCGGCGCAGTAGCCGCCGTTGACGACGGCGCGGTTACCGCTGGTGCGGAAAACAGTACGTCATCGTCATCAATCGCCGTTGCCGACGACATAACGCTCTCGTCTTTATGGCTATGCTCTGCATCATCGGCGCGCTCGGCATTGGACGTGTCTTTACGGGATGATGCAGGTTTTGCTTCTGCCGGTTGATCATCGATATCATCGTCATCGTACAGGTAGTCTTCGTCACGACGACGGCCGGAAAACAGCGTCAGACATGCCATCACGCCGGCACCGATCTTTTCTGCAATCGTCAACCAGGACCAACCGGTAAACAGCGTTAATCCGGCAGCCCAAACACACAGCAGGATCATCGTCGCGCCGATGTTATTGAAACGCGGGATCATCGAGCTGCTGAGCAAACTGCCCAGCACGCCGCCGGAGGCAAAATAGTAAATATCGTCTACGTTGAGCGCTGCTAACCCGCAAGAGGTCAGGATCAGGGCCAAGGTGCCAATCAGGCGCAGAGAAAGGGTAAAATAATCCGGCGTGGCGCGCTGACCGCGCTGTTGATAAATCACCCAGCACAGCGATACCATCACCACAGGAATGGCATACGCCAGTACGCCAAAGACGAAAAACAGGGTATCCGCCAGCCAGGCGCCAACCCCGCCCCCCAGATTGTGAATCGGTTCGTGCCAGGCAGTCTGTGACCAACTGGGGTCCGAAGGGCTAAAACTCAGTAGCGCTACCGCCAGATAAATGGCAAAAAGCACTACCACGATTAACATCGCTTCCAGTAAACGTCGACCCGCACTGAGTTTTTTCAGTGCGACGTCTTTATCTTCTGTATATTCCTGGCTCAAGCGTCTCTCCAGGTTCCCTGTAAATGTTTCATGATAAAACGCCGAGCATTACCCGGCGCCATACTGTACAGATTCACAGGAGTGTAGCTGAATTTATCGGGTTATGCACCCTTACCGTCAACGGGTCTTGATGACCAGTCGGTTGCTTTGCTTCACTTCTTCCATCACCACATAGGTACGGGTATCGTTTACGCCTGGCAGACGCAACAGCGTTTCACCCAGCAACTTACGGTATGCCGACATATCCGGTACGCGGGTTTTGAGCAGATAGTCAAAATCACCGGAAACCAAATGACACTCCTGAATTTCCTCAAGCTTCTGCACGGCTGCATTGAACTGTTCAAACACATCCGGCGCGCCGCGATTAAGAGTAATCTCAACGAACACCAACAGTGACGCATCCAGATAATGCGGATTCAGCAGTGCGGTATAGCCATTAATAAACCCTTGTCGTTCCAGACGACGAACGCGCTCCAGACACGGGGTTGGCGAAAGACCGACCCGCTTGGAAAGCTCCACATTGGAGATACGCCCGTCTTTTTGCAATTCGTTCAGGATATTGCGATCGATACGATCAAGATCTTTTCCCGGACGTTTCTTCGTGTCTACCATTATTATTGTCTCTCTTCACCCTTCCCTGTTTAAACGCTGTCTCTGACCAATCTCAATGTACCAGAGCCACCCCTAAAGAAGACCCCTGCCTTTTGTAATGTGCGCATCCCTTGTTCCGACTGCGTTTCCGGCAACGTTGCAAAATACCGATTACCGATCAGCAGGCAGATTGTCGCTGATATCGACCTAAACGCATAAAAGCCGGAGCATTCAACTATTCACATACAAAATATTTCCTCTTCCAAGGATGTTTTCGCAAAAGCACAGCCGATTGTCAAAGTAAAACAATTAAAATCAGAAGAAAGTGCCAGATTCGGCGCCAACGCCCCATCCGGACGACGTTTTCACTCACCGCTGAAGGCCCATCAGAGCATTTATCGTTTCTCCATAATATTTCGTAACGATTGAACCAATAGCCAACAACATTTTTCCACACTTTTTTTACGCAAGTAATTTCCTTACAATCGGATACATCGTCCGTTCGAGTGAAATGAGGAACTCATGAGCACAGCTAAACATCGTAAACTATTAATTCTGGGTTCAGGCCCGGCAGGCTATACCGCCGCGGTCTATGCTGCACGGGCAAACCTAAATCCACTGCTGATCACCGGGATGGAAAAAGGCGGTCAGTTGACCACCACCACCGAAGTAGAAAACTGGCCCGGCGACCCGGATGACTTGACGGGCCCGCTGCTTATGGAACGTATGCACGCCCATGCCGCCAAGTTCAATACCGAAATCGTTTTTGATCATATCACCCGCGTCGACCTGCAAACCCGCCCGTTCCGCCTGTTCGGCGACAGCGATGAATACACTTGCGACGCTTTAATCATCGCCACCGGCGCATCCGCCCGTTATCTCGGGCTGCCGTCTGAAGACGCGTTCAAAGGGAAAGGCGTCTCCGCCTGCGCCACCTGTGACGGCTTTTTCTATCGCAACCAGAAAGTGGCGGTCGTCGGAGGCGGCAACACCGCCGTCGAAGAAGCGTTATACCTGTCCAATATTGCCGCTGAGGTGCATCTGATTCACCGCCGTGATAGCTTCCGTGCAGAAAAAATTCTGATCGACCGCCTGATGGCGAAAGTCAGCAGCGGCAATATCGTGCTGCACACCAATCGTACGTTGGATGAAGTCGTGGGCGACGAGATGGGCGTTACCGGCGTACGCCTGCGCGAAGCGGCTGGCGATGCCACCGAACAACTGGATGTCGCCGGGGTCTTTATCGCTATCGGCCATAGCCCGAACACCGCCATTTTTGGTGATCAGCTAGCGCTGGAAAACGGCTATATCAAGGTGCAATCCGGTATTCACGGCAACGCGACGCAAACCAGTATTCCCGGCGTGTTCGCTGCCGGTGATGTGATGGATCATATCTATCGCCAGGCCATCACCTCTGCCGGCACCGGTTGTATGGCGGCGCTGGACGCCGAACGTTATCTGGACGCACTCGCCGGGTAACCGCCGAATGAGTGCCAATCTCAACCCGGTCGTGATCGCGCCCGGGTTTTTTTATTCTTTTCCCGCGATACAAAAATTGATCGCCGCCCCTTCTCCGCCTCTGCTTTTCGTTTGCACAACCCCGCTACCGAGGTAACATGGCGCCATCACGGCCATTACCGGTACAATCTTGTTAAGTAACGGTTATGTAAGCGTTATTTTTATGTAGCAACTGGAAGCGATCGGCACCTGATGAAAGATACCCGACAACGACAACTGATCAACTGGCTGAAACAACAAAGCCGCCTGGCACACCGCTGGTTACGACTATCGCTAATGCTGGGCATGGTTAGCGGCCTGTTGATTATGGCGCAGGCATGGTTATTGGCTTCATTACTGCACGCACTGATTATCGTCCACACGCCGAGAACCCAACTCATCACCCTGTTTCTGCTACTGGCGGCGACATTCCTGTTGCGCGCAATCGTGAGTTGGATACGGGAGCAAGTCGGTTTCCGCTGCGGTCAGACGATTCGCCAGCATATTCGCCGCCAGGTGTTGGACCGACTGCAACAACTCGGGCCGGCCTGGATTCAGGGAAAACCGGCCGGCAGTTGGGCGACGTTGATTCTGGAACAAGTTGACGATATGCACGATTACTATGCCCGCTATCTGCCACAGATGTATCTGGCGGCCATCATCCCCGTGTTGATACTGATTATCGTCTTTCCGGTGAACTGGGCGGCTGGATTGATCTTGTTCGCTACAGCGCCGCTGATTCCGCTGTTTATGGCGATGGTCGGTATGGGCGCTGCCGATGCTAACCGACGAAATTTTCAGGCATTAGCCAGATTGAGCGGTAACTTCCTTGACCGGCTACGCGGCCTGGATACCCTACGCCTGTTTCATCGCGGCGATGCCGAGACCGACAAAATCCGCCAGGCCTCGGAGCAATTTCGCAGCCGAACGATGGAAGTGCTGCGTATGGCGTTTCTTTCTTCCGGCGTGCTGGAATTTTTCGCCTCGATTTCAATTGCCGTGGTTGCCGTCTACTTCGGTTTCTCCTACCTTGGCGAATTACACTTCGGTAGTTACGGCACCGGCGTAACGCTGTTTGCGGGTTTTCTGGTGTTGATTCTGGCGCCGGAATTCTTTCAGCCGCTGCGTGATCTCGGCACATTTTATCATGCCAAAGCGCAGGCCATCGGCGCGGCCGAAGCGCTACACCGCTTTATGACGGCGTCCGCAAACGAGGAAAACGGCGACGCGACTCGCCCATTCCAAAGCGATGCACCCATCACGATTATTGCCGATGAACTCATTATCTTATCCCCCGAAGGCAAAGCACTGGCCGGGCCATTGACCTTCAGGCTGGAGGCCGGGCAACGCGTTGCACTGGTCGGGCCCAGCGGCGCCGGAAAAAGCTCTCTGCTCAATGTGCTGCTCGGTTTTCTGCCTTATCGTGGTTCGCTAACCGTCAACGGCGAGGAGTTGCGCGCCCTGTCACCGATGTCCTGGCGACAGCATCTTAGTTGGGTGGGGCAAAACCCTCATCTTCCGGAAGCCACGCTGCGACAGAATGTATTGCTAGGTCGTCCGCAGGCCAGCGACCCGATACTGCAACAGGCGCTTGAACGCGCTTACGTCCACGAGTTTCTGCCGCAATTGCCGCAAGGTCTGGATACACAGTTAGGCGACGGTGCGGCACGTTTGTCTGTCGGTCAGGCTCAGCGGGTTGCAGTAGCGCGTGCGCTGTTGCACCCATGTCGTTTGCTGCTGCTGGATGAACCCTCCGCCAGCCTTGACGCCCACAGCGAGCAACGGGTGATGAGTGCGTTGAGCGAAGCCTCACAGGCTCAGACCACCTTGTTGGTCACGCATCAGTTAAACGAAATTCGGGACTATGACGCCATCTGGGTGATGGCCGACGGTCAGTTGGTCCAGCAAGGCGACTATCTTACCCTGAGTCAGGTCGATGGGCCGTTCGCCGCCCTCCTGACACAACGCCGGGGAGAGCTATAAGATGGAAAAGACGCACGTAATGCAGGTACTTAAACCTTTTCTGGCACTGTATCGCCGCCATTTTTTTCAACTCATTTTGGGTATCGTACTGGCTATCCTGACGTTACTCGCCAGCATTGGCCTGTTGACGTTATCAGGCTGGTTTCTGGCTGCATCGGCTATTGCCGGGCTGGCGGGCTTAACCACCTTCAACTATATGCTGCCCGCTGCCGGCGTGCGCGGTGCGGCGATCCTGCGTACCGTCAGTCGTTACTTTGAGCGACTGGTAAGCCACGACGCCACCTTCCGCGTTCTGATGCATCTGCGGGTATTCACGTTTAGCCGTATTCTACCGCTGTCGCCCGGCGGGCTGATTCGCTTTCGTCAGGCCGAGTTGCTTAACCGACTGGTGGCGGATGTGGACACGCTGGATCACCTTTACTTGCGGGTTATTTCGCCACTGGTCAGCGCGCTGGTGGTGATTCTGGCCCTGGCTTATGGGCTAAGCTGGTTGGATACATCGCTGGCGCTCACGCTGGCGACTATCATGATGACGTTGTTAGTGATGCTGCCGTTGGTCTTTTACCGTGCCGGGCAACCCATCGGCGCTGACCTGACCGCATTACGCGCTCATTACCGAGTACAACTGACGACATGGCTCCAGGGGCAGGCAGAATTAGCCGTCTTTGGTGCACTGGCAAACTTTCGCCAGCAACTGGATGTGTTGGAACAGCGTTGGTTTGAACGGCAACGGCAGCAAGCCGGACTCAGCGCATTGTCACAGGCTATCCTGATCGCCGCCGGCGGATTAACGGCAACCTTGTTGCTATGGCTGGCCGCGGGCGGTGTCGGCGACGACAGCCAACCCGGTGCGCTTATCGCACTGTTTGTTTTTACCACTCTTGCCGCTTTTGAAGCACTGGCACCGGTCGCCGGCGCATTCCAGCATATCGGGCACGTAGTGGCTTCCGCTTCGCGAGTCGATCAATTACTGAAACTCCATCCACCGGTCACTTTCCCGTCTCAGGGGCCTGAACAGCCGGCGCAGGTCGCATTGACGTTGGATAAAGTGAGCTTCACATACCCGGAACAACGCCAACCTGCGCTGCACGATATTTCACTCACGCTGGCGCCGGGCGAACATGTCGCTTTGCTCGGCCGTACCGGTTGCGGCAAGTCAACCCTGCTGCAATTACTCACCCGAGCCTGGGATTGCAATGAAGGCGAAATCCGGCTTAACGACACCCCGATTGCGGCATGGCCGGAGTCCGCCTTGCGCACAACCATGAGTGTCGTTCCCCAGCGCGTACACATTTTCAGCGCAACATTACGGGATAACTTGCAGTTGGCCGCGCCTTCTGCCGGCGACGCACAGTTGGAAGCGGTGCTCACACAAGTCGGGCTGGAGAAACTGCTGGATGACCAAGGGCTCAATGCCTGGCTGGGCGAAGGCGGTCGCCAATTGTCCGGGGGCGAGCAGCGACGCATTGGCGTCGCTCGCGCCCTGCTCCACCCGGCACCGCTGGTGCTGCTGGATGAACCGACCGAAGGGCTTGATGCCGACACGGAGCAACGCATACTGCAAATATTGCGGCAGCATTGTCTTGGCAGAACCCTGCTCGTCATTACCCATCGGCTCAATGGGCTGGAAAGCATGGACAGGCTGTTTGTAATGGACGGCGGGAAAATGGTGGAGCAAGGGTCACATCGCAGCCTGATGGCGTTGCAGGGACGTTACTGGCAATTTCATCAACACCTGTAGCCCGAGGTGAACATGCTATTGTGTGAACTTTCTCCCTTCTCATTGCAGTTCCCTAATCCACAGACCGCTCTGCGCGACCCGAACGGGCTGTTGGCTTATGGCGGCGATCTATCGACGGAGCGGGTACTGAGCGCTTATCAACAAGGCATTTTCCCGTGGTTTGCGCCGGGCGAGCCGATCCTGTGGTGGTGCCCTGACCCACGGGCAGTATTGTTTCCGGCACAGTTTCACCTTAGCCGAAGCATGAGAAAATTCATTCGGCGTACCGATTATCAGGTCACACTGAATCAGGCGTTTGAGGCGGTGATTGCCGCCTGCGCCGACGAGCGAGAGGAAGGCACCTGGATTGGTGACGATATCATGCAAACCTACTGCCGGTTACACGAGTCCGGACTGGCGCATTCGGTCGAAGTCTGGCTCGGTGAACAGTTGGTCGGCGGATTATACGGTATCGCCCAGGGGGCGCTATTTTGCGGTGAGTCGATGTTCAGCCGGGCAGACAATGCCTCCAAATATGCTCTGGCAACGTTTCTGCAGCATTTTGTACGCCACGGTGGTCAGTTGATTGACTGTCAGGTGCTTAACGACCACACGGCCTCTCTGGGAGCTTGTGATATCCCGAGACGCGAATTTCTGTATCAACTGCACCAGTTGCAACGGCAGGTCTTGCACAACGACTGTTGGCGCCCGCAGACACACTCTCCCCCCAATCCCGACCAACGGCTTAAAGGGGATAAATGACCGACGGTCGCTTACGCGCCTTTACATAATGAGGGTTTTTCGGCATTATCTTGCCGGTTAAAAACTAAGGTAATTACACCTAGAGGATTCGATGGCCAAAGAAGACAATATTGAAATGCAAGGCACCGTGCTGGATACGCTGCCCAACACCATGTTCCGCGTTGAGCTGGAAAACGGGCACGTGGTTACCGCTCATATCTCCGGTAAAATGCGTAAAAACTATATCCGCATCCTGACGGGTGACAAAGTGACTGTGGAACTGACCCCGTACGACCTGAGCAAAGGCCGCATTGTCTTCCGTAGCCGTTAACTCCCGCTTTATCGCCTGAGGCGATATGCCGGGATGTTTACCTTTCAGCCCTTGCCTCTCTGGCGAGGGCGTTTGCATTATAAGGCTATAAGTTACTTACCCGCCTATTAATTCAAACGACCTGGTATGGTTGAGCGTGCAGGCACCATCCCCGATGTTTATGCTATCGCGGCGATGATGTCGTAAAGATATCAAGACAATGTTGTAAAAAAGGGCATCTGACGATGCCCTTTGTGTTTTGATCGGGTAGGACGATTACGGTTAACAACGATTCACTCAGTGAACTGCGCCTTCAGCTTTGGTTTTCTGCGCGCTCAGAAAACGGTAGGTCAGCTGCTGAGCGGGTGCATCCAACTCCACCTTCACCGAGCCCCCATCCACCAGCGAGCCGAACAGCAGTTCATTCGCCAACGGTTTCTTGAGGTTCTCCTGAATGACGCGAGCCATCGGCCGTGCGCCCATCGCCTTATCGTATCCTTTTTCCGCCAGCCAGTTACGCGCTTCTTCGCTGACTTCCAGCGATACGCCTTTGGCATCCAGTTGCGCCTGCAGTTCGACAATAAACTTGTCCACCACCTGCTGAATCACTTCCGCCGACAGATGATTGAACCAGATGATGCCGTCCAGACGGTTGCGGAATTCCGGCGTGAAAACCTTTTTGATCTCTTCCATCGCATCGCTACTGTTGTCCTGCTGGATGAGACCAATCGACTTACGCTGAGTTTCCCGCACGCCGGCGTTGGTCGTCATCACCACGATAACATTGCGGAAATCCGCTTTGCGGCCGTTGTTATCGGTGAGCGTACCGTTGTCCATCACCTGTAAAAGCAGGTTGAACACATCCGGGTGCGCTTTTTCGATTTCATCAAGCAACAGCACCGAATGCGGATGTTTGATCACCGCGTCGGTAAGCAAACCGCCCTGATCGTAGCCCACATAACCCGGAGGCGCACCAATCAAACGGCTGACCGTGTGACGCTCCATGTATTCAGACATATCAAAACGCAGCAATTCGATATCCAGCGCTTTCGCCAGTTGCACCGTGACTTCTGTTTTACCCACCCCGGTAGGTCCGGCAAACAGGAACGACCCGACCGGCTTACGCTCATGGCCCAATCCGGCACGGCTCATCTTGATGGCCTCGGTCAACGCCTCGATCGCTTTATCCTGCCCGAACACCAGCATTTTCAGGCGATCACCCAGATTACGCAGCACATCACGATCGCTGGCGGAAACGGTTTTCTCCGGAATGCGGGCAATACGGGCGACCACCGATTCAATATCCGCCACATTGACGGTTTTCTTGCGTTTACTAGCGGGCAACAGGCGGCAACGCGCCCCGGCTTCGTCGATAACGTCGATGGCTTTGTCCGGCAGATGGCGATCATTAATGTATTTCACCGCCAGTTCCACCGCCGCGCGAATCGCCTTAGCGGTATACCGCACATCGTGGTGCGCTTCGTATTTCGGCTTCAGACCGTTAATGATCTGTACCGTTTCTTCCACACTCGGCTCGGTAATATCGATTTTCTGGAAGCGACGCGCCAGCGCACGATCTTTTTCGAAGATATTGCTGAATTCCTGATAGGTAGTGGAACCGACGACGCGAATCTTACCGCTGGACAACAGCGGTTTGATCAGGTTGGCGGCGTCAACCTGACCGCCAGATGCGGCTCCCGCACCGATAATCGTGTGAATTTCGTCGATAAACAGAATACTGCTCTGGTCTTGCTCCAGTTGCTTCAGCAGTGATTTAAAGCGTTTTTCGAAATCGCCGCGGTATTTGGTGCCCGCCAGCAACGAACCGATATCCAGCGAGTAGATAGTGCAGCCAGCCATCACCTCCGGCACGTCGCCCTGCACGATACGCCAGGCCAGCCCTTCGGCAATGGCGGTTTTCCCCACGCCGGATTCACCAACCAACAACGGGTTATTTTTACGGCGGCGGCATAGCACCTGAATGGTACGCTCCAGTTCGCTGTCGCGGCCAATCAACGGGTCGATGCCTCCCACCCGGGCAAGCTGGTTGAGATTAGTGGTGAAGTTTTCCATACGCTCCTCCCCGCCAGCCTGTTCTTCATTAACCGGATTTTCCGGATTTGCAGCCGGGCCGGACTCTTCTTTGCGCGTACCATGGGAAATAAAATTCACCACATCCAACCGGCTGACGTCGTGTTTACGCAGCAGATAGGCCGCCTGAGACTCCTGCTCGCTGAAGATGGCGACCAGGACGTTAGCGCCGGACACCTCGCTACGCCCCGACGACTGCACGTGGAACACGGCACGTTGCAACACGCGCTGGAAACTCAGCGTCGGCTGAGTATCACGTTCTTCGTCATTTTGCGGCAGTGTGGGTGTGGTCTGTTCGATAAAGGTTTCCAGTTCCTGACGCAGAACTGCCAAATCGACCGTACAAGCTTCTAATGCCTCGCGTGCGGAGGGGTTGCTGAGCAGCGCCAGCAACAGATGCTCCACGGTCATAAACTCATGCCGGTGCTCACGCGCTCTGGCGAAAGCCATGTTGAGACTGAGTTCCAGTTCTTGATTGAGCATAGGCACCTCCCCCAATAAATTGCCCTATTCAGGCTTTTTCCAGCGTACAGAGCAACGGATGCTCGTTCTCCCTGGCATAGCGGTTCACCTGCTCCACCTTGGTTTCCGCCACTTCGGCGCTATATACGCCGCAGATGGCTTTACCTTGATAGTGAACCGTAAGCATCAGTTGCGTTGCACGTTCAATATCATAAGAAAAGAACTTTTGCAGAACGTCAATAACAAATTCCATCGGCGTGTAATCGTCATTGTTAAGTATCACTTTATACATCGATGGCGGCTGCAAAGCTTCAGTATAATGCTCTTTGGTCAGGTCGTCGGTCTGTGGCCCGGTGCTATGATTTCCCATCTTCTACCCAAAATCAGTTCTGCTACTTAATCCGCTGGCTGTTATCACAGCAGCATGTCTGATTTTCATTGTATCACCGACCTATCAAAATCGCTCAGACCTCGAAAATGCGCCTTCCTGATATTAACGGCAATAAAACCTGACGATAGCGTTATCTATATCAAATTTTCACAAACCTGCTGCAACCTGTCCGATCCGAGCGCTTGACGGCAAGTGCGATTTCACTAGAGTGTAGGGTTGAATTGATGCTGTTTTAATCAATTCGGTTTGCCTTAACCCAATAACCTCACCTTAGAGAACACTCTAGCGAAGGATGAAGATGCATGGAGACAGGTACTGTTAAATGGTTCAATAACGCCAAAGGCTTTGGCTTTATTTGTCCCGAGAGCGGTGGTGAAGATATTTTCGCCCACTATTCAACCATTCAGATGGACGGCTACAGGACGCTGAAAGCAGGTCAGGTGGTGCAATTTACCGTGCACCAGGGGCCTAAAGGGAATCACGCCAGTCTGATCGTACCGGTCGCCGGTGAAACGGTCGCCTGAATACTCACCTTACGCTTTCCGGTCTTTCTCCTTTATTCCTGTAACCAGGTCAAAACGAGTCCAATATCGGCCGCCGTCGGGCGGCCGGTATTCTTAATCCGCTCTTCCGCGCGCCAGCCACAATACCCGTGAAAACATACTGCGAATCAGCGGCGGGATAGCCGACTCCCCCAGCGATGCG
Organism: Dickeya sp. ws52; assembly: GCF_007210685.1. Classification (NCBI taxonomy): domain Bacteria; kingdom Pseudomonadati; phylum Pseudomonadota; class Gammaproteobacteria; order Enterobacterales; family Pectobacteriaceae; genus Dickeya; species Dickeya sp. ws52. The sequence continues at coordinate 323,027 of NZ_SZVX01000001.1, forward strand.
GCCTCCAGCGCCACCTCAATCGCCAGATCCGGCTTAGAGCTGCGATGGATAGCCTTGGTAATGATTTTAGCGGCCGATAGCGGCACCGGCTCCGGTAATTGCGCAATACGATGGTAAACCTGACTAAATCCATTGCGGTACATGAAGTGTTCCATGTCCAGCGCCGGCAGCATCGTCAAATGGTCGCGCTCGGATTCGCCCTGTGATTGCAACAAGCTACGGACCGTCGCCGCGTATTTTTTCCCGGCGTCATCGCCATCGACCAGGACATGCCATTCAATCCCCATGCGATAGGCAAATTTCAGCAAAGGCTTCAACCCGGCCTGAGCAAACTCGATAACCCTCACCCCTTCCGCCTCAAAATGATGCCCGCACTGACGCGCCAGCTCACTGAGCATCCAGACTTCGGTTTCGCCTTCCACCAGCAGCCAACAGCGTGCAAACAAAGACGCCGGGCGATTGAAACGAATGTGGAAAGTGATGCGGCGGCTGTCTTCCTGCGTCATTCCCTGACGACCAATACGGTAAGTCGCCACCTTCGCCGATTCACGTACCAGACGGCACACCTGCTCGACCGGCACCAGCGATAGCAATTCACCCGAGTTGGTGGTGGTTATCTTCTGCAACGGCAATTGCGTCAACAGCCCCCACGCCACCGACAGCATGATCGGATGCAACCGGGTTTCCGGGTCTTCAATCAGCAGCAATGGCCGTGCATGAGGGTCAAGCACCGCCGAACCTTTAGCCTGCAACAGGGTGGAAAACAGCTCCAGCAGAATAATGCGGCGACTGCGGTTGTGGGAGCCGGAAATCATGCGGTTGATGTTATCCAGCGAGCGCCACGCCCGGCCATTGCCGGCACGCGCATGGCGATGATGGCGCTTGTCGTTCGGATCCGCACTCTGCTCGGAGAAATAGTGCTCGACCAGTTGGCGCATCGCCACCAGACCTTGCCGCAGTTCCTGATTAGTCAGCCGGTTAGGATTCTGCGCCAATTCGCGCACCAGCGCCTCAAACTGGCGCGATAGCCGTTCATTATCATCGATTTGCGGCATGAGTGTGCCGGTGCGAAAACGGCGAATAAAACGCGCATCGCGCAGCCGCAGCACCGGATGTAATCGCACTACCTCGCTGGCCAGCCAGTCGATATTCTCCAGCGGCAACGCCTGACCATTGGCATCCAGAAAGCTGCGCCAGGTAAAAATCGCCTGGCTTTCATCCATTTCGCCTTCCAGACGATAAAAAATGCGGTGCAAGCGCCCTTCACCCTTGATCCATACCGGCGATAACGAACGATAACGGGGGGCCAAATGATGCCCGGGCTCTGATTCGCAAAAGGTAAAGATCACCTGCAGGTGGCGTTCACGGCTGGCTTCATCACCCGGTGTAAAATGAAAATCTTGCAGATCAAAATGATAGAGGGGCGGCGACGGCGTCAGTAACAGAGAAAGCGCATCCAACAGGCTGGACTTGCCCCAGGCGTTCTCACCGATCAGCACGGTATTGTCATCCAGCGTCAGCGACAGTCGGTTAATGCCACGGAATCCAACAATCTCGACTCTTTCCAGATACATCCGTGCCTCCTGTTCTGTACTTTCCTGATGAGCATGACGATAAAAGCACGGCAGGGTCAAGCCTTATACCTCGGATCTGACTCGCAACGCATAAAATGGCCCTCAGGCGCGAGTGATTATCATCCACAAGTAAAATTGCGCTAAATCAACTTCGGCTTAAATTGCATATAAAAAACCTTTTTAGCGGTCTGCAACCGTTCTATTCTCATAACAGGCATTATAAATGCAACTTTAAAAGGAAGCCATCATGTATTGTGTGCAATGTGAACAGACCATCCGAACCCCGGCCAGCAACGGCTGCGCCTATGCGCAAGGCATGTGCGGTAAAACCGCCGAAACCTCTGACCTGCAAGACCTGCTGGTTGCTGTTCTCCAGGGATTGTCGGCCTGGGCGTTGCAGGCACGCGCGCTGGGCATCATCGACCACGAGATCGATAGTTTCGCTCCGCGCGCCTTCTTCTCTACCCTGACCAACGTGAACTTTGATTCACCACGTATCATCGGTTATGCCCGCGAGGCGATTAACCTGCGTGAAAGCCTGGCTACCCGCTGCCGCTTGCTGGACGCCAGCGTCGCCGTCGATCACCCGATGGCAGAACTGCAACTGGCGGGCGACGACATCCCGACACTGTTGCAACAGTCTGCCGAGTTTGCACTGAATAAGGATAAAGCCGCGATTGGCGACGATCTCCACGGGCTGCGTATGCTGTGCCTGTATGGTCTGAAAGGCGCTGCCGCCTACATGGAACACGCCCACGTACTGGGGCAGCACGATGACGCCATATACGCCGATTACCATGCACTGATGGCCTGGCTTGGCACCTCGCCTACCGATGTTGATACATTGCTTGGCAATGCGATGGCCATCGGCAAAATGAACTTCAACGTGATGGCGATTCTGGATCAGGGTGAAACCTCCGCCTACGGCCATCCGCAACCCACCCAGGTGAATGTGCGCCCGGTTGCCGGCAAAGCGATCCTGATCTCCGGCCACGACCTGAAAGACCTGCGTATGCTGCTGGAACAAACCGAAGGTACCGGCATCAATATTTATACTCACGGCGAAATGCTGCCGGCGCACGGTTACCCGGAATTGAAGCGATTCTCCCATCTGGTCGGCAATTACGGCAGCGGCTGGCAGAACCAGCAAACCGAATTCGCCAAATTCCCCGGCCCGATCCTGATGACGTCCAACTGCATCATCGATCCTAACGTAGGCCAGTATACCGACCGCATCTGGACCCGCAGCATCGTTGGCTGGCCGGGCGCACAGCACCTGGAAGGCGACGACTTCAGCGCCGTCATCGCACAGGCGCAGCAACTGCCGGGCTTCCCGTACAGTGAGATTGAGCATCTGATTACCGTCGGTTTTGGTCGCCAGACGTTGCTGAATGCCGCAGATACCGTGATTGATCTGGTCGCCAACAAGAAGCTGCGCCACGTCTTTCTGGTCGGCGGTTGCGACGGCAGCCGCACTGAACGCAGTTACTACACGGATTTCGCCCGCAGCGTGCCGCAGGATTGCCTGATCATGACGCTGGCGTGCGGTAAATACCGCTTCAATAAGCTGGACTTCGGCACGCTGGAAGGCTTGCCGCGTCTGCTGGACGTCGGCCAGTGCAACGATGCTTACTCCGCCATCATGCTGGCGGTTAATCTGGCGGAAAAACTGGGCTGCGGCGTCAACGATCTGCCGCTGAGTCTGGTGCTGTCATGGTTTGAACAGAAAGCTATCGTCATCCTGCTGACGCTGCTGGCGCTGGGCGTAAAAAATATCTACACCGGCCCTACCGCACCAGGGTTCCTGACGCCGTCGCTGCTGGCCATTCTGAACGAGAAGTTCGGTATGCGCTCCATCACCACCGTAGAGCAGGACCTGAAAGACATCCTCTCCGCCTGACCTTTTTGTTGACCTTCGCCTTCCGCTGCAACACGGCGGAAGGCTGTTATGGAGACAGCCCATGACCATGCCTACTCCGCAGTGCCCCAACCGTATGCAGGTGCACTCCCTTCATCAGGAAACGCCGGATGTGTGGACGATTTCCCTGATTAGCCATGATTTTTATCCCTGGCAACCGGGCCAGTACGCACTGGTCAGCATCGCCAACAGCAGTGAAACGCTGCGTGCTTATACGTTGTCCTCCTCACCGGGGCTTAGCCCGTTCATCACCTTCACCGTAAGGCGACTGGAAAACGGCACCGGCTCGCGCTGGCTGACTGAACAGGTAAAACCGGGCGACTATCTGTGGATCTCCGATGCGCAAGGCGAATTTACCTGTACCCACGCCGTCAGCGACCGTTATTTAATGCTGGCCGCAGGCTGTGGCGTAACGCCGATTATGTCGATGACGCGCTGGTTGCTGGCCAACCGCCCGCACACCGATATTCAGGTGATTTTCAACGTCCGCGACCCGCAACACGTGATTTTTGCTTCACAATGGCAAGCGCTCAGCCAGCGTTACCCACAGCAGTTGAAACTGACGCTGATGGCGGAACAGCAGGCTGAAGCCGGTTTTCTCAGCGGGCGGCTGACCGAGTCGGTGCTGTTGCAGCAAGTACCGGATATCGCCAGCCGTACTATGATGACATGTGGCCCGCAGCCTTATATGAAGCAGGTGGAAACATTTTGCATACAGGCCGGCGTGCCGCGCGATCGTATTTTCAAAGAGCAGTTCGGTGCTACGGATGCCGACGTGGACGATGACGGCGAACAACTCACCATGACGATTCGTCATTCATTGCAACAGTTGAAAGTCCCGGTCGGCATCAGCCTGTTGGCGGCGCTGGAAAACCATCAATTACCGGTCAACGCGGCCTGTCGCGCCGGCGTGTGCGGTAGTTGCAAGACCCGTATTATCAGCGGCAACTACACCACCACCAGCACCATGACATTGACGGCCGAAGAGATTGAAAACGGCTATGTGTTGGCCTGCAGTTGCCAGCTACAAGGCGACGTCGAACTGGCCTGACGCGCCACCTCTCCTTGCCATACGGCAATACATCACGCCTCTGGATCGACCCCGCATTTTCGTTAAGAAAGCGTTAAGGCGGGGTTTTTCCCCTTTCAGCTTCCAGTTATATTAAATACCGTCACGCTTATGGCGGGGCATAATCTACGCTGTGTCATAGGTATTACTGCTAAGCTGAATGCAGCTATTACCAGGTTTACTGTATTGTCAGGCTTAATGTATTGCGGGCGTGAACATCGACAGGGACACCGCTGCAGTATCAATCGCGCTGTTGTGGCAGGAGCAAAAACACATGATGACCGTCAAACCCGCCCCGATTCTCATCCTTGGCGCCAGTGGTTATATTGGCCGGCATCTCCTGACACGTTTAAGCCGTCAAGGGCAATCGGTCATTGCCGCGTCACGTCATATCGATTCGTTGGCGGCGCTGAATCTTCCCGGCGTACGCTGTGAATATGTGGACCTGATGAAGCCGTATACGCTGCCGGAAGGGCTATGGCAGGCGGATACGCTGTACTATCTGGCGCACAGCATGGGCGATGGCGCCGATTTTCTAGAGCGGGAATACCAATCGGCGCAAAACCTGCGCCAGGTGCTACGCACCAGTCGGATTCGCCAGATTATTTATTTAGGCTCAGCGCAATCCGAACACCGGCCGTCCGTTCATATGCAGGCACGTAAACTGACCGGCGACATTCTGCGCAGTAGCAATATTCCCGTCACCGAACTGCGCGCCGGCATCATCGTCGGCCCAGGCTCCGCCGCGTTCGAAATTATGCGCGACATGGTGAACAATTTGCCGGTATTGACGCCGCCGCGCTGGGTACGCTCAAAATCCGCGCCTATCGCACTGGAAAACCTGCTTACGTATTTGACGGAGCTGAGGCACCACCCCGCAGCCCGACATCGGATTTTTGACGCCGCCGGGCCGGAATACCTCAGTTATCAAACCTTGTTCGAACGCTTTATCCGCATTACGGGTAAACGTCGCCTGCTGATACCGGTTCCCGTACCGACCGGATTGGTATCAGCCTGGTTTCTGAATTTGGTTACCTCGGTCTCCAGTTCCACCGCTCGAGCGCTGGTACAAGGGTTACGACATGATCTACCGATGGACGATAGCGAGCTGCGTCGCCTGATTCCACAACAACTGATGGGATTTGACGACGCGGTACGGGCAACGCTGGATGATGAAAAAGCCGCCGCACAACACCCAGATTGGGGATATGACCCGGAAGTCCAGGCACGCTGGCGCCCTAACTACGCGTTCTATCCTAAACAAGCCGGTTACAGCCACAAGACCGACGCCAGCAGTCAGGCGCTGTGGCAGGTAGTGCAGAATATCGGTGGGCAGGAAGGCTATTTCTACGCCAATATACTGTGGGCAATCCGGGCCAAAATAGATGACTTATGCGGTAATCAGGTGATTTACCAACGCCCAAATCGGGCTACGTTGCTCGAAGGCGATCTCGTCCACGGCTGGAAAGTCATCCGCGTGAAGCCCCTTAAGCAACTGGTACTGTTGTTTGGTATGAAAGCCCCTGGACTGGGGCGACTCGCATTCTCGATTGACGACCGAGGAACCTACCGCGTACTGGATGTTCGCGCCTGGTGGCATCCGGCAGGTTGCAATGGGTTGGGTTATTGGTTCCTGATGATGCCGGCGCATCTGTTCATATTTCGCGGCATGGCGCGCCGTATCGCCGCGCTGGCACAGGAAGCGGAAAGTTTGGATATCCATCGCCTTCCCGATAACGACTAGCCCCCTCTGCGCGATGCCGCCTGTGTGGCCGAATAAATCGAACGGCCGTTTTTCAGGCTCATCGCGCTCACCATCATGCTGATGCCTGATGATGGGGAATCATGTCGCTCCTTTGCAGGACCCGCCGTATTTTTCCAGCAATGCGTCGGCAATCGCTTCAGTTTCGGCGTCGGCGTCGCCGTCATAACGCTGTTGCCGGAAGTGCATTTGGAATGCCGCCACGACGCGCTGCTGCTGATCCTCGCTCATGCCTGGGTTGACCTCATAGCCATAACACGCCAGTTTCTTCAGCAACGCGCCTCTGTCTGCCGGTGTATATGTCTGTTTATCTCCCAGATAGAAGCGGACGCGTTGTGCATCCGGCCAGGCACCAATTCCCGCCAGCGCCAGTTGACGCCAGGGAAACAACGGCCCCGGGTCGACCTTGCGTTGGGGAGCGATATCGCTATGCCCCACGACATTCTGCGGCGCAATATGATGGCGGGCAATGATGTCGCGGGCAAGGCGGGTTACCAACGTAATCTGTTGCGGCGTATAGGGGTGCCACCAGTAAGTGCCCAACGCGGTCTGACGCCAGCCGGGGTTTTCCTGCTCGATACCGACAGATGTCGCGTTCAACTGGCTGTAACCTCGCCAGTAGCTGCCGCCGGCGTGCCAGGCCGCTTGCGACTCCGGCACCAGTTTCCACGCGACGGGCTTGCCATTGACCTGCCGCGGATACGCCGGCACCAAATAATGCGCACTGACATGGCCGGTGGTAAGCGTTTCCAACGAAGTGCTCAGGTTTTCAGCCGTGTAGTGAAATACCAGAAAACGAACCCGTTCCCCCCGGCTGATAGCCGGAGACGACAGATCCAGTTGGTAATCCCCCTCATCAACATAACGTTCACGCGTCTGGCAGCCCGCCAGCAGCGTCAGCACAACCAAGGCCACGCTCCGCCACGCCGGCCCGATAACCGGGCGATTCATAAGCGGCGGACCACCACCGCTGTGCCGCTGACGGACACCATCAACATGCTGCCGTCTTTGCCTACCGTTTCATAATCAATATCGATACCGACGACGGCGTTCGCCCCCAGTTCCTGAGCCTGCTGCTGCATTTCGCGAAACGCTATCTGTCGTGCATTGCGTAGCTCCTTCTCATACGCACCGGAACGGCCGCCGACGATATCGCGAATGCCGGCAAAGAAATCCCGAAAGATATTGGCGCCGAGGATAGCTTCTCCCGTCACCACGCCACAGTAAGTTTCAATGACGTGTCCTTCCAGCGTTGGTGTAGTAGATAACTGCATCATGCCTCCTCACATCAGATGTTCGATGACCAGCCTAATGGCACCTTCTCACAGCTTTCTTACACTTTTATAGCAATTTCCGCCATAAACAGACCATTTTACAACACAGCGGTCATCAATCGCCTGTTTCAGCAACGTATCCGGCTATAACTGAGTAAAGTTATGGATGAAGATTGTTTGCCGCCGCGCGGCTATCGCCTTGGCAAATCCACCCGTCATCGCAGCAAAGCGAGATTTTGTGCTAAAATATCAACAATAAGTCATGTATTCGCAAATTTTAACCCGTGACGATTGCATAACTATTCTGCCGAGGCTACCATTTGCGGCATCAATGTCTATTCAATTCTTGCGCATGAGTATTCAACTAAACAGCATTAACTGTTTCTATGGCGCACACCAGGCGCTGTTCGATGTCACCCTTGATTGTCCATCCGGCGAAACGCTGGTTTTGCTCGGCCCCAGCGGCGCGGGTAAAAGTTCCTTACTGCGGGTGCTGAACCTGCTGGAAACGCCTCGCTCCGGCACGCTGAGCATCGGCGGCAATACCTTTGATTTCAGCCAGACGCCCGGCGAAAATGCCATTCGTGAACTGCGTCGCAATGTCGGCATGGTGTTCCAGCAGTATAATTTGTGGCCGCATCTCACCGTACAGCAGAATCTGGTCGAAGCGCCCTGCCGCGTGCTGGGGCTCGGTCGTCAGGATGCGCAGGCTCGTGCGGAAAAACTGTTGAGCCGCCTGCGTCTGAGCGACTTCGCCGACCGCTATCCGTTACACCTCTCCGGCGGCCAACAGCAGCGTGTTGCCATCGCCCGCGCGCTGATGATGGAGCCGCAGGTGTTATTATTCGACGAACCCACCGCCGCTCTCGACCCGGAAATCACCGCTCAGGTGGTTAGCATTATTAAGGAATTGAGCGAAACCGGCATCACTCAGGTGATCGTCACCCATGAAGTGGATTTCGCACGCAAGACCGCCAGCCGCGTGGTGTACATGGAAAACGGCCGTATTGTGGAACAAGGCGACGCCTCACACTTTTCCCAGCCACAGACACCGGAGTTCGCTGGCTATTTATCTCACTGATAGATAAGGATAATAATATGAAAAAACTGTTCATTGCCGCCCTGTTCGGCAGCGTAAGCTTTTCCGCCGGTGCAGCCGAAACGATTCGTTTTGCTACCGAAGCGTCCTACCCTCCGTTTGAATCGGTAGACGCCAACAACCAGATCGTCGGCTTTGATATCGATCTCGCCAACGCGCTGTGCAAACAGATTCAGGCCACCTGTACGTTCAGCAACCAGGCTTTCGATAGCCTGATCCCCGGCCTGAAATTCCGCCGTTACGACGCCGTGATCGCCGGTATGGACATCACGCCGGAGCGCCAGCAACAGGTGTCTTTTTCCCAGCCGTACTATGAAAACTCGGCGCTGTTTATTGCTCAGAAAGACAAACTGACTGATGTCGCTGCGCTGAAAGGCAAGCGCGTCGGGGTACAAAACGGCACCACGCACCAGAAATTCCTGTTGGATAAACACCAAGACATCACCGTCGTGCCGTACGACAGTTACCAAAATGCCGTGCTGGACCTGAAAAATGGTCGCCTGGACGCCGTCTTCGGCGATACTGCCGTAGTCAACGATTGGCTGAAACAGAACCCGAATCTGGCATCCGTAGGGAACAAGGTTACCGATAAAGACTACTTCGGCATCGGTCTGGGTATTGCGGTTCGCCAGAACAATGATGAGCTGGTGAAAAAATTCAACGATGCGCTGAACAACATCAAGCAGGATGGCACCTATCAGACCATCTACAAGAAATGGTTCCAGCAGTAATTCGATAAAAATCAATGACTGAATTTCAACCTCTTGCAAGCGCCGCCGGGATGACCGTCGGCCTTGCCGTTTGCGCTCTGCTGCTGGGGCTACTACTGGCTATGCTGTTTGCCCTGTGGGAAACCGCACGCTGGAAAATCCTCAGCGCCTGCGGCACCGCGGTAGTCACCCTGCTGCGCGGTTTGCCGGAAATTCTGGTAGTGCTGTTTATCTATTTCGGCTCCTCCCAGTTACTGCTGATACTGTCCGACGGTTTCACGCTCAATCTTGGTCTGGCGCAAATACCGGTGAAACTGGCTATCGATAACTTTGAAGTCAGCCCGTTTTTGTGTGGCGTTATTGCCTTGTCCCTGCTGTATGCCGCTTATGCATCGCAAACGCTGCGTGGGGCGCTGAAAGCCGTGCCACAAGGACAATGGGAATCCGGTCAGGCGCTGGGTATGAGCAAAGGCGTGATTTTCCGCCGTCTGATCATGCCGCAAATGTGGCGTCATGCCCTGCCGGGGCTCGGCAACCAGTGGCTGGTGCTGCTGAAAGACACCGCGTTGGTTTCGCTGATCAGCGTCAATGACTTGATGCTGCAAACCAAAAGCATCGCCACCCGCACTCAGGAGCCGTTCACCTGGTACATGATTGCCGCGGCGATCTATCTGGTGATTACGTTGTTAAGTCAGGCGATCCTGAAAAGGATTGAAACGCGCGCCACACGCTTTGAACGGAGGCCGTCCTGATGTTGGCTTATATTCCCGAACTGCTCAAAGGGTTACACACCAGCCTGTTGCTGACACTGGCCGCCCTGTTGCTGGCATTACTGTTGTCGCTGCTGTTGACGGTGATCCTGACGCTAAAAACACCGGTGCTGTCGGTGCTGGCCAAAGGCTACATCACATTATTTACCGGCACCCCGCTGCTGGTGCAGATTTTCCTGATTTATTACGGCCCCGGTCAGTTCGAATCGATTCGCCGCATTGACTGGTTGTGGAATTTGCTATCGCAACCGTGGTTGTGCGCAGTCAGTGCGCTGGCGCTCAATAGCGCAGCCTACACCACGCAGCTGTTTTATGGTGCGGTGCGAGCCATTCCGTCAGGGCAATGGCAATCCTGCGCAGCGCTGGGGATGAGTCAACGCCAGACGCTGCGTATCCTGCTGCCGTTTGCGTTTAAACGTGCGCTCTCTTCGTACTCCAACGAGGTGGTGCTGGTGTTCAAAGGCACCTCGCTGGCTTACACCATTACCCTGATGGAAGTGATGGGTTACGGTCAGCTATTGTACGGCCGAACCTACGATGTATTGGTGTTTGGTGCGGCCGGCATCGTCTACCTGTGCGTCAATGGCCTGCTGACGCTGTTGATGCGCCTGGTCGAGCGCCGCGCACTGCGGTTTGAACAACGTAACACCTGAATCATCAGCAAATATGACTTACGCACTGATTACGCCGGCTTTTATGTCGGCGTTTTTTATGCATAAAAACCCATCCAACCTCATGTGAACCACCCATTAAAATCTGTTTTATTCTTAACCCATTACCGTACTTCACCTTTATCAAAACTATCCGAACACAACTTAATTTGAATTTATAATCATATTATTTGCATATAAATACATTTGATGGCATGGTGTCGTTATCCTTTTCAACGACAATCACGTTGATAAACATAAGTTAAGCTGGAGTACCTGATGAAAAAACTGATTCTTGCCGCACTGCTGGCCGGCACCGCTTTTAGCAGCATGAGCTTTAACGCAATGGCGGCAGAAACCATCCGCTTCGCCGCGTCGGCCACCTATCCGCCATTTGAATCGTTGGATGCCGGCAACCAGATCGTCGGGTTTGATATCGATCTTGCCAATGCGCTATGCAAGCAATTACAGGTGACCTGTAGCTTCACCAATCAGGCATTTGACAGCCTGATTCCGGCATTGAAATTCCGCCGTTATGACGCGGTGATTTCCGGTATGGACATCACGCCGGAACGCAGCAAACAAGTAGCGTTTACCCAACCGTACTACGCTAATTCAGCGATCGTCATCGCTCAGAAAGGCAAGTTTCACTCGCTGGCAGACCTGAAAGGTAAACGCATCGGCATGGAAAACGGCACGACTCACCAGAAATTCCTGCAGGAAAAACACCCGGAAGTGACAACCGTCCCGTACGACAGTTACCAGAATGCATTGATCGACCTGAAGAACGGTCGTCTTGACGGCGTATTCGGCGACACCGCCGTGGTCAACGAGTGGCTGAAAGCCAACCCAGACCTGGCAACCGTCGGCGAGAAAGTCACCGACCCGGCCTATTTCGGCATCGGTTTGGGGATTGCCGTTCGCCCGGATAATCAGGCACTGCTGGAAAAACTGAACAGCGCGCTGAACGCCATTAAAGCGAATGGCACCTACAAAGCCATCAACGACAAGTGGTTCCCGCAGCAGTAAATATTCCCTTACGCTGCCGGTTGCCGCCGGTAGCGTACTCGCCCGCCAATCATTTTCGCCTGTCCTGCATTTTGTTTTTACCAACGCCTCTGAGAGAAACCACGTTCGCCGACATGACGTTAAACACACCGTTGCAGTAGCGTTAGCACCTCGTAATGCGCGGTATGCGGGAACATATCGAATAACTGTACCTGCCGTATCTGATACGCCGGCAGCCGTGTGATGTCTTTCGCCATACTTTCGGCGTTGCAGCTGGAGTAAAGAAGATACGGCGGCGCCATGTGGCTCAGGTAATCGCACAATTCAGCGCCGATACCGCGCCGGGGCGGATTGACGATCACCAGATCCGGCGTCTGTGCTTCACCGACGGCAAAGCGGGTGGAATCAAGCGCGGCAAAACTGACGTTCGTCAGCCCCAGTTGTGCCGCCGAACGTCGAGCACAGGCAATGGCTTCAGGGCTAATCTCAATGCCGGTGAGCGGTGTATCGGCTCCGGCACAATGCAGGCCGAATCCGCCCACGCCACAGAACAGATCCCACAAACTGCGTACCGGCAACACCGACACCCACTGCCGGGCGGTATCATACAAGGCAGCCGCCACCTGCGGGTTGGTCTGGAAGAAGCTTTGCGGCCGAATATACAGCGGCACCTGATTAAAGCGCTCTTCCAACGCCTGTGCTTCCGTCAGCGGCATCTCCAGTTCCCCTTCCAATATCGCCTGATGAACAGGTTGAATATTGGCCGATATCACCGTCAACTGCGGCAACTGCTGTTGTAGCCACGGCAACGCGGCACGCAGTTGCGCCAGCTTGGCGTCGGAGCGCAGCACAAAACGCAGCATGAAGTGGCCGCTCAAGGTGCTTTGCGTTAACAGCAGGTATTTCAGTTCACCTCGGCGTCGGGCGACGTTATAGGGCGTCAGTCCGGCGCGGGCGATAAACGTTTTCAATACACGAAACACCGGCGCAAAACTGTCGGGATAGAGCGGGCAATCGCAAAGATCAACCGGCGAACCGTCACGATGCAACATTCCCAGCAACGGGCGTTCGACACTGCCGCTGACCACCATCTTGGCTTTATTGCGAAAAGCGTTTTCCGCCGAGGTTACCGGCGTCAGCCAGCGTTGAACCGGATGAGCGGCCAGCAACCCGAGCAGATGTTGCTGCTTATTGGTTACCTGCTGCGGGTAGGCGGTTTCCAGCCATTGACAGGAACGGCACGAACCGTCGTTATAGCGGGCACATTGCATGGAAAATCTGAAATCTGTCGTTAACATCAAGGGGGGCTGATTGTATCACCCCCGTGCGAGAAAGTTAGGGATGGCGCGTAAAAAAACGCTGGCTGCGCCGGGGGGAAAACAACAGCAAAATCAGCAAAAAATCCGGCAGCCGCTGCATCAGCAAATGATGCAGAATCTCACTCATGCCGTCGCCGCTGACATGAAAGATCGGCGGCAAAAACTCCACCAGCGACGCCGTCAGCATATACATCGTCACCAGACACTGGATCAGCAGGAAACACCAGCGCCCCCAGTTCAGCCCGCTGAGCACCGCAAATCCACAGCGGATTTCGAGGCAAACCACCAGCAACGCCGCCAGCAGCACCAGCGTGCTATCCCACTGTTTGGCGCTACTACTGAGCCAGCCGCCAAAACCACTCAGCCCCAACTCACTGATAGTCAGGACGATACCCAGACACCGGGTAGCGATAATCGCTGAGCCCGCCACCATAATGGAGACAGGGGCGAACATGCCCCGCCGCAGCGGTTCCCGTTTACTGTACAGTATGATTGCGTTCCCCCTGATATTACCGCGCCACCAGAAAGTATGGCGGCGCGGCGGGAATTGGCAAGTTCAGGGCGAAAACGCGGCTATCGTCAGCCGCGCCTTGCTTTTTGCAAATCGCGTTGACGCTGCTTTTCCGCCCTGGCCATAAACCACCAGGCAATCAAACCGATAATGCCTACCACCAACAATATCAGAGAGGCCAGCGCGTTAATCTGCGGGTTAACGCCCATTCTTACGCTGGAGAAAACCAGCATCGGCAAGGTGGTCGCACCGGGACCAGAGACGAAGCTGGCAATCACCAGGTCATCCAGCGACAGGGTAAAGGCCAGCAGCCAGCCGGAAACCAGCGCCGGAGCTATCATCGGCACGGTGATAATGAAGAACACCTTCAGCGGCGTCGCCCCCAGATCCATCGCCGCCTCTTCAATCGAATGATCCAGTTCGCGCAGGCGAGCGCTGACGACCACGGTGACATACGCCGAACAGAAGGTGACGTGCGCCAGCCAGATGGTCAACATGCCGCGTTCCGCCGGCCAGCCGATAGCCTGCGCCAGCGATACAAACAGCAGCAGCAGCGACAACCCGGTAATCACATCCGGCATGACCAGCGGCGCGGTCAGCATAAAAGCAAAACCATTGGAACCGCGGAAATTGCCGAAGCGCACCATCACGACCGCCGCCAGCGTTCCCAGCACCACCGCCATAGTGGCTGAGGCCGCCGCGATAGTCAGGCTGAGCAAGACCGCACTGATCATCGCCGAATCCTCGAACAGCGCGCTGTACCACTGGGTAGACCAGCCGGCCCACACCGTCACCAACCGCGAACTGTTGAAGGAGTAAATCACCAGCATCAGCATCGGCGCATACAGGAAACTGTATCCCAGCACCAGAATCAGCGTCCGCCACGGCGAACGCACGACCGGTAAATTGTTCATGCCTGATCCTCCGCGGCTTTATTCTGATGTTTATGGAACCAGATGATCGGGACTATCAGCAGGAACAGCATCACCATCGCCACCGCCGACGCTACCGGCCAGTCACGGTTATTGAAGAATTCCTGCCACAGAATGCGACCGATCATGATGCTGTCCGGCCCACCCAACAGTTCAGGAATCACGTATTCACCCACGGTAGGAATAAACACCAGCATCGACCCGGCGATAATGCCGCCTTTGGTCAGCGGCACAATCACGCTGAAGAAGGTTCTCACCGGACGGGCGCCCAAATCCAACGAGGCTTCAACCAGCGAATAATCAAGGCGGGTCAGCGCGGTATAAATCGGCAATACCATAAACGGCAGGTAGGAGTAGACCACGCCGATATACACCGCCAGATTGGTGTGCAGAATCACCAACGGTTGATCGATAACCCCCAGCCAAATCAGGAAATTATTCAGGATACCGTTGTCTTTCAGGATACCCATCCAGGCATACACGCGGATCAGGAACGAGGTCCATGACGGCAGGATCACCAGCAGCAACAGAATATTGCGGGTGGACGGCTTGCTATGCGCTACCGCCCAGGCCATCGGATATCCCACCACCAGACAGCACAGGGTGGAAATCGCCGCCACTTTCAGCGACTGCAGGTAAGCGTCGATGTACAACGGGTCGGACAACAGTTGCAGATAATTGCCGATATTCAGGCTGATTTGCAGCCGATTCTCCGCCCATTCAAGCAAATCGGTATAAGGCGGCACGGTGCGCGCCATTTCCGCAAAGCTTATCTTGAATACGATCAGGAACGGCAGCATAAACAGGCACAGCAACCACAGATAAGGCAGCGCGATCACCAGTTTGCGGCCATGCGCCAGGCGCAACCGCGCCAGTGTAGCGCGCAACGGGCTCATCGACTGACCCGGCGGTTCATGTTGTTCAGATAACATCGCCATTGCGTCTTCCCCCGTTACACCGTCAACACCACACAGCTGTCCGCATCCCAACACAGGCGGACTTCATCCCCCCAGGTGGGCGAACCTTTACGGAACCGGTCGGCGTTTTGTAATTGGGCGCTGATGGTCTGGCCGCTGTTCAGCCGAACGTGATAGATAGAGAGATCGCCCAGATAAGCGATATGCACCACTTCGCCCACGGCAAAGTTACAGCCATCCGCCGGCACATCGTCACACAGCATGATTTTTTCCGGACGCAGTGCGATGTACACCGGCACGCCGTCCACTACCGACACATCCGAATTAACCTTCAGCGGATGCACCAACCCTGGGCTCTGTACGATGAGCGCATCATCCTGGCGCTCTTCCAACAGCCCTTCGAACATGTTGACCGAACCAATGAATTCAGCGCTGAAGCGGCTATTCGGGTTTTCGTATATCTCTTCCGGCTCGCCAATCTGCACGAATTTACCGCGATTCATAATGGCGATACGACCGGCCATGGTCATGGCCTCTTCCTGATCGTGCGTCACCATCACGCAGGTCACCCCCACCCGCTCCAGGATATCGACCACTTCCAGTTGCATACGGTCGCGCAGTTTCTTATCCAGCGCGCCCATCGGTTCATCCAGCAACAACAATTTGGGGCGCTTGGCCAGACTGCGTGCCAGCGCCACGCGCTGACGCTGACCGCCGGAAAGCTGATGCGGTTTACGCCCGGCGAATTCCTGCATATGTACCAGCGTCAGCATTTCCTCTACGCGGTCTTTGATTTCACCGCGCGATAACTTGTCCTGTTTCAGGCCAAAAGCGATATTCTTCTCCACCGTCATGTGCGGGAACAACGCGTAAGACTGAAACATCATGTTGATCGGCCGTTGATAAGGCGGCACCAGAGACAGGTCCTGCCCGTCCAGCACAATTTGCCCCTGAGTGGGCTGCTCAAAGCCCGCCAGCATACGCAACAATGTGGATTTACCACATCCGGATGCCCCCAACAGGGCGAAAATTTCACCTTTGTAGATGGTCAGGCTGACGTCATCAACCGCAAATTGACCATCATAGGATTTGGTCAGGTTGCGCACTTCCAGCAGCGGTGTGGCCGCTTTCTGGGGCTTGGGGCGGGGAATCGCTTCGTTCACTTAATATTGCTCTCCGGCAAAAGCAGAACAAAATCGCAGCCACATGACTGCGACACAAATAGCACAAACAGGCGGGGTTAAGCCGCCTGTTGCATGAAAGTGGCATCAAAGGCGGCGGTTATTTCCCGCTTTTTACCTTGGTCCACGAGCGTGTAATCACGCGGTCGATTTTGGGTGATTGTACTTTGAGCGTAAACAACTTGGCGCGAATATCCGCTGGCGGATAAATATTCGGGTTATTACGCACTTCATCTTTCACCAGTGCCGTAGCCTCTTTATTCGGGTTGGCGTAATACACATGGTTACTGACGTTGGCAATCACCTCCGGTTTCAGCAGATAGTTAAGGAACTGATAGGCTGAATCCAGATTTTTGGCATCTTTCGGAATAGCGAATACGTCAAAGAACGCCAACGCACCTTCCTTCGGAATGCTGTAGCTGATGTTCACGCCGTTTTTCGCCTCTTTCGCCCGATTAGCCGCCTGCATCACGTCGCCGGCCCAGCCGATAGCCACGCAGATATCGCCGTTGGCCAGGTCGTTAATGTACTGAGACGAGTGGAAATAGCGAATGTTCGGGCGCAGTTTCAGCAGCAGATCCGTGGCGTCTTTGGTGTAATCCGCTTCGGTGGCGCTGTTCGGGTTTTTGCCTTGATAGTTCAACACCGTGGCATAAATTTCAGCCGGCGCGTCGAGGAAGGAAACGCCGCAACTCTTCAGCTTTTCCAGGTTCTCCGGCTTCAGCACCAGATCCCAACTATTGACCGGCGCGTCTTTGCCCAATACGGCTTTCACCTTATCCACGTTGTAACCGATACCGGTGGTGGCCCACAGATAAGGCACCGCGTATTTATGGCCCGGATCGTGTTCTTCGATCAGCTTCATCAGCTCAGGATCGAGGTTCTTGTAATTCGGCAGTTTACTCTTATCCAGCGGTTGAAAGACACCGGCGCTGATCTGGCGCCCGAGGAAGCTGGCGGAAGGCACCACCAGGTCAAACCCTGTGCTGCCGGCCATCAATTTGCCTTCCAGCACCTCGTTGGAGTCAAACACGTCGTACACGACTTTAATACCGCTCTCTTTCTGGAAATTCTCCAGTGTGTCCGGTGCGATATAATCAGACCAGTTATAGACGTGCAGCGTTTTCTCTTCCGCAGATGCGGTGACGGACGCGGCCATCATTAAGCCGGTTAAAACACCCGAAAGCCATTTTTTACGTTGGGTGAACATCCGTTCCTTCCTCCATACCAGGGATAAATATAGGGGGGTGATTGCACGGTGCCCGGCAGCAACACCGTTCGTTGTTTATCAGGCTTCAGGATAACGTCGCCGATGAATGGCTATGCACCCGCGTTTTTCATCGTTAAAACACAACCCGTCACGACGTTATTATCTGAACCATACAGAAATAAAGCATAACCGCACTGTTACGCCCGTACCATACCGGAAGGCAAAAAACGGGTTTTATCGATTATTTATTCACTATTTATCTATGTGCTGCGTCCCAAAGCGACAAACGCAGAAAAAAATATGGATTAGAAAGCAAAAAACCGCACTAAATGCGGTTTTTGAAAATAAGAAAAGCTAATGGCCAGTGATTGATCCATAACGCAATCAGTGCAGGCTGGAGGTGTTGAAGCGCTCAGCAGGGCTCTCTTCCTCATCGCCTAAAAACAGCAGATTATTGGCGCTGGCCTCCATAATCACCATGGAGATCTGCTGCTCGGCTTGCTGCATGAAATGGCGGAACTGTTCGAGCGTGATACCGGCGCCGGCACTGAATGTCTGGCACACGATCAACTTGGGCAGGTTATCGTCCTGAACATCAAGAAAGGCCTTAGCCGTTAGCGAGCTGGCGTTAATCTGGCTTAGGTTGCTCGCCAGCGGAATCAACGCCGTCGGCTTAACTTCCGCCAAGGCGGAAAACAGGATAACGTTGTCAGCCATGTCGACTTTCGCGTCAAACACGCCGTCAAAATTCTGCATATGCGGCAGATGTAACGCCTGACAAGAATCGCATTCGAAATAAATGATGCCCAGTTGATCCAGCCACCGCCGAAGCAAATTCAAATCAGGGACGATGATTGAATCCATCTTGACCGCCTCATATTCATGGAGATAAAAAACCTGACCTACGCCAACGCCTAACTCAGGTACGATACGCCTACGCCGCCAAAAGCGATGTTCACGCGGCGTACTCACCCGGCTTTGGCTGAACGGGATACGGTGCGATGATGTTGCTCAATGTATTCGATCATCATCCCTGCGATATCCAACCCGGTAACGGTTTCGATACCCTCCAGCCCGGGCGAGGCGTTGACCTCCATAACCAGAGGCCCACGCGCCGAGCGCAGTATATCAACACCCGCCACATTCAGTCCCAATGTTTTTGCGGCTTTGACCGCAATTGCACGCTCCTGCGGCGTAATTCTCACCCGGCTGGCCTTACCGCCTCGGTGCAGATTGGAACGAAAATCCCCAGGTTTGGCCTGCCGTTCAATCGCCGCCACGACCTTATCGCCAATCACCAGGCACCGAATATCTTTCCCCTGCGCTTCGCGGACATACTCCTGCACCAGGATGTGGGCATTAAGACCACGAAACGCATCAATCACGCTTTCCGCCGCCTGCTGGGTTTCCGCCAGCACCACGCCTATCCCCTGCGTGCCTTCCACCAGTTTCACTACCAGCGGCGCTCCGCCGACCATTTTGATCAAATCAGCCGTATCATCGGGAGAATGCGCAAAACCGGTAATCGGCAGATCGATACCCTGGCGAGCGAGTAATTGCAGCGAGTGCAGTTTGTCGCGGGCTCGGATGACCGACATCGCGTTATTCAGCACCATGCTGCCCAGCATCTCAAACTGGCGCAACACCGCCGTGCCGTAGAAGGTAATCGCCGCGCCGATGCGTGGAATGACCGCGTCATACGGGTCCAGATGACGCCCACGATAATGCACCGAGGGTGCCGCCGAATTAATATTCATATAGCACGACAGCGGATTGATGACCTCGACGCTGTGCTGCCGTTCTTCCGCTGCTTCACACAATCGCTTGCAAGAATAGAGAGAACCGTCCTGCGACAGAATGGCGATTTTCATAGCGCTCCGGTGCTATCGGGTGGCCCAGCCCTGCTGCCGCAGGTAGTCCAGCATGAATGGCCGGCGCTCTTTGCTCAGAGTGCGCCGGATTTGTTCGCTCCAGCTGTCTATACGCTGATGGCTGTCGCGATGACGATAATACTCGACGATATGTTGGTCATATTCCGCCAGCAAAGCGCGATCCAGCGGTTGATAGCCGTTCTCATGCACCACCAGTTCTGCGGGCAGGCGCGGCTTCAGGTCCGGCTGCGCGGCCGGATATCCAAGGCACAAACCAAACAACGGCAACACCTGTTGCGGCAATGCCAGCAAACGCGTGACTTCGGCAATATTATTGCGGATCCCTCCGATGAAAACGCCGCCCAACCCCAACGACTCCGCCGCCACCAGCGCATTCTGCCCCATCAGCGCGGTATCGACGCACCCCAGCAGCAATTGCTCCGCCAGCCCCAGCTCAGCCTGCGGGTAGATTTGTTGATGACGATGAAAATCGGCGCAAAATACCCAAAATTCCGCCGCCTTTCCAACCCAGGGCTGCTCGCCGGTCAGGTGTACTAATTGCGAGCGCAAAGCGCGATCGGTAATACGGATGATCGAGCTGCATTGCAAGAAACTGGAGGTGGATGCACTCTGAGCCGCTGCAATAATGGCATGGCGTTGCTCATCGCTGAGCGCCTGGTCGGTAAACGATCGGATGGAGCGATGCTGGCGTAGTAGCGAGATGGTTGGCGTCACGTTGAATATCCCTGAAACACAATGTTGAGATGATAAGCTTCCGGCGACGATGTCCGCGCCTCGTGCCATAAAAAACGTCCATCTAGTATATGTCAGACCAGCAGGCAGACCAATGTCGCCAACCATTTTAAGCGATAAGCCACAATAGAAGAGGTGGCATAAAATCATAGACGGCGCTAATCGTTATGACAGGTAATGACTGCTTCAGGTCTCATCTGATTGCAGGCATAGTAACGCGGTTGGCTAAAACCGTTACAATATGGGTATATCCTGATTACAGCGATGCCCAGACAAAATGAGATGTTAAGGAGTTCACATGTACGCAGTTATTTTTGGTCGTCCCGGCTGTCCTTATTGTGTCCGAGCCAAAGAGTTGGCTGAAAAGTTGACCGAAGAACGCGACGATTTCAATTACCGTTACGTCGACATACACGCAGAAGGCATCACCAAGGCCGACTTGTCTAAAACGGTAGGAAAACCGGTAGAAACCGTGCCTCAGATTTTCCTGGATGAAAAACACATTGGCGGCTGCACCGATTTCGAAGCCTATGCCAGAGAAAATCTGTTTCAGTAATCACGTATCGTTGATGTGATGACAACGTTGATCTCATGACAACGTTGATCTCATGACAACAAGGGCGCGATAAGCGCCTTTGTTGTTTTCCTGCCGGTCGCATTCATTCCCTAAAGACATCTATCGCCATGCAATCAGTTGCCGGCATCGGCAGAAACCTAACGCAAATGCAGACTGACCGCACGTAAGAACAGAAATGCCAAGGCGCCCATCAAACACCAGAACACCGCACTACTGACATACGCCAGCTCTTGCCAGAACGACAAGTTGGAAAACCGCCATATCTGCAATACCAGCAGGCAAAGCGGCATCGCCGCTGCCGCACCCAGCAGCGGGTAACGCAATCGCCGATTACGCGACAGGTAACTCGACACCATGCCTGGCAATAAAAAAAACAGCATACCCGGGTCGCCATGAAAGCCGTCTTCCAGCGAGGTTCCGACAATACGCATTTTTTGACTTAAAAACACCAGCGTAAACAACACAAAACAGCTGACTACGCCCAACCAACCTCTGTTGCCTGTCATGTGAGCCTCCCCGCAATAGACCAAAGCCGCGCATGACAAGCAACGCTCATCGTTCACTTCACTCATGCTGCGTCAGATATCCCTGATAGGACGAAAAGCCAGCAACGAGGTGATTTATCAGCACCATCGGCTGGTTGTCCGCCGGAGAAATCACTAAAATGGCGCGGCCATACCAGACGGTGTTCCCCGTCCCTGGCGACCTTGCCAGATAATGAATAACGGGACCCAAACCTTTCTTATCATCATGTTGTCGTCCAGACATGGTCAGGCCCTCTTTTATAGGGTAAATTTAGTCTAAATTATTTTTTATATCAATAATTTACCAGTAAACAACAAGTTACATTCCATGAATATAAACGTCGCTGATTTGTTAAACGGGAATTACATTCTGCTGCTGTTCGTCGTTCTCTGTTTAGGTCTTTGCCTGGGGAAATTGCGGCTTGGTTCAGTGCAACTCGGCAATTCTATTGGCGTTCTGGTGGTGTCGCTGTTATTGGGGCAACAACACTTCGCTATCAACACCGAGGCGCTTAATCTCGGTTTTATGCTGTTTATCTTCTGCGTCGGTGTGGAAGCCGGTCCCAACTTTTTCTCGATTTTTTTTCGTGACGGTAAAAATTACCTGATGCTGGCGCTGGTTATGGTCAGTAGCGCGTTACTGATAGCCCTGGTGCTGGGTAAAGTATTCGGCTGGGGCATCGGCCTGACCGCCGGTATGCTGGCAGGCGCCATGACCTCGACACCGGTGTTGGTCGGCGCCGGCGATACGCTGCGCAATACCATTAGTCTCGGACCGCAGTTATCGATGACGCAGGAACAACTAAGCCTTGGCTACGCACTGACTTACCTGGTCGGTTTAGTCAGCCTGATTTTCGGCGCCCGCTATCTGCCGAAACTGCAACATCAGGATCTGCCGACCAGTGCACAACAAATCGCACGTGAGCGCGGTCTGGACGCCGACAGTCAGCGCAAGATTTACCTGCCTATCATTCGGGCTTATCGGGTCGGCCCGGAGCTGGTCGCCTGGGCCGACGGCAAAAACCTGCGTGAACTCGGCATTTACCGTCAGACCGGTTGTTATATTGAACGTATTCGTCGTAATGGCATTCTGGCCACGCCGGATGGCGATGCGGTGCTGCAATTAGGCGATGAAATCGCGCTGGTGGGATACCCGGACGCCCACGCTCGCCTTAACCCCAATTTTCGCGACGGTAAGGAAGTGTTTGAGCGCGACCTGCTGGATATGCGGATCGTGACGGAAGAAATTGTGGTGAAAAACCACAACGCCGTGGGTAAACGCCTGAGCCAATTAAAACTGACCGACCACGGCTGTTTCCTTAACCGTATCGTCCGCAGTCAGATCGAGATGCCGATCGATGACGGCGTGGTGTTAAACAAAGGCGACGTGTTGCAGGTGAGTGGCGACGCACGTCGTGTAAAAAGTATCGCGGATCGCATCGGTTTTATTTCCATTCACAGTCAGGTTACCGACCTGCTGGCCTTCTGCGCCTTTTTCATCATCGGCATTATGGTGGGGCTTATCACCTTCCAGTTCCGTAATTTTTCTTTCGGCATCGGTAACGCGGCCGGCCTATTGTTTTCCGGCATCATGCTCGGTTTTCTGCGCGCCAACCACCCGACGTTCGGATACATCCCGCAAGGGGCGTTGAATATGGTGAAAGAGTTCGGATTGATGGTATTTATGGCCGGCGTCGGACTCAGCGCAGGCAGTACCATCAACCATAGCTTTGGCGATATCGGCATCCAGATGGTGCTGTCCGGGCTTATCGTCAGCCTGCTGCCGGTGATAGTGTGCTTCCTGTTTGGCGCTTATGTGTTGCGTATGAATCGGGCGTTGCTGTTCGGCGCTATCATGGGGGCGCGTACCTGTGCGCCGGCGATGGAGATCATCAGCGACGCCGCCCGCAGCAACATCCCGGCATTGGGTTACGCCGGCACCTATGCTATCGCCAACGTGCTACTGACGCTGGCGGGCTCGTTGATTGTGATTATCTGGCCGCAACTGCCCGGCTAAAACCATTTTGTAAATCAACGTCACTTTTTTTTCAGAAAACGCAGAACTTTTTTCCAACAGTAAAGTCTGAATAAATGCCACTGCTTTTCTTTGATATCCCTGAATTGAGGAGCCCGTCGTTCACGCCGGTTAGGTTCAAGAACGATGGGCCTTTTCTTTTCCCCTTCCCTGTTTTGCATTCACCGCGTTGCCTGTTTTTCATTGGCATACCGCTTTACTGTTGGTTTATTTGCGTTAATTAGCCTATCTAATAAGGTTCGAGGCGTTATAACATTTGCATGATGGATTTGCGCCCTGTATTTCATGAAGGTTATATTAATGCCCCATCTGCTGAGCAATCAGCGCACATTGCCTGCGGTTAACCATCCCCGGTGCATTTCCTTTCACCCCATTTCTATCCCGATTCAGGCGTAGCCATGAAGGATGGCGTAATGCGTGGTGGTGATACCGCATCGGAACACGTCTGACCGGCATTATCGAGGAAAACATGGAAACGCGTCGCGCAGCAAGGCTCAACAAACTGGCTCAGGCTTTAAAAAAAGCCGACAAACTGCATCTCAAGGATGCAGCCCAACTGCTTGGCGTCTCTGAAATGACGGTTCGGCGTGATCTGAGCGCGAACCCTGATGCATCGGTGGTGTTGTTGGGTGGCTACGTGGTTTGCGACCCGAAAACCAACGGCGCCACCAATTATTTTGTTTCCGATCAGCAGACAAAGCACGTAGTAGAAAAAAATATCGTGGGAGAATTAGCCGCCGCCTGCATTGAGCCCAACGACACCCTGTTCTTCGACTGCGGCACCACGATACCTTTTATCATCGCCGCTATTCCGGATGACCTGCCGTTTACCGGTATCTGTTATTCGCTCAATACCTTTCTGGCGCTGCAAGACAAACCAAATGGCCGGGTAATCCTGTGTGGTGGGGAATTTCATCCTGACAACGCGATCTTCACCCCGCTGGGGCATCAACATGAGCTTGACCAAATCTGCCCGACCAAAGCTTTCATTTCAGCAGGAGGCATCGACCCGGAGGCTGGCGCGACCTGTTTTAATTTCGCCGAACTGGCGATGAAACACCGAGCCATGACGTTGTCTCAGCGGGTAATTTTAACCGCAGATGCCAGTAAATTCGGCAAGCGCAAACCTGCTCGCATCGGTGCGTTAACCTTGTTTGATTCGCTGATCACTAACCGTACGCCGGACTCGGATTGCGTGAACTACCTCAAAGCCAACAATATCCAGTTATTGACGCCGTAAACCATCGCCGCAGTAGGCCCTGATGAACCCACTGCTGCGTGCTCCCCCTGACGGGTTAACCCCATAACCCGCCGAACCATCCGGATAATGTCATCAACACCGTATCCCACAGGCGACTGAAAAAGCCGGCTTCCGGTATGTCGTCCATCACCACCAGCGGGCGCTGGCCGATACTGGCGCCATCCAACTGGAAATCTATCGTCCCGACGACCTGCCCTTTCTTCAGCGGCGCTTTCAGTTGCGGCTGGGCCAATGTAAAACTGGCTTTCAGGTTTTTCGTCTGCCCTTTTGGCACAGTCAGCGCCGCATCCTGTGCGACGCCTAGCCGGGCCTGCTTTTCGCTGCCGAACCACACCCGATGGGTAGTAAACGGCGTATCGCTGCGTACCAGCGTCGCTGTTTCAAAGAAACGGAGCCCCCAGGTCAGCAATTTTTCGCTTTCCCGAAAGCGCACGGCATCAGACGGCGCGCCCAGCACCACGGAAATCAACCGCATGTCCCCATCAACCGCCGAGGCCACCAGGCTATGACCAGCCCCATCGGTATAGCCGGTTTTCACGCCATCGACCCGCAGATTGCCACTCCACAGCAGGCGATTACGGTTTGGCTGACGAATATTATTAAACGTAAATTCTTTTTCGCTGTGTAACGCGTACTCGCTCGGAACATCGCGGATCAACGCCTGCGTCAGGCGCGCCATATCGCGGGCGGTGCTGTATTGTCCGGGCGTATCCAAACCGTGAACCGTGAGAAAATGGGTATTCGTCAAACCGAGGTTAAGCGCATACTGATTCATCAGGCTGACGAACGCATCCTGGCTGCCCGCCACATAATCCGCCAGAGCGATACTGGCATCATTGCCGGACTGAATCACCATCCCTTTATTAAGATCGGACACCGAAATCTGGTCACCCGGCTTGAGAAACATCAGTGAAGAGCCACGGAGTGATGGATTACCGGTCGCCCAGGCGTCTTTTCCAACGGTTACCTTATCTTCGGGCTTAATCTTTCCTACTTTTATGGCTTGCCCAATCACATAGCTCGACATGATCTTCGTCAGGCTGGCGGGGTCCAGCCGGGTATCGGCGTTTGACTCCGCCAGCACCCGACCGCTGGCGGAATCGATCAAAATAAAAGCCTTGGCGTCAATTTGTGGCGGAGGCGGCGTCTGTTCGGCGCGAAGCCCCGACGAAACGACCATCAGTACCCCAGTCGCTGCTACGACTGCGTGCCGCCAGGAAATGTGAGGTGTCATTATCTTCATGCGCGCGGTCCATAAATTGTTAAAAGTAAGTAGGATCAAACAGTTTACTGAGATCAACGGGTACAAGTTAGCCGGACATATCTGAGAATAGAACGACTCTCTCTGTAAAGTTCGTCAAAGAAAATAAAAAATTAACAACTTCTGCCGGTGAGTGCAGTCAAATTCACTACCGAAAGGTGATAATACCCTTGTTTACATCGTCACAACGTCATCAAATCTACATATCTATCGAAATCATTAAAAATTTTTATAAGATCGTCTCTACATACCACTTAGGTCAGGATTTTTACTCTCTTATTTATTTTTAGAGAGCTTAATAGTGCGAATAAATTAAGTGGCATTTATCTCATCCCGAATAATGTGATAAATTAATCATGTCAATATATTAACAATAAAGACAAAAACCATAATTCCTTCCGTGTTTTAAGAGGGAGTATTATTAATTCGGTTAAATCTCACGACTAGAAATGAACTAACGATAGCGCCATGCCTTGGCCGGGCAAACAAAAGGGACTTTATCATGTCAATAGAAA
Organism: Dickeya sp. ws52; assembly: GCF_007210685.1. NCBI lineage: Bacteria > Pseudomonadati > Pseudomonadota > Gammaproteobacteria > Enterobacterales > Pectobacteriaceae > Dickeya > Dickeya sp. ws52. The sequence goes on from NZ_SZVX01000001.1 coordinate 349,728, forward strand.
AATGCATTGTCACATATGACTCATGGAAAATATATGTTGAAAGGCATATTTCCAATCCTGAACATGAAACCATCATTATGGTTAACGGAGCACTATCGACAACAGCCGCGTTCAAAAACACCGTTAAGAATCTGTCCAGCAGGTTTAATATTATTCTTTTTGATTTACCGTTTATTGGCGAATCACTGCCACACAACACACTGGATAGAGTCATAACCAAAAACGATGAAGTCAATATCCTGCTTCACCTCATCGATACTTTTGAACCGGACCACATACTGTCGATCTCATGGGGAGGCCTCTCGTCCATGCTTGCCTTGTCTAACAAGCCCAAGCATATCAAGAAGGCCGTCATCGCATCATTTTCAGCACATCTTAACGATAAAATGCGGGATTATATCCAACGTGCCAGACACTATATCCACTCGAAGGAATTCGAAAGTGCGGCAGAGTTGCTGAATAATGAAGTCGGTAAGTTTTTGCCACCTTTATTGAAGCATATTAACCTGAAACATATTTCTTCCATGAGCGAATTCGCTTTTCAGCAAGTCAATTTTCATATAGATCAGGTGTTGACGCTCAAAGAGGAGAATTATATCGAGATATTCAAGGATATTAACGCTGAGGTACTATTTCTGAATGGTGAAAATGACGAGTACACGACAGCTGACGATATTAAGAAAATGGAGAAATATATTCAGAGCTGTGAATTCACAACGATTCCAGAAGCTGGCCATTTCCTTGACCTTGAAAACAGAAAAGCGGCAAAGCAAGTAGCAGAAAAAATAATATCGTTTTTCGCATAACGGAACACCTTCCTTTCCATCAGGCCACTGACCCCCATCAGTGGCCTGAACATTTATCTGATAGTCAAATAAGGTTTCATTATCGGCGACGTTCGCGTTTATCCGCGCGTTTTGCCAGCCAGTCGCCCAATGTCTGTACTATCTGAACCAGAATGACCAACGCAATCACAGTAATCACCATTACCTGCGTTTCGTAGCGGTAATAACCGAAACGAATCGCCAGATCACCCACGCCGCCGCCACCGACAATCCCAGCCATAGCGGAGTAGCCAATCAGGCTGACCAGCGTAATCGTCAGCCCCCGCAACAGACCGGCTCGCGCTTCCGGCAGTAACACGGTACAGATAATACGCAGCGGACTGGCGCCAAATGCTTCCGCCGCTTCCACAATACCTGGGTCAACCTCGCGCAAAGCACTGTCGACCAGACGCGCATAGAATGCTATCGCAGCCACCGACATCGGCACCGCTGCGGCTACCGGGCCGATAGTATTCCCCAGCAGGAACTGAGTCAGCGGCAGCAGCAGTACCAGCAGAATCACAAACGGAATCGAGCGGATGATATTCACCAGCACGGTGCTGACCAAATAGAGGAAGCGATTTTCCCAAAACAGATGTCGGTCAGTCACATAGATCAGGAATCCAACTGGCAACCCGCCCAGCACTGCGAATAGCGTTGAAATACCGACCATCTGGAAGGTTTCGTTAAACGCATTGAACAAATCGGTCAATAACTCAGCCATGCAACACCTCCACCTGAGCCGTGCGTTGTTGAATATGCTTCACGGCATCCGTGACCTGTCGGGCATCGGTAGGATGAGTCAATAACGCCACCAGAATGCCCAGCGCCCGATGACCGATATATTCAATTTTGCCGTGCAAAATATTGACCGACACACCGTAGCGGGTCGCCACATCCGACAGCACAGGTTGCTCAGCCGACTCGCCGATGAACAGGATTTTCAACAAAGTACCGCGTAGCTCTTCCTTCAGACGTGCAGGCAATTCCAGATTGAGGGTGTGCGATACCAGTTGCCGGGTAAAAGCATGTTGTGGCGTTGCGAAAATATCGAACACATCCCCCTCTTCCACCACGCAACCGTCGCTCATCACCGCCACCCGGTCACAAATCGCCTTGATCACACTCATTTCGTGGGAGATAAGTACAATGGTGATGCCCAGTTTCTGGTTAATTTCTTTCAGCAAATCCAGAATAGACGCCGATGTTTCCAGATCCAACGCTGACGTCGGCTCATCGCATAACAATACTTCAGGATGATTCGCGATGGCGCGGGCAATACCCACTCGCTGTTTTTGCCCACCGCTCAACTGAGAAGGATAGGCGTTGGCTTTATCCGCCAGCCCTACCAGCGCCAGAGTTTCCGCAACACGCTGATTGATTGCCTGCGATGCTACGCCGGCGGCACGCAGGCTGAATGCGACATTTTGCGCCACGGTGCGCGTCTGCATTAAATTGAAATGCTGAAAAATCATGCCGATCTTCTGACGCTCGGTACGCAGCGCCTGGCCTCGCAGGCCGCTAACCAGCACGCCATTGACCCGTACCTGGCCCGACACCGGACGTTGCAGCAGGTTAATGGTGCGCAGTAAGGTGCTTTTACCTGCGCCGCTGGCCCCCACGATACCGTAGACCTCTCCCGGGCGAATATGCAGGCTGACGTCATTGACCACCCGTGCGCTCGCACCTTTACCCTGGGGAAATTCTACGCAGATATTTTCTAACTGAATCATTATCCGCCTGACTCCTGATAAGCCTATGGAAAAAAACAGAAAGCCGGTCTAAGACCGGCTCATGCCGAGACGACGCGATTCTTGCCCTGAATCGGCGTACCGCTAATGGTGTTTACTTCCCGACACCCTCTGCCTCAGGTCATTATTATTGGGCCGGCGCCGGCGTTTGCGCCTGCATCCAGTCAGGACGCTGGAACTGGCTGAACATGGTGGCCGGGTCATTGATCACCGCGGCATACGCCGGGGACTCCACCACCGCTTTGATATCTTTCACAAACGGTTTGTCCAAATCATCGGTACGTACGGCAATCACGTTTTTCAGATTCTCATCCAGCGTTTCCAGTTTTAACGCTGAAGAGAGTTTCAGCCCGGCGGCGATGGCGAAATTGCCGTTCACCAACGATGCAGTCACGCTATCCAGCGTACGCGGCAATTGCGCCGCCTCCAGCGGTTTGAATACCAGCTCGCGTGGGTTGTCCTGAATATCCTTTTCCGAGGCTTTGGTCGGATCGATGGTCGGTTTGATGGTGATCAACCCCAGTGATTGCAGAAAACGCAGGCCACGCGCCAGGTTGGTCGGGTCGTTGGACAGGGTGATTACATCCCCTTTTTTCAACTGATCCAGCGAGGTAATTTTACGTGAGTAAAATCCCATGCTGGCAGTCGGCACCGTGATAAGACGAGTGAGTTTCAGCCCTTTGTCGGCGGAAAATTTGTCCAGATACAGCGTATGCTGGAACAGGTTGGCGTCGATACTGCCGTTAGACAGTGCCAGATTGGGCTGAACATAATCGCTGAATTCGCGCACCACCACCTTGTAACCTTTTTTGGTCAGTTCCGGTTTAATGGCTTGATTGACCATATCTCCGTATGGCCCCGGCGCTACGCCAAATACGATAGTATGAGGATCGTTCTGTGCGAATGCCTGCGAAGTACCAGAAGCCAAAAGCGCCACCGTCAACAGGGCGCGAATCGAATAGGTTAATGTCATATATAATTATCCTGTCTGCTAATAAATAGCTGCCATTATTGGAAATATCAGTCTGATTGGTAAATAGAAAAAAGGTATATCTTAAATAATTCGAGTTGCAGGCCAACACGCTCGCGTGTTGAACAACGCCACGCGTTGGCCCGTTAGGGCAAGGCTCATTGAGCCTTGTCATGAGCGGTGGGCGGCATGACACCCACCGATTTTTGTGCAAAAGAATAAACAAAAAGGAGTGGCGCCATGTTAAAAATCTGGGGTCGAGAAAACTCGACCAACGTAAAAAAAGCACGCTGGTGCGCAGCAGAGCTCGGTTTAACGTACGAACTGGTGCTGGCTGGCGGGCAATTCGGCCGTAACCACGACGCGGATTATCTGTCCATGAACCCTAACGGACTGGTGCCATGCCTGCAGGATGATGAACTGGTACTGTGGGAATCACACGCCATCGTGCGTTATCTGGCCGCGCAATATGGTCAGGGTCGTTTCTATCACGCTAGCCCGAAAATCCAGGCGGGTATCGATAAATGGCTGGATTGGGCGGCAGGATTTACCGAGCCTTACAAGCAGGTATTTGTCAATCTGGTGCGCACTGCGCCAGAAAAACGCAATATGCAGGATGTCGACGCCGGTATCGCCGGATGCGAAAAACTGTTCGCCATTGCCGATACCGTACTGGCGAAACAACGCTGGCTTTCCGGTGCGGAGTTCGGCATTGGCGACATTCCGGCCGGGTGCATCGCTTATAGCTGGTTCAACTTGCCGATTCGCCGCCAACCTCGCCCTCACCTGGAGCGCTGGTATCAGCAATTGACCGAGCGGGAAGCGTTTCGCCAAACCGTCATGCTGCCGTTGACCTGATATTTTCTCGTGCGCCCGGCACGGGCGCACTCAACCGTTCACCACACGCTTGATAAGGTTGCGCTCTGCGTTTTGTTACTCTGCCAGCCCAACCTTCAGCAGCTTACCGTTATCCTGATCCGTCAACACATAGAGATAACCGTCCGGCCCAACCCGCACATCACGGATACGTTCGCCCTGTTCCGAGAGTAAACGCTCTTCGGAAACAACCCGATCGCCCTCCAGCGATAATCGAATCAGGCTGGTTCCCGCCAACGCACCAATAAACAGCGAGTGACGCCAGGCCGGGAAGCGGCCGTTGTTATAGAACGCCATGCCGCTAATGGCGGGTGACACTTTCCAGTAATAAATCGGGGTTGCCGTTCCAACGACTTCCGCACCCTGAAATTCCGGGATTTTCTGCCCCGAGTAATCAATGCCGTAGGTTGCCAACGGCCAGCCGTAGTTTTGCCCTGGGCGAGGAATATTCACTTCATCGCCGCCCCGCGGGCCATGTTCACTTTCCCATACGTCGCCAGACCATGGATTCAGCGCCAGACCTTGCGGGTTGCGTAATCCGTAAGCCCAGATTTCCGGCCGCGCCGCGGTGTGATTAACAAAGGGATTATCAATCGGGACTTGCCCGTCGGGTGTGAGGCGCACCAGTTTCCCTTGCAGACTACCGAGATCCTGAGCCAACATGCGTTGCTGGTTTTCGCCTAAAGCAATAAATAAATACCCTTGCTTATCAAATACCATGCGTCCGCCAAAATGCGCGCCTGTGGAGCGTTTCGGCGATTGCTGGAAAATCACGGTGAAGTTATTCAACCTCTGCATATCGTCCGACAGCGTGCCGAATCCTACCGTCGTTCCCGCCAGCCCTTCCGCCCCGGCTTCGGCATAACTCAGGTATACGCGGCGATCCTGACGAAAGTTCGGCGACACGACCACATCCAGCAAACCGCCTTGTGAACGGGCAAATACCGCCGGCACGCCATCAATCGGCGCCGACAACCCCTTGCCCGCTTGCCAACGTCGCAACTGACCTGAACGCTCGGTCAGCAACAATCCCTGATCGTCCGGCAAAAACGCCAGCGACCAGGGATGGTCAAGATTATCTTGTAGCACGGCGACCGTCGGCGCCGCAGACAAACTCGCGGAAAATAACCAGCTCACCGCCAGCAGCGGCAAGGCGAATAAACGAAAGCGGGGGAAAAACATGCCGGTCTCCCTGTTATGGGGAGTGGTAATAACATCGCCACTCGACGAACCTCAAAGAAGGTCAAATTAATAGCATGTTGCACCACATCGTCAGGGAGAATTTACTCAAACTTGCATCCCGGCGATGTAAACGGCGATGGCCGCCGGACAGATTTCCACTGATTGTTTTATAATCATGCAGGACTGTTTCCTGTCGGCGATTCAGGTATAATCCGCCGCATTTTTCCGCCCCAACCCGATGTATGAGACGCTATGACTGTTAATACCTTCGATCCATCCCAGACCACTACACTCTCGGCTCCGCAAAAGGCACTGAGCGATCAGTCCGGCGATGCCGGCAAGGACCTGTCCCGCAAGATTGGCTTTGTCAGCCTCGGATGCCCGAAAAACCTGGTGGATTCTGAGCGGATCCTGACTGAGCTGCGTACTGAAGGCTATCAGGTAGTACCGAGCTACAACGATGCCGATCTGGTGATCGTCAATACCTGTGGTTTCATCGACAGCGCAGTGCAGGAGTCACTGGAAGCGATTGGCGAAGCGCTCAACGAAAACGGTAAGGTCATCGTGACCGGCTGTCTGGGCGCGAAAGAGAATCAGATCCGCGAAGTGCATCCAAAAGTGTTGGAAATCACCGGCCCGCATAGCTATGAGCAGGTACTTAAGCATGTGCATCATTATGTTCCCAAACCGGAACATGACCCGTTCACCAGCTTGATCCCGGCGCAGGGTGTAAAGCTGACGCCGCGTCATTACGCTTACCTGAAAGTTTCTGAAGGCTGCGATCATCGCTGCACCTTTTGCATTATTCCATCAATGCGCGGTGATTTAGACAGCCGCCCCATCGGTTCGGTGCTGGATGAAGCCAAACGGCTGGCAGAAGCCGGGGTAAAAGAATTGCTGGTGATTTCTCAGGATACCTCTGCCTACGGTGCCGACGTCAAACACCGTACCGGATTCTGGAACGGCCAACCGGTGAAAACCAGTATGGTCAGCCTGTGTGAACAACTGGCGACGTTAGGCATGTGGGTTCGCCTGCATTATGTCTACCCCTATCCGCATGTCGATGACGTTATCCCGCTGATGGCGGCGGGCAAGGTCCTGCCGTATCTGGATATCCCGTTGCAACATGCCAGCCCGAAGGTCCTCAAGCTGATGAAACGGCCCGGCGCGGTCGAGCGGACGCTCGAGCGCATCAAGCGCTGGCGTGAGATCTGCCCTGACCTCACCTTACGCTCAACGTTTATTGTCGGTTTCCCTGGCGAAACCGAAGAAGATTTCCAGATGCTGCTGGATTTTCTGCAGGAAGCGCAGTTAGACCGCGTAGGTTGCTTCCGCTATAGCCCGGTCGAAGGGGCTGCGGCAAACGACTTGCCGGATCACGTGCCGGAAGACGTGAAAGAAGATCGTTACCATCGCTTTATGCAGGTACAACAACAGATTTCCAGCCAGCGTTTGCAAGCCAAGGTTGGCCGGGAATTGAAAGTGTTGATCGATGAGGTGGATGACGAAGGCGCCATTGGCCGTAGTATGGCCGATGCGCCGGAGATCGACGGTGCGGTCTATCTGAACGGCGAAAAACGGGTCAAGGTTGGCGACCTGGTTACCGTAAAAATCGAACACGCCGACGAATACGATCTGTGGGGCAGTCTGGTCTGATGCTCTCACTCCGGCTGGGGTAAAACCCGGCCGGTGATCGCCCCCCATTAATTCCGAACAAAAAATCAGCACCGTTTGTCGCTTCCGGACAGTTCACCTTGCGTCGTTTCAGTACCTCAAGTAGCCTTGCCTCATGATGATCGACTCCATGATGATTCTCTACGCCATGCGGATGAAGGCAGCAGCATGTGGAAACGCCTGATATTTGGTCTTTTCGCCACGATTCTGGTGCTGGCCTGCAGCGCTTTTTTGCTTGATCGCTGCATCAGTTGGCGTACCGCGCCTTACATCTACGAAGACGTTCAGGACCTGCCGCCGCGTCAGGTCGGCGTGGTGTTGGGGACCGCCAAATACTATCGCACCGGCGTTATCAACCAGTATTATCTGTTTCGCATTCAGGGGGCGCTCAATGCTTACAACAGCGGCAAAGTCAGCTACTTGCTGCTGAGCGGCGACAATGCCCAGCAGAGCTACAACGAGCCGATGACCATGCGCCGTGATCTGATCGCCGCCGGCGTGCCTCCCGCCAATATCGTGCTGGACTACGCCGGATTCAGAACACTGGATTCCATCGTGCGGACCCGCAAGGTCTTTGACACCAACGATTTCACGATTATTACCCAACGTTTCCATTGCGAACGCGCGCTGTTTATCGCGCTGCACAAGGGCATTCAGGCACAATGCTTCGCCGTACCGTCGCCCAAAGATATCTGGCAGGTGCGATTACGCGAATTCGGCGCTCGATTGGGCACCCTGTTTGATCTTTATATCCTGAAGCGGGAACCCCGCTTTCTGGGCCCACAGGTCCCGATTCCGTCTGAATACAAAATTTCAGACGATGAACCCAGTTATCCTGCCGTACCGCCGGAATTCATGAACGATCAGGATTGGCGCGCAGAACCGCCGTTGCAACAAAAACCCGCGCCGGCGTCGTCTCGCTAATTATCGCTCGTCGGCAGAGGATGCCGAAACCGGCCCGGCGACCCAAGCCGTCAACCAGTGCCATATCGCCTCTATCGGCCCTTGCCGGAAAAGACTCAGCCAGAAACGCGCGACCAGCAGGTTGCACAGCCATACCGGCGGCACGACCAGCAACAGTTGCCAGCGATCCAAATGCATGAACCAACCGAAGCGGTTGAACAATGTGGTGCAAATCAGGGTTTGCAGTAGGTAGCTACTTAGCGCCATGCGGCCGACATTGACGATCCAGCCGGTCAACCGCCAGTTTGCCAGCATCGGCCAAAATCCATAGCACAGCGCCAGATAGGCAATCGCCTGTAACGGCGCGCCGATTTCCCGCGGAATTTGCAGCAGTAAACCACACCAGCGATAGTCCCACTGCAACTGCCACTGACTCACCACGCCCAGCCCATTAATCAACAACGCCGGCGGCAGCAGCCACAGCGCGACACGCCGATAATGGCGCTGGCTAAACTGCCCTCGCAACCAGCCGCTACGCATCAGCGCGGCGCCCAACAGCATAGAGCCGGCCAGCAACCACCCGTACTGAATCCCCAACGACAGCAGGCTCTCATTAAGCAGCGACAACCGGTTGCGCCAGGCCTCAGGTCCACCCTGCGTTAACCACCACGCCTCATAGGTCACTTCGGCCGGCCCCGGTTGCCAGAAGCCCCCGCCGTCAGGGCTCAATACCTGACTCAAGACCACCAGCATCACCAGCCCCATCAGGTACAACGCCATGCCGGTACGCAGCAACATGCGGGTGCTGTCGGCATGGCGCAACATGCCGTAACACACCAGACCGATCAGGCCATAGTCCAGCAGAATATCGCCGTCCCATAGCAACAGGCTATGCAGTAAACCGAACACCATCAACCAGAACAGGCGGGCGTGGACCCAGCGTTTGCCGCGTCTTAGCAACAGCTGTAATCCGGCACCGAACAGCAGGGCAAACAGGGTGAGAAATTTCCCTTGCGCCGCCATATCCATCAACGCCCATGCCCAGGCATCAGCGGAAGAAGGTGGCCCCTGCCAGGCCGGATTAAGGTACGCGGCATGTGGCAAGCCGAACGAAACGATGTTCATCAATAGAATGCCGAGCATCGCCAGCCCACGGGCGAAATCGAGCATCGGGATACGGAATGAAGAGTGAGGCGGTGGCGACATGGTTTTTAGCAAATACAGGAACGTATCCGCGAATTGTAGTGACTGATACGACAATTGCCCATGATTTTCTGGCGGCTGATAGCGGCCGCCAGCAGAGCATCGACACTCACGATCAGTTGTGATGGTGGCGCACTGCGCGCAAGAACTCCTGACGCGTGTTCTGGCTGGATTTGAACAGCCCTCCCAGCGACGTGGTGGTAGTGGCGCTGGTCGCATCGCGAATACCACGCGCCTTGACGCAGTAATGCACCGCATCGATCGATACAGCGACGTTGTTGGTGCCCAGCAAGGTCTGCAACGCGACCAGAATTTGCTGGGTCAACCGTTCTTGTACCTGCGGGCGCTGAGAGAAAAACTGCACGATGCGGTTGATCTTGGACAACCCGATCACGCCGTCTTTAGGAATATAGGCCACCGTGGCTTTACCATCGATAGTCACAAAATGGTGTTCGCAGGTACTGGTCAGCGTGATATCGCGCACCGTCACCATTTCATCAACTTTCATCTTGTTTTCAATGATGGTGATCTTCGGGAAATTGGCGTAATCCAGACCGGAAAAAATCTCCTCCACATACATTTTAGCGATGCGGTGAGGCGTTTCTGCCAGGCTATCATCCTCCAGATCAAGATTCAGCAGGTTCATGATTTCCGTCATGTGCTGAGCGATGAGGCGCTTGCGGGTTTCACTTTCCAGCATTTCGCCGCGCAGTGGCGTTTCAAGGCCACGGGCCAACAGCGCCTCGTGAACCATCGCCGCTTCTTTTGTTAATACAGCCGACATGTTTTTCTCCAGCAGGTGTCTTTCAGTCTGACGGTGGCCGGAGCCAGCGTCGGCCACAACTCTAATGGAGTGCCTGACGATTATCCAGCGATTGTATGTCATGACTGATGAAAAGGCGTCAACTTGCCGACACGGCAGGCTCCGTCGTATTCAGCGCTGCCGAATACGACGGGCAAACTCACCACAGACTCAGAATTTTTCCCAATTATCCTGCGTACCGGCTTTACTCGGCAACGCAGGGACCGCGCCTTTGAGTGCCGGTCGTTTCAGCGCCATGCCGCCCGATCGCCCGGTATTAACGGCAGTCGAACGATGTTCGGTCCCAAGATGGAACACTTCCACCGCCTGCGTTAACTGCCGCGCCTGCTCTTCCAGCGAGGCAATCGCCGCCATTGCCTGTTGCACTAACGTCGCATTCTGTTGGGTTACGCTGTCCATTTCATTGACGGCCTGGCCTATTTGCGAAATCCCCCGGCTTTGTTCATCCGATGCAGAAGCAATTTCTCCGATGAGATTACTCACGTGCGATACCACATCGATAATCGTCTGCATCGCCTCCCCTGCCTGCTTGACCTGCGTTGACCCCACATCCACCCGGGATACCGATTCCGCAATCAAGCCTTCGATCTCTTTGGCCGCCTGGGCGCTGCGCTGCGCCAGACTGCGCACCTCCCCTGCCACCACGGCAAAGCCGCGGCCTTGCTCACCGGCGCGCGCCGCTTCCACCGCTGCGTTCAACGCCAGAATATTGGTCTGGAAAGCGATACCGTTAATAACCGATGTAATATCCGCGATCTTACGGGAACTGGCGGTAATGCTGTCCATGGTTTCCACCACATTATCGGTGATTTTACCGCCCTGTCTGGCGGCATCGGACGCTTCTTGCGCCAGTTGTGTTGCCTGATGGACGTTTTCCGCATTGTGCTGCACGGTAGAACTCAGTTGCTCCATGCTGGCGGCGGTTTCCTGCAATGCCGAAGCCTGTTGCTCCGTGCGGCCGGACAGGTCGTTATTGCCCTGTCGGATTTCGGTCGCGCCCTGATAAATCGCCTCGGCGGTATCCCGAATCAACGATACGGTATCTTTCAAGCTAAATTGCAGCTTTTTGATATCGGGGATCATACGCCCGGCACAGTTACGGCCGAACTCATCCAGATGCTGATCCAACCGCCCGGCGATCAGTTTTCCAAGGTGGGCCTGGATCGCAGCAATAGGGTTAACCATATATCGGGTCAGGTAACGTTCGCTGATCAGGAAAATCAAGATGCTAATGGCTAACGCCAAAATTAAGATATTCCGCGTCCAACTGTTATGCTCATTTACCGTGCCCAGGAAATCGGCATTGGTGACTGCCGCGGTGTATTTCTGGGCTGCATCGCCAAATGCCCAACTGGCTGGCGGATAGGTTTTGCGAAACACATTGCGAAAGGCATCCAGATCATTTTTCTGCAAGGCGGTATACATGGGGTCGATGGCGGTCGCAATCAGTGCAGACCAGCTTGATATCATCTCATCGGTAATTTTTTGCTCAACCCCCACCTGAGGGGCCGTCTTAAATTTATCCAGCGCGCCTTTGGTGTTATTGATAGCCGTCAGCGCCATCTCCAGCGTTTTTTTCGCGTTCTCCGCGTCGTTAAATTGCAAATAATCCATCACCCGCGCCATGCGGGTGACGGAGCGGAAGTATTGATCATTGCCATACGTGAGATAACTATTGGTTTTGCTTTGAGTCGAGTTATCATTTAGCAGCACGGTGACCTGTTTTAGCGAATACAGGCTGTAGCCCGATACACTTCCCCATAGCACCACGAAGAATCCCATAATAAATAATATCATCACTCTTATACTGATATTTCTTAGAAAAGACATAATTCACTCCCGAATGTTATTCGACATTTTCCAGGATTCGCTGAATAGCAGAGTGCCCTTGACGCATTAATACGGCAGTCCCTTCAATCAGAACATGTGTCTCGTCAAATACCGCCGCACCACACGTCATAGAGAGAAATACTACCACTCAGTGGTTATAAGCAGAGTAAGCAATAAACTGAACAGGCACGTCCCGATTATCAGCAAGTATAGGCAGGGATAGGAAAAATGAGAGGGTCAAGCGCTTATTCATATAAAAACCGCGCCGAAAAATAGCGAGACTGTGTTCGCCATTCCAGAGCGGAATAAAAAATGCACCGGCTAGCCGGTGCATTATGGGTAAATATGTTGTTCAGATCAGAATGTTTCCCAGTCACTGTGGGACGAGCGGTTTGGTAAGGCAGCTTTCTGCGATGGCCGTTTCAGCGCAGGCGCCGTCGGCGTGACACGTGGTGAGTGCAATGCGCCCGACGATCCCCCCAGGTCAAATGCGGCGACAGCCGCCGCCAGGCTCTGCGCCTGCTCATCCAACGATGCGGCGGCGACGGAAGCTTCCTGTACCAGCGCCGCGTTCTGCTGCGTCACGCCGTCCATTTCCGTTACTGCCTGGCCGATTTGGTCGATACCGCGGCTCTGTTCGTCCGATGCCGCCGATATCTCGCCCATCAGGTCGTGCACACGTGATACCGAGGAGATAATCACCTCCATCGCGCTGCCCGCTTCCCGTACCAGCGCCGACCCGGTATCAACCCGGCTGACCGACTCGCCGATCAACGTCTCAATCTCTTTCGCCGCCTGCGCACTGCGCTGCGCCAGGCTGCGGACTTCACCGGCGACGACGGCAAATCCCCGGCCTTGTTCGCCGGCCCGCGCCGCTTCCACCGCCGCGTTCAGCGCCAGAATGTTGGTCTGGAAGGCGATGCCGTTAATCACGCTGGTGATATCGGCAATCTTGCGGGAGCTGTCGGAAATGCTCTGCATGGTGGTTACCACGCTGTCGGTAATATCACCGCCCTGCCGGGCCATTTTCTGCGCCTCTTCCGAAATCTGTCGCGCTTGACGCACGTTATCGGCGTTGTTTTTCACCGTCGAGGTCAACTCTTCCATGCTGGCGGCCGTTTCCTGCAACGCCGCCGCTTGTTGGTCGGTACGGCGCGACAGCTCGTCATTTCCCTGGCGGATTTCGCTGGTGCCGGTGTAAATCACCGTCGAGCTGCCATGGATAGTCTGCACCGTGTCGCGCAGGCTTTGCTGCATCGCCCGAATGTAAGGGATTAATTGGCCGGCGCAGTTACGGCCGAACTCTTCCAGCTCGACGCCTAACTTACCGCTGGTCAGCAATTCCAGATGACGTTTAATCTGGCCGATCGGCTTCACCAGATAATTGACCAGATAACGGTCGCTCAGGAACAGCACGATGATGCCCATAATCAGTGCGGTCAACAGCACATTCTTATTAATGGTAATGCGCTGCGAAGCCTGGATGATAGCCTCGTCGGATTGAATAGCGGTCGCATATTTCTCCGCTATGCCGCCAAACTCCACACTCAACGGCGGATATTGGTTGCGAAACTGCTGGCGAAAATCGTCCATCCGGCCATTTTTGATGGACGTCAACATCGGTTCCACGCCGCTTTGCAGCAAGCGTCCCCAAACATCGATCATCTGCCGGACAATCTCTTTATCTACCCCGATATGCTCGCTGTTCTTGAATTCCGCCAGCGCATCCTGACTGTTTTTCAATGCGGTATCGGCTGAACTCAGGGTTTTCTGGGCATCTTCCTTATTCCCGGTCTGCAGGTAATCCACCGCACGCAACATGCGCGTTACCGAGCGAAAATACTGATCATTACCTTTGACCAGCGTTGAGTAACTCTTCTTTTGCGCCATATTGTCATGCAGCAAATCACTCATGCTACTGAACGAACCCAGCGTGAAAAAAGAGGCTATTCCCCAGATGACAGTAAACAGTGTCAGTATAATGAGCAGCATCCGCCTAACGGTAATGTGTCTTAAGATATTCATAACAGGCTCCGGATAATTAATCGCGCCTTCAGCGCTTGCGTAGTCATAGCCACCTGCGTTTGGTTATTCACCAGTTTAAATAATGAGCACTTCTCACAACTGTTCACCTGACGCGTATCGTGACAATCAAACCCTGGCAAAATCACTCTTAATAAATTGAATAATTTTTTATTCCGGTAAGTGCTACGGCGAAAAAAACCGCGTTTCCTTTTTATCCAACGTTTGTCAGTTTACCATGACTGGCTATTCATTCACGGTATTTTCATCGTTTAAACTACCGACTAAAAATTAAGTCATCCTTAAATAAAAAAAATAAAATGGACCGAGATCACGTTATTTCATTTCAACTATTCTATTTTTTAATTTCTTCCGTTACTGAACCCTGAGTCACCGTCTCTGTCGCGACCATTCGATATTTATTGCGGTGCCGTTTATCCCCGTCAGACCTGGGTCAACACACCAGCACACAGCCGAATGCACCGACAAGCCGGTGCATTCGAAACAAGAGACGGGCACATCAGATAATGCGTCAGAAGTTTTCCCAGTCGGCCTGCGTTGAGACCGCGACCGAACGTACGCCCGGCGAAGATGCCGCCGCCGGCCGTTTCAAAGCCGGCCCCACGCGGCGAGCCGAGCCCGCAATACCGTGCCGATCGCCCAGGTCAAACGCCGCCACCGCTTCAGCCAGATTCTGCGCCTGTTCTTCCAGTGATGCCGCCGCCGTCGAGGCTTCCTGCACCAGCGCCGCGTTCTGCTGCGTCACGCCGTCCATTTCCGTTACCGCCTGACCGATTTGAGCGATACCGCGGCTCTGTTCGTCCGATGCCGCCGATATCTCGCCCATCAGGTCGTGCACACGTGATACCGAGGAGATAATCACCTCCATCGCGCTGCCCGCTTCCCGTACCAGCGCCGACCCGGTATCGACCCGGCTGACCGACTCGCCGATCAACGTCTCAATCTCTTTCGCCGCCTGCGCACTGCGCTGCGCCAGGCTGCGGACTTCACCGGCGACGACGGCAAATCCCCGGCCTTGTTCACCGGCCCGCGCCGCTTCCACCGCCGCGTTCAGCGCCAGAATGTTGGTCTGGAAAGCGATGCCGTTAATCACGCTGGTGATATCCGCGATCCTGCGGGAGCTGTCGGAAATGCTCTGCATGGTGGTTACCACGCTGTCGGTAATATCACCGCCCTGTCGGGCCATTTTCTGCGCTTCTTCCGAAATCTGCCGCGCCTGACGCACGTTGTCGGCGTTGTTTTTCACCGTCGAGGTCAACTCTTCCATGCTGGCGGCCGTTTCCTGCAACGCCGCCGCTTGTTGGTCGGTACGGCGCGACAGTTCGCCATTCCCCTGGCGGATTTCACTGGTGCCGGTGTAAATCACGGATGAACCGGCATGAATGGTCTGTACGGTATTACGCAGGCTATGCTGCATCGCCCGAATGTAAGGGATTAATTGGCCGGCGCAGTTACGGCCGAACTCTTCCAGCTCGACGCCTAACTTACCGCTGGTCAGCAATTCCAGATGGCGTTTAATCTGGCCGATCGGCTTCACCAGATAATTGACCAGATAGCGGTCGCTCAGAAACAGCACACCGACGCCGATGACCAACGCAGCCAGCAAGATATTTTTGCTGATTGCGATGTGATGCTCTACATCCATAATTGTATTGTCGGACTGAATCGCAGCGGCATATTTTTCCGTCAACTCGCCGAATTCCACACTCATCGGCGGATATTGCTTCAGAAAAATTCGCTTAAACTCGTCCATTTTCCCCTCTTTCAATGCCGTCATCATCGGCTCTACCGCATTACCGAGGATCTGCTCCCAGGATGTCACCAATTGCCGGACCAGCCCATCGCTGATGCCAATCTGCGGGCTATTTCTGAATTGCGCTAATCCCGCTTTGGCGTGTTTAAGCGCCTCCGAGGCGGACTCCAGCGTTTTTTGCGCATTATCCATATCTCCTTGCTGTATAAATTCCGGTATGCGTGACATACGGGTTACCGCACGGGAATATTGATCATTACCGTGAACCAGAATGGAATAACTTCTTTTCTGCTCCTGATTGTCACCTAATAAACGACTGACATTACCCAGCGAGTACAAAGTAAAACAGGAGGCGATTCCCCACACGAGGGTAAATAGCGTGAGAATAACCAACATCATTCTTCTGACAGTAATATTTATCAAGAAATTCATAACAGCCTCCAGTTTTTTTGTGCTCAGCACACATTTAGTCGTAGTCACCAGCGCTGGTTATTACTGAATATAACCTGAAGCTTTATTCGCGCCGTTTATTTATATTTTCATCGTAAAAATAAAGTTCCTGGCCAAACCAAAAAGAGCAGTGCTAAGAATAATCACTGTGTTTATCTTTCTGGTGTAAATCATTACCAATTAAACAAGCAACATGTCAGACCAAATTATTTTCGTTACCGGAAGGGGATAGTCACCCTCCTCGACAATTTTCAATTTAAAGATTACATAGCGAAAATTAAGCGAGCCTTAAATTAAAATGGCATGACATCATTTTTCACACCGTTTAACCTATTCCTGTGGTTTCTCCTTCATATGGTTGATTATTTTCTTTTCATCAAAGCATCTATACCCAAAATAATTCGAGTTGCAGGACAACACGCTCGCGTGTTGAACAACGCAAAGCGTTGGCCCGTCAGGGCAAGGCTCATTGAGCCTTGTAACGCGGCGACGCAGCGAATCCCCGGGAGCTTACTCAAGTAAGTGACCGGGGTGAACGACAAATCTGCCGGGAGCAGATTTGAACGCAGCTCGCTGCGGTCCTGAAAGGACGAGGCCCAGGGAAGGGCCGAGTAATAAAGCCAACGCACCTGCAACTTGAAGTATGACGGGTATATCGTTGCTATCGTTATTTCCGTGCTGTTTCAGGTCAGGGAAAGGCTATCGCCACCGGTAGATGATGACGGCAGAGTAGAATGGGGACGAACGGGGAGATATGGCCGTCGGCAATACAGCAACGTGCAAAACGACGGGAATAATAACTAACAGGGACAATGGATTAGGTTGAATCTATACCCAAAATAATTCGAGTTGCAGGAAGACGGCAAGAGAGTGAATCCCGATGAGCTTACTCAGGTAAGTGATTCGGGTGAACGAACGCCGCCAACGCACCTGCAACTTGAAGTATGACGGATATATTGTAAAAACCACCGACATAAAGCAGGTGGTCTGTATTAATGATTACGCGATCAGAAAAGCCGCTATGGCGCGCACGACACCTGCTTCCCCTCTCCGCAATGGCGGCTCAACGGAATGAGGTCGCCAGCCGCGTCGGGGGCAGCACTCCGTGAGTAGCGTACCGATGTTCCTCCTCCTCCGACAAGCTGAATACGGTAACGGCATCCGCCAACTGCCGGGCCTGGAATTCCAGCGATGCCGCAGCGGAGGCGGCTTCTTCTACCAGCGACGCATTCTGTTGCGTCACGCCGTCCATTTCCGTCACCGCCTGGCCTATTTGCATGATGCCACGCTTTTGTTCTTCCGATGCGGACGCAATATCACGGATCAAGGCATCCACGCCCATGATGCTATTAATGATGTCGCCCATCGCCGCCCCTGCTTGCGTCAACTGGACGGAGCCTGCGGCCACTCGTTGAACGGAATCGCCAATCAGCGTGCTAATATCTTTGGCGGCCTGAGCACTGCGTTGAGCCAGATTACGCACTTCGCCCGCTACGACGGCAAAACCGCGGCCCGCCTCACCCGCACGCGCCGCTTCCACCGCCGCATTCAACGCCAGAATATTGGTCTGGAAAGCAATACCGTTAATCAGGGTAATAATGTCGTTGATCTGACGCGAACTGTTGGAAATTCCAGCCATCATATCTTCCAGCGCCTTCCCGACTTCGCCGCCGGCCACAGCACGTTTGGTGGCGTCCTGTGCCAACTGGCTGGCTTGTTTCAGATTATCCGCATTATGGATCACGGTAGCGCTCAACTGTTCCATGCTGGCCGCCGTCTGTTGTAGCGCTGCGGCCTGTTCTTCCGTACGGCTGGCCAATTCATCATTGCCGCTTTTGATCTCGCTTGCCCCGACATGCAGCGCTGCTGAGTTATCGCGGATGACGCTCACCGTATCACGCAGATTATTTTGCATTTGGCGGATGTAGGGGATCAGTTGACCAACACAGTTACGGCCGAACTCCTGCAATTCCAACCCAAGGCGCCCTTCCGTCAACGCGCTCAGGTGACGTTTGATATCCCCCATCGGTTTCACCAGATAGTTGACCAGATAACGATCGCACAGCAACAGCGCCAGCACGCCAAAAATCAGGGCGGCACTCAGCACATTCCGGCTGACAGAAGTCAGATGATTCGCTTTGGCTAATGAGTTATCAATCTGTATTGTCTCGCCGTACTGCGCCACATGATTACCAAACGCCTGCGCCAACGCAGGATAAACGTCCAGATAATAGTGTTGGTATTCGTCGAAACGGCCCGCACGGCTGGCATTCAGCATCGGAATCAATGCCTGGACAATGGCGTTATCCCAGGAGTCGGCGATTTGCCCGGCCAGCGTAGCATTGATGCCGTCATGACTGGAGGCACGAAAAGTTGCCAGCAGCGTACGGGTACTGTCGAGGTTACCCTGCACGCGTTGCAACAGGGCCTGCGCCTGAGCCGTATCTCCTCGTTGTTGAAATAGCGCGCTGCGATTAATCAGCGCAATTGATTGGGTAAAGGCTTCCCGGCCATTAGACAAAATAGTGTAATTTTTTTTCTCAATCTGATTGGTGCTCAATAACGATTCCACTTTATTTAACGACACGATAGTAGTAATCGCGCTGCCTCCCCAGATTAAAGTAAATCCGATGAGTATGATTAAAAGCATGGCCCTGATGGTGATATTGTTTAAAATTCGCATCATGATATCCAGATAATGTCTGTCTGATTAGAATAATGACTTATCCACGGCGTAGAAAAACGCGATGACGCCAGAGAGGATAAGGTATTTACCCTAAATAATTCGAGCCGCAGGAGAGTGGCGACTAAAAATCTCCCCTGGCGCGTAACAGATAAGCAACGGGGAAAAATAACAAAACCCATGCACCTGCGACCTGAAGTATGAAGGATATAACGGGTAGGTGATCAGTCAGTTATGACTGTCAGTGTCGTCCATAGAATGTCACAAAGAAAAAGAATAATAACCAGGGCTCCATGCCAAAACCCGAATCTCATCTTATCCCTACTCCGTGATAAAAAAAAAGCCACTCGATTAAAATGCAGCTAATTAAAATGTCACAAAAAATAAAAAAGCGCCGACGTATATCCGGCGGTTATACCTATACCCAAAATAATTCGAGTTGCAGGACAAACCGCTTTACGTTTTGAACAACGCGTCGCGTTAGTCCTTCAGAACAAGGCTTGTTAAGCGCCTTATTACGCGGCAAGAGCGTGACCAATTCGTTGGGAACCATTTTGACCCGCCAACGGCCGGCCTCCGCTGAGAGCCAGGATGTCCTGCATTTCATCCCGATGCGCTGACTCAGGCAGCGGATTCGGGTGAACGACAACGCTGCCGGGAGCAGAGTTGAATGCCGCCTGCGACTGCCCAGAAAGAACCTCACCAACAACCGGGTTGCCAGTGCCACACACAACCGCTACACTCAATATAAATAAACAACTAAACAAAAGTTATTCACGAAAAAAGAATAAATGGATCTCACTCAACTGCGTATGTTCTGCCTGGTGGCGGAAACCGGCTCACTGGTACGCGCCGCCGCACAGCTTGGCCGAGTACCGTCCAACCTCACGACCCGGCTGCGCCAGTTGGAGCAAGAGCTGGGCACCGATCTGTTTATTCGTGAGCGTCAGCGCGTTCGTCTTTCACCGGCAGGCCATAATTTCCTGTGTTATGCCCAGCGTATTCTGGCGCTAAGCGACGAAGCGCTGGCGATGGCGCACACCAGCGAACCTGCCGGCCTGTTCGCGTTGGGCGCGGTAGAAAGCCTGCTGATCACGGCGTTGCCTGAACTGCTGGCGCTGTACCATCGCCGTTATCCACAGGTTCAATTATCACTGCACACCGCTACCTGCGGCGCATTGCTGGACGCGGTAAATGCCGGCGAGCTGGCGGCAGGGTTGGTTACCGGCCCGGTCAGGCATGACGCCGTCAACAGCTGTCAGGTGTTTTCGCAACAGTTGGCGCTGATTACCGCCGTCGGTATGCCGCCGGTTTCCCAGGCGTCGCAGGTCAAGCACCTGCCATTGCTGACCTTCGCCGCCGGCTGCGGCTATCGCCAGCGACTGGAGGGCTGGTTTCGCGGACAAGGCTTCACTCCCGTCGCCGTCGTGGAAATGCCGTCGTATAGCGCCTTGTTGGCGGGTGTGGCCGGCGGCAGCGGTATAGCCATGGTGCCGCACAGCGTGCTGGACGCGCTACCGGCCGGTCAGCAGGTTCAGCCTCATTCATTGCCCGGCGACATCGCATTGGTCACGACCTGGCTTATCTGGCGGCGGGATGCGTTCGGCCCCAATGTCGAGGCGTTGAAAAAGCTCATGATTGAACTCGGCGTCTGATACCGGTGTCTGCATCAGCCCCGCATTACCCCTGGTTGCCGCTGTGTGATTCCAGCGGCTGCATTACAACTTAATAAGGAGTTTCACCATGCAAATGATTAAAACCCGCGCCGCTATCGCCTGGGGCCCGAATCAGCCGTTGTCGATTGAAGAAGTCGATCTGATGCCGCCGCAGAAAGGCGAAGTGCTGGTACGCATCCTCGCCAGCGGTGTGTGCCATACCGATGCGTATACCTTGTCCGGCAAAGACCCGGAGGGCGTTTTCCCGGTGATCCTCGGTCACGAGGGTGCCGGCATCGTAGAGGCCGTGGGTGAAGGGGTGACCAGCGTCGCCGTCGGCGATCATGTGATCCCGCTGTATACCCCGGAGTGCGGCGAGTGCAAATTCTGCCGTTCGGGTAAAACCAACCTGTGTCAGGCGATCCGCGCCACGCAAGGCAAAGGCCTGATGCCGGACGGTACTCACCGTTTCTTTAAAGACGGCCAGCCGATTTTCCATTACATGGGCACGTCCACGTTTGCGGAACGGACCGTGGTGGCGGAAATTTCTCTGGCGAAAATCAGCAAAGAAGCCCCATTGGAAGAAGTGTGCCTGTTAGGTTGCGGCGTCACGACCGGTATGGGCGCGGTAACCAATACCGCCAAAGTGAAGGCCGGAGATACCGTGGCGGTGTTCGGTCTGGGCGGCATCGGCCTGTCTGCGATTATTGGTGCGAAAATGGCGGGTGCCGGCCGCATCATCGGTATCGACCTCAACACCAGCAAGTTTGACCTGGCCCGTAAACTGGGCGCGACCGATCTCATCAACCCGAAAGATTACGACAAACCGATCCAGGACGTGATCGTCGACATGACCGACGGCGGCGTGGATTTCTCTTTCGAATGTATCGGCAATGTCAACGTGATGCGATCTGCGCTCGAGTGTTGCCATAAAGGCTGGGGTGAGTCGGTCATTATCGGCGTGGCCGGCGCAGGCGAAGAGATCGCCACCCGGCCGTTCCAACTGGTGACCGGGCGCGTATGGCGCGGCTCCGCTTTCGGCGGCGTCAAAGGTCGCAGCCAACTGCCGGGGATCGTACAGCGCTATCTTGACGGCGAATTCCAGCTCAGCGATTTCATCACTCATACCATGCCGCTTGAGCAGATCAATGAAGCATTTGATCTGATGCACGAAGGTAAATCCATTCGTTCCGTGGTGCATTTCAACTGATGACGGGGAATTCACACACCATGACGGCATCACTGGAATTGCTGGAAGAACACCGGTTATTCGGCGGTTGGCAGCGGCGTTATCGCCATGCCTCCGCCACGCTGAATTGCGACATGACCTTTAGCGTGTTTTATCCGCCTCTCGCCAAAGACGCCCCGCCGCCGGTGCTGTATTGGCTGTCGGGGCTCACCTGCAACGACGAGAACTTTACCCTTAAATCCGGTGCTCAACGGGTGGCGGCGGAGTTGGGGCTGGTGCTGGTGATGCCGGATACCAGCCCGCGCGGCGATGACGTTCCGGACGATGCGCAGTACGATCTGGGTAAAGGCGCGGGGTTTTATCTCAACGCCACGCAATCGCCCTGGGACCGGCATTTCCGTATGTTCGACTATATCAGCGACGAATTGCCTGCGCTGGTCCGCCAGCACATCAGCGCCAGCGACAGGCTTGCCATCAGCGGCCATTCGATGGGCGGGCACGGCGCGTTGATGCTGGCGCTGCGTCATCCCGGCCGTTTCCGTTCGGTGTCGGCGTTTGCGCCCATCGTCAACCCTGCGCAAGTGCCCTGGGGGCAGAAAGCGTTCAGCGCCTATTTGGGCGATGACCCGCAACAGTGGTTACAGTACGACAGTTGTTACCTGCTTGCTCACAGTGAAGCGCCGCTACCGACGCTGATCGATCAGGGTGACGGCGACAGCTTCCTGCCCGTCCAGCTTCAGCCAGAGCAACTGGAGAGCATCGCCGGCGCACGACAGTGGCCGTTGACACTGCGCATTCAGCCGGGTTATGACCATAGTTATTACTTTATCGCCAGCTTTATTGAGGATCATCTGCGTTTTCATGCAAAGCACTTGCAGTCAAACTAATCGGGGTTGTTTAATAACATAACCCTGCACGGCACACGTACCGCGGAGTTCATCAGAAACGCTTGCGGTACGTGGCCGTCGCCTTTAAAGCGTGCACACTCTTCATCGTGCACACTCTTCATAAGGCAATCTGCCGGGCGGCCGGTAGGCAGGTGAAAAAACGAGAGTCGCTTTTTTATATTTTCTTCGTCTGTTTTGACGACGGTTTTTGCCCCATCGGGGCTGTGATTGACCAAAAAAAACACAGCAAGTAACATTACCGTTACATCGCAATCATCAACAGGGAGCAATTTGTTTTGCAACGCAAACGTGTATCTTCCACTGAGTTGTTTGCCGTAGGTTACGATCCGGACAATAGCATTCTGGAAATAGAGTTATTGAACGGCAGTCTGTATCAGTACAAAAATGTGGCGCGGATGATTTATGAAGAGCTGATGGCCTCTAATGCCAAAGCACGTTATTACTCACGTTACATCAGGAACTCTTTTCCGTATAACAAACTGCAGTAACACCGCCCAATACAACAAACAGCGGGGCGGTTTAACCGCCGCCCCGCACTCATCACACCGTTTGCTCCACTGATTGAAACGCCGCCAGCAGCCTGTCGGCGTCCAACACGCCGGGTAAATAATGAATGGACTCGCCGGCCTGCAAGGTACGGGCGATCACCGCCTGCAACGCCTTATCATCGGTGATATCCACCCCCAGTTCAGCCAGCGACACCGGTAATCCAAACACCCGGAACGCGGTCTTCAACTGGCGCAACGTGTCGGTTTGATCCAGCAATGCGCATTGCACCAGAATACCGTAGGCCACTTTGGTGCCATGCAAGAATGGCTCCGTCTGCGGCAACACCGTTAAACCATTGTGCACGGCATGTGCCGCCGCCACCCGGGTATAACGCTCGCCCAATCCCCCGACCATGCCGCCGCCGGCGATAATGGCATCGACCACATCCAGAAAGTCCTGATTCAACGTGGCGGTGTTCGCGGCTTTCAGCGCCGATTCGCTTTGGCGCAGCAACAGATCGCGGATATCCTGCGCGGTTTGCAGGCCCAGGCGCACGGTCAACGATAATGTCTCCGGCCGGGGGCTTAACACCACGGCCTCATACCATTTGGCCAGCGTATCGCCAATCCCCGCCAACAGGTACTCCACCGGCGCGGCCAGCAGAATACGCGGCTCCACCAACACCAGGTGGTTGGCATCATTGAAAATCTCAAACCGCAACGCCTGCCCGGCCTCGTTGTACCAGACGGACAACGGCGTCCAGGCGGCGCAGGTGGCGGCGATAGTCGGTATCGCCACCAGCGGCAGCCCCAGACGACGCGCCACCACCTTCGCGGTATCCAGCACCGCCCCGCCTCCCACGCCAATCACTACGGTGCGATCGTCGCCCGCCGCCGTGGTTAAGCGAGCAATCTCGCTTTCGCTGCAATGCGCGGAAAAGCCGGCGGACCGGGCCGTCGGTGCGGAAAATGCCGACGGCAGATACGGATGCGCCGCCGCCAAGGCACGTTCACCAGAGATCCAGAACGCTCGCGCCAGCACCTCATCCGGGTAAAATTCACTCAGTTTGTCGATTGCCCCTGGGAAAGAAAAATAGTTAGCCGGCCCTACCTGGACCCGAATATCGGTTGTACTCATTACGAACACGTTCCTGTCTGAATAATTTAGGCGATAACACGCACGCATTAACCTGCCGCTGTGCGTGGAAAAATCGGGTGGAAACCATATTTAGCGATAACGGATTCCGGTGTTAATAACGTTTTTGCTTAAGTTATGCTTTTTCATTTCTTTCCCGCAACGCCCGGAGCCCTAATCAGGCATTCCATTCTGCGGTTAATATGATATTTTTCAACGTCGGCTCCTCGTCATTATCGCCATTAAGAACCCGTTGTTGTCAATTATGCCCATAAACCCGCGCTCGCGTCTGGAAATGCGCTACATTTCCATCTCTTTTGCCGGATTTCCCGCCCTCAGACAGGTGAATTTCACACTGGAAGGCGGGTCTATCCACGCGTTGACCGGCGCCAACGGCGCGGGAAAATCCACGCTGATGGCGATTCTTTCCGGCTCTTATGACCATTACAGCGGAGATATCCTGCTGGATGGCGAAAAAGTCTCGATTCATTCCCCCCGCGACGCCAAACGTTATGGTATTCATCTGGTGCAGCAGGAAGTGGACGCCGCGCTGGTGCCCACGCTGTCGGTAGCGGAAAACATCATGCTGGACCAGTTGGCGGAAAGCGGCCATGTGTTCAACTGGGCAGCGCTCTATCAGCAGGCGCAGGCGCTGCTAACGCAGCTAGGAGTCAGCATCAACGTTCGCCGGCGACTGGAGCAGTGCACGCTGGCGGAGAAACAACAAATCCTGCTGGCGCGCGCCTTATCCCACCGTTGCCGCTTTCTGATTCTGGATGAGCCTACCGCGCCGCTGGACCAGGAAGAAAGCGCCCGCTTATTTGCGGTCGTGCGCCGTCTGCAACAAGACGGGATCGGCATTGTCTTTATTTCACACCGCATTCACGAACTGAAGGCCATTTGCGATACGTTGACCGTGCTGCGCGACGGACAATTCGTCAGCAGCGGTCCGATGGCGGGCCTCAGCGGCGGTGAAATCGTCGAACGGATGCTGGGCCATCGACTGGATGATATTTACCCGCCCCGCCGCCCACGTCATGACGGCGACATCCTGTTGCAGGTAGACGGTCTGCATGACGACACGCTGCTGCACAATATCTCATTGCGGTTACGTCAGGGCGAAATTCTCGGCATCGCCGGCCTTGCCGGTGCGGGTAAAACCGAACTGTGTAAAGCGCTGTTCGGCGCTGCCCGCAGTCGGGTTGCCTCCGGGCGTTATCAGGGGCGCGCCTGGCGCCCTACCTCCCCCGCCGACGCCGTGCAGCAAGGTATCGCGCTGGTGCCGGAGGAACGACGCAAAGAAGGCATTTTTATTGACGAATCCATCACCATGAATCTCAGCATCAGCGCCAGCGACAGTTTCTCCCGCTATGGCATTTTCGGGCATGGCCAGGCGCTGGCCTGGGCCCACAACCTGATCCAGCGGCTGACCATCCGCACCAGCGGGCCGCAACAGCGGTTGCGACGCCTGTCGGGCGGTAATCAGCAAAAGGTGGCGATCGGCAAATGGTTACGCAGCGACGTGCAGGTATTGATTCTGGATGAGCCCACCAAAGGCGTGGATATCAAAGCCAAGCAGGATCTGTTCACGTTGATCGACTCACTGGCGAGACAAGGCAAGGGCGTGATTTATGCTTCCGGCGAATTCTCCGAACTGGTCGGGCTGTGTGATCGCATCTGCGTGCTGTGGGACGGCCGCATCGTCGCCGAACTGGACGGCGCAGACGCCGATGAAGAGACGTTGTTACTTTATTCAACCGGAGGAACTCCCGCGTGAGTCAGCCACTTGCATCCAACAGTGCGCCCAACGAAGCACTTCCCTTGCGCCATCGCCTGTTTGACCTGTTCTATAAATGGGGAATGCTGATTACCGTCGTCGCTCTGATCGCGCTATTCGGGCTGGCGTCGGACAATTTTCTCGATCCGAACAACATCATCAATATTCTGCGCTCCATCGCCATCGTGACGGTGATCGCGATAGCCGTTTCCATTTCGTTATCCGTCGGTGGATTCGACCTGTCGGTCGGGTCAACCGCGTCGCTGGCGAACGCGCTGGTGATTTCGTTGTTCGTCTGGCACGGTTTCGGCACGACCGGCGCCATTATGTTGACGCTGACGCTATGCCTGCTGGTTGGGCTGTTTAATGCCTTTTTGATCGTGGTGTTGCGTATTCCCGACATGTTGGCGACGTTGGCCAGCCTGTTCGTCATTCAGGGCGTCGCCATGACCTACAGTTACGGCGGCTCGATCACCCAGAATATGTTGCTGCCGAGCGGCGATATGGCGGAAGGCGTGATCCCCGAGGTGTTCGCGGCGCTTGGGCAGGTGCCGGTGATTGTGGTGATCATGTTGGTGGTGACGGTGCTGGTACAGCTGTATATGTCGCTCACCAAACACGGCCGACGCATGTACGCCATTGGCGGTAATCCGGAAGCGGCGCGGCTGGCCGGGATCCGTACTGCGCGTTACCGGGTGCTGGCCTATCTGCTCTCCTCGTTGCTGGCGGCGTTGGGCGGTATCTTGCTGGCATCACGCATCGGTTCTTCACAGGTTAACGCCGGCGGCGGGTATCTGATGGATGCGGTAGCCGCCGCTTATATCGGTTTTTCGCTGGCGGGCTCCGGCAAGCCCAACGCGCTGGGCACGCTGGTCGGCGCGGTGATCCTCGGTGTATTACAAAACGGTCTGGTGATGCTGTCCGTCCCCTACTACGCGATGGATATCATCAAAGGACTGGTGCTGGCGCTGGCGTTGGCGATGACCTACTTCCAGAAACGCTGACCCTCTCCCCGCCGGTCTATACCGGCGGGTAACATCCCTTCGTCGCCCACTCGCTGCGGCACAAAAAAAGCCCGCTCATAAGTGTGATCTACATCGCATTGTAATCGTCCATTGACTACAATAGGGCGTTCGCAATTCGTAATACCCGACTGGAACCTGATTATGACATCCGCTTCTCCCTCGCGCGCCACCGCCTGGCTGCGCGTGGTCACATTGGCTATCGCCGCGTTTATTTTCAATACCACGGAATTTATTCCGGTGGGGCTGCTGAGCGACATCGCCAACACCTTTGCCATGAAAACCGAAGATGTCGGCTTGATGATTACCATTTATGCCTGGATCGTGGCGGTGGCTTCGCTGATCTGTATGTTGTTGACCAGCGGCATTGAGCGCCGCAAATTGCTGATTGGCCTGTTTAGTCTGTTCATCATCAGCCATATGCTGTCTGCCGTTGCCTGGAACTTTACCGTGCTGGTCATTTCCCGCGCCGGGGTTGCGCTGGCGCACTCGGTATTCTGGTCGATTACCGCCTCGCTGGCGATTCGTATGGCGCCTCCCGGCAAACGCGCGCAGGCATTGGGGTTAATTGCCACCGGGTCGTCGCTGGCGATGGTGCTGGGGCTGCCGTTGGGGCGGGTTATCGGTCAGTACCTTGGTTGGCGCATTACGTTTCTGACCATCGCCGTCGGCGCGGCCGTTGCCATGGTCCTGCTGGCACGCCTGCTGCCGCGCCTGCCGAGCGAGCATTCCGGTTCACTGTCCAGCGTACCGAAGTTGTTCCGCCGCCCGGCGCTGGTCGGCGTTTATCTGCTGACTGTGGCCGTGGTGACCGCGCACTTCACTGCTTACAGTTACATTGAGCCGTTCATCCAGACGGTGGCCCGGCTGCCGGAAAACTTCACTACCCTGATTCTGTTGCTGTTCGGTTGCGCCGGGATTGTCGGCAGTATGCTTTACAGCCGCTACAGCGAACGTTTTCCCCTCGCATTTCTGTTTACCGCCATGCTGCTGTTGCTCAGTTGCCTGATGCTGTTGATGCCGTTGTCCGGTTACCCGTTCGGCCTGACATTGCTGTGCCTGGTGTGGGGACTGGCGATGATGGCGATAGGGCTGGCGATGCAGGCCAAAGTGCTGGCGCTGGCGCCGGACGCCAGCGATGTCGCTATGTCGATTTTCTCCGGGTTGTTCAATCTCGGTATCGGCGGCGGCGCGCTGCTGGGTAGCCAGGTGAGCCTGCATCTGGGAATGGACAAAATCGGCTATGTCGGCGCGCCGCTGGTGCTGGTGGCGCTGTTCGCCACCCTGCTCAGCGTCTACCGCAATGTGCGGCTGGTGCACTCCCGTATTTAAACCGCTGCGTTCTTCTTGCATAAAAAATTGCATAAAAAAAGCCAGCCGGTAACCCGACTGGCTTTTTTATTGATGAAACAGTTATTTATGTTCCGGGAAGGTCATCTCGCCGTATTTCACCATCCGTGAACCTTTCACCAGACGGTAACCGAACCAGATAACCAAAAACAGCGGAATGCCGATGTAAGTCGCCGTCACGGCATACCAGTCAATCTTATCCGCCAGAAACGCCTGATAGTTCTGCCCCAGCGTAATGATCAGGCAGAGGACAAAAGCAAAAATCGGCCCCAGCGGGAAGAAGCCGGAACGGTACGGCAGCGCGTTCAGGTCACGCCCCTGCATCACGTAACCACGGCGGAAACGGTAGTGACTGATGGCGATCCCAAGCCAGGCGATAAACCCAGTCATGCCGGAGGTATTCAGCAGCCACAGGTACACCGTCTGGTTGCCGAACATCGATGATAAGAAGCACAAGCCTGCCACCACCGTAGTGGCATACAACGCGTTGCGCGGTACTCCGCCGTTAGACAGTTTGCCGAAACAGGCCGGCGCCTTACCTTCCTGCGCCAGCGTAAACAACATGCGGGTGGACGCATACATACCGGAATTGCCCGCCGACAGCACCGCCGTCAGGATGACCGCATTCATCACCGCCGCCGCCGACAACAGACCTGCATTTTCAAACACCAGCGTGAACGGGCTGACGCTAATGTCTTTCACATCATTGCGCAGCAGATTCGGGTCGGTATAAGGGACCAGCAGGCTGATAATCAGAATGGCGAAAATATAGAACAGCAGAATGCGCCAGAACACCTGGCGAACCGCGCGCGGGATAGTGGTCTGCGGATCTTTTGATTCTCCGGCCGCTATGCCAATCAGCTCCGTGCCCTGGAACGAGAAACCGACAATCATCGCCACGCCGATCATGGCGGAAAAACCGCCGGCGAACGGTGCATCGCCAATCTGCCAGTTATGCCAGCCGGCGTGCTCGCCGCCGCGCAGAATGCCGATAATCATCAGCACCCCGACCGCAATAAACAGAATAACGGTGGTGACTTTAATCAGCGAGAACCAGTATTCCGCTTCGCCAAATCCTTTCACGGAAATGTAGTTCAGCAAAAACATCAGCGACAGGAACAGCGCGCTCCAGACCCAGCCGGGAACGGATGGAAACCAGTATCCCATCACCAGTTGCGCCGCCACCAGGTCGACCGCGATGGTCACCGCCCAGTTGTACCAGTAGTTCCAGCCCAGCGCGAAGCCGAACCCTTCTTCCACGTAGCGCGCCCCATAAGTGGAGAACGAACCGGACACCGGCATAAATGCCGCCAGTTCGCCGAGACTGGTCATCAGGAAATAGACCATCAGGCCGATCAACGCATACGATAGCATCGCGCCGCCAGGCCCGGCCTGCGACACCGTCGCCCCGGAGGCGACAAACAACCCGGTGCCGATCGAACCGCCAATGGCGATCATCGTCAAATGCCGCGCTTTCAGCTCACGCCGTAGCGTGGTTCCCCGCTGTTCTGCGGGGTGAGTATCATGTTGAGCCATTACTATCCATGCCCTTGAAAATTTGAGGGCGGATTGTAGGCAATCCGCTACCTGCTGAATAGCGCACAGCGCGGATTATAAGAGACCTTCATAACTCACCCGGCATCATAAGAAATCCCTCTGAAAGGAACCGCTGATCGTTACATTCGCGTTGCCGGTTTGTTTAAATTGAGTCATCCCCACGACAATATTCCAAAAAGCATTGCAGTACGCCGGATAAGTGCTTCTGACGGTGATGCACCAGATATAACGAGCGGCTCAGGCGCGGCAAGGGAACCGGTAATTCCACCAGCATTCCGGTTGCGAGTTGTTCGGCAACCACATGGCGCGATAAGCAACTGATACCGATGCCATGCCGCACCGCGTGTTTAATCGCCTCCGAGTTGCCCAGTTCCATCACCAGCCGGAAATGCGGCAGACGAGTCAGCAGCAGATGGTCCAACACTTCACGCGTCCCGGAACCGTGTTCACGCAGGATCCAGGGCGCATCGGCCAGCGTCTGTAATGTAAAATCACTATTAATCAGCGGGTTGCCCGGTGCGCAAAACACCACTAATTCATCTTCACGCCAGGGCTGGGTAATCAAGTCGGGGTGATGACAGGGCCCCTCGATCAAACCCAGATCAACCCGAAATTCAGACACGGCATTCACCACATCCTGAGTATTGCCGACATACAGCTCCAGCGGAATGGCAGGAAAATCCTGACGATAGCGGGCAATCATCGCCGGCATCAGATAATTACCGATGGTGCTGCTGGCATAAATGCGCAGTGCGCCGTTATCGCGCCGAAACAGTTGCTCAATCTCCGCCGATTGTTCCAATAACGCCAGCGCCTTGGGGTACAACAGGCGCCCGTGCTCATTGACCACCAACCGTTTACCCACTCGGTCAAACAGCTGGACTCCCAATTGGCTTTCAAGATCGGCCAAGGCGGCGCTGACGGCGGACTGCGACAGCGACAACACCACCGATGCCTGCGTCGTTGAGCCGCTTTTCAGGACTTCGGTAAACACTTCCAGTTGACGTAACGTAATGTGCATAGGGGCTCTTATCGTAAATATCTATAGGTTATAAATATATAATCAATTTCTATTTTAAGCGCGCTGATCATAGGCTGTGCCCTCAACCTCACCATTCAGAGCGGGTATGGCTATGTTTTCATTTTCTTCCAGGGTACAACGTCTTTCCCCTTTATCCGCCGTGGGCCACCTGCTGGCCGGCATCATCCTGACCGGCCTGCTGACCCGTGGCGTATTATGGTTATCCAGCCTGCCGGCGATTGCCGGATTAGGGCTGGGTTCCCTAACGCTGGCGATACTGGTTGGCATGGTGTTAGGCAATACGGCTTACACACGTCTGCAACCCTGGTGCGACGCCGGGGTTCAATGGTCGCGGCATCATCTGTTGCGCTGGGGCATCATCCTGTACGGTTTCAAACTCAGCTTTCAGCAACTGGCCGCCGTCGGTGTCACCGGGCTGGTGATCGACCTGATGACCCTCACCTCTACCCTGCTGCTCGCTTATTGGCTGGGGCGGCGCTGGTTTCGGCTGGATCAACACACCGCTTTACTGATCGGCGCAGGCAGCAGCATTTGCGGCGCCGCCGCCGTGCTGGCGACCGCACCGGTACTGAAAAGCACCGCCGACAAGGTGGCCGTGGCGGTATCGACCGTGGTGCTGTTCGGCACTACCGCGATGTTTTTTTACCCGTGGCTGTACCAGCATGTTATCCAGTATAGCGGCTGGTTATTTACCCCGCAGACTTTCGGACTCTACCTCGGCTCAACGGTGCATGAAGTGGCGCAAGTGGTCGCCGCCGGCCATGCTATCAGCCCGGAAACCGAAAACGCGGCGGTCATCGGTAAAATGCTGCGCGTTATGATGCTGGCGCCGTTCCTGTTTCTGTTGGGGATGTGGCTGAAACCGCGTCAGCCTGCCCATCCCACGACGGCAACCCCAACTACGGCCGGGTATCCGTGGTTCGCGCTGGGTTTTGTATTGATGTGCGGCGTCAACTCCCTGAACGGGTTGCCGGGAAATTGGGTGGCCGTGATAACGCAACTGGATAACGCGCTGCTGACGATGGCGATGGTAGCCCTGGGGATGGCGACGCGCCTGAGTACACTACGTCAAGCCGGGCTCAAGCCATTGCTGCTGGCGGCCGTCCTGTTTATCTGGCTGGTGGTGGGCGGTGCGGCCATCAATCTGGGGGTACAGCATCTCTTCGCCTGAATAAAAAAACATGGCTACAGCCCGCTAAGCGGGTAATGTCATAATGCGCGGGCATGAAAAGGAGAAAAACATGAAATATGTCGGAGCCCACGTCAGCGCCTCAGGCGGCGTGGATCAGGCGGTGAGCCGCGCCCATGACATCGGCGCCACCGCGTTTGCGCTGTTTACTAAAAATCAACGCCAGTGGCAGGCACCGCCGTTAACGGCGGACGTCATTGATCGTTTCCAGGCAGCCTGTGAACAGTATCGTTTCACCCCGGCGCAGATACTGCCGCACGACAGTTATCTGATCAACTTAGGTCATCCGGATGACGAGGCCTTACAGAAATCCCAAACGGCGTTTATCGACGAAATGACGCGTTGCCAACAACTGGGGCTGACGTTGCTGAATTTCCATCCCGGCAGTCACCTGCGTCAGATCGACGAAAGTACCTGCCTGAGCCGCATCGCCCGGTCAATCAACCTGGCGCTGGAGGCTACCAACGGCGTCACGGCGGTGATCGAGAACACCGCCGGTCAGGGCAGCAATCTGGGGTTCCGGTTTGAACATCTGGCGGAAATCATCAGTCAGGTGGAAGACAAAAGCCGGGTCGGCGTCTGCATCGATACCTGTCACGCCTTTGCCGGCGGCTATGACCTGCGCACCGACGCCGACTGCGAGCACACCTTTGCCGAACTGGAACGTATCGTCGGCTTCCGCTATTTGCGCGCCATGCACCTGAATGATGCGAAAAGCGCGTTTAACAACCGGGTTGACCGTCACCACAGCCTGGGAGAAGGCAACATCGGTAAAACCGTATTCAGTTATATTATGCGCGACCCGCGCTTTGACGGCATTCCACTGATTCTGGAAACCATCAATCCGGATATCTGGGCACAGGAAATCGCCTGGCTGAAATCGCAGCAATCACCGGGCAACTGAGCCCGAACACAGGCGGCCATCGGCTGGCCGCTCACATCGTCGCGCTCATGCACCCTCGTCTCGCCTGAGTTGCACCGCCCGCTGAAATATCTTACCTGACGCCGTGAGTGGCTTATGCCCTTGCCCGCCCGGTTGCACCACACATTGAAAAGCATCCCGCAGCAGCATTGGTTTGCCGTCTTTATCACGTCCAATGGTGTATTTATCGTGGAAGGGAGAAATCGCCAGCGCCAGGTTTTCGATAATCGTATCACGGTCTGAGAAATCGCTCTTTTTTAGCGACAACATCTGATTAATGATGGCGCAGTCGATCAGCGTCCCGGTGAGCCACTCGGTTTCCGAGGCATAACCGGCACACCAACGCAGTTGATTACCGCAGGTAAAGGTTTCCATCAAATCGGTATGCGCACCGACGAAACAAGCGCCGAGCAGCAACCCGGTAATAGTGAAACGATGAGATAACTCGCCGACGGGTTCAATCACATCCCGCATCGGCGTGCCGCCCAGTTTTTTTCCCTGACCGTGTGCGGCGACATAAATAATGATGTTCTTAAACGGGATCTTGCACAGGCAATGTAATGCGGTGCGAAAACTCTTCTTATCGTAGAAATTCGCGTAATACACCTCGGTATCGCCGGCTACTTTGGCAATGCCTTCAATAAACGGCACCACCGATGAACGGTTGGCATCGTGTTCATCCAGTTCCCAGGGCGATTCCAGCACCAGAATTCCACGACTGGCATGGTGACGCGGCATACGTTTCTCCTTTTTATCGACGTCAGCGAATTTATCGACGTCAGCAAAGAAAAATCATACCGCTATTTGCCGACATCGCGGGAAAAACATAAAAAAAACGCCGGTCGCAAGACCGGCGTTTCCACCATGGAATCATCACATCAGGCTTTAGCCAGTTGCTCTTCCGGACGTTTCAGCACCGCGTACAGCACGCCAGCCACTACCGTACCGGCAATGATGGAGAACAGGTAACCCAGCACCGGCGTAATCGCCCCTGGAATCAGCAGCACGAACAGACCGCCGTGCGGCGCCATCAGCTTCGCGCCAACCGCCATAGAGAGCGCACCGGTCAGCGCCCCGCCCAGAATACAGCTCGGCAGCACACGCATCGGGTCACGGGCAGCGTAAGGAATGGCGCCTTCGGAGATGAAGCACAGTCCCAGTACCACCGCCGCCTTGCCGCCTTCCCGCTCGCTGGCGGTGAATTTCTTCGCCGCGATGAAGGTCGCCAGACCCATCGCCAGCGGCGGCACCATACCGGCAGCCATCACGGCGGCCATCGGTGCATACACCTGACTACTCAACAGCGTAGTACCGAACACATAGGCCACTTTGTTCACCGGGCCACCCATATCGGTACACATCATGCCGCCCAGAATAGCGCCCAAAATCACCGCATTGGCCGTACCCATAGACTGTAGCCAGCCGGTCAGACCGGTCAGAATTTTCGCAACCGGCGTACCGACGACATAAATCATGATGAGACCGGTAATCAGCGTCGCGAATAGCGGAATAATCAGGATCGGTTTCAACGCCGACATGCTCTGCGGCAGCGTCACATGGTTACTGATGGCGCGCGCCAGATAACCCGCCAGGAACCCGGCGATGATACCGCCAAGGAAACCGGCACCGGTGCTGACGGCCAACATACCGCCCACCAGACCCGGCGTCAGACCAGGGCGGTCGGCAATCGAGAACGCGATATAACCGGCCAATACCGGCACCATCAGAGCAAACGCGGAACCGCCGCCGATCTTCATCAGCGCCGCCGCCAGCGTCCCCTCTTCCTTGAATGCGGTAATCCCGAACACGAATGACAGGGCGATACACAGACCGCCGGCCACCACCATCGGCAACATGTACGACACACCGGTCAGCAGATGGCGATAGGGGCCCGCGCCGCCTTTTTTGGCGGTTTCGCCGCCGCCCGCCGCCCCGCTCTGGGCGGATGGCTGGAACACCACGGCTTCAGACAACGCTTTGTCAAACTCCTGCGCCGTCTTTTTCAGCGCCAGACCGGTGGATGTGCGATACATTTTTTTGCCGGCGAATTTGCTGAGATCGACTTCGATATCCGCCGCCACGATCACCAGATCCGCCTGCTCCACTTCTTCCGGGCTGATCGGGTTACCGGCGCCGACTGAGCCGCGGGTTTCCACTTTCACCCACCAGCCACGCTTTTTCGCTTCGCTTTCAATGGCTTCCGCCGCCATGAAGGTATGCGCCACCCCTGTCGGGCAGGCAGTGACCGCTACAATGCGTTTGGCCGCAGTTGGCGCCGCCGCGGCAGCGGTAGCGACCGGCGCCTGATACGGCTGCGCTTCAGCCTTCGCTTTCTCCAGGAACTGAGCCGGCTGACTCAACGCCAGCTCTACATCCCCGGCAAACACTTTTTTGCCATTCAGACCGCTGTCTGCCTGTACGGGAGCACCCAGCACAATGGCCAGCTCCGCATCGGCAAGCTGCTCGGTGAGGGTAAGTCCTGCGTTAGCGGCAGCAGCACCAAGCAAATTCTTCACCAGACGGCTTTTCGCCAGTCCCAGTGATTTATCAAGTATCAGCAGCGTTTTCATTGTTTATCTCCTGCTGTCAGTTAAAGGGTTTCAGATCGACGCGCGCCATCATCGCGGCCAACTGCGGACGATCGCTAATGCCTACGTTGCTCTGGCTGACGGCCAGCGCTGCTACCGCAGTGGCCAGGCGCAACGTGTGTTCACTGGACTCACGCATTAATAAGCCATAAATCAATCCCCCCACCATGGAGTCACCCGCACCTACCGTACTGATCACTTCACAAGCCGGCGGTTTTGCCAGCCAGGCACCGGACGCATTGACCCACAGCGCGCCTTCCGCTCCCAGCGAAATCACGACATGAGCAATACCCTGTTCACGCAGCGCATGGGCTGCGTCCACCACATCCGCCAGCGTGGGCAACTTACGCCCGGCCCAGATTTCCAGCTCGCGGCGATTGGGTTTCACCAACCACGGCGAAGCTTTCAATCCCGCTACCAGCGCTTCGCGGCTGCTGTCGAAAATAATGCACGGACACTGGCTACGCAGACGCGACATCCAGTCGGTAAACGCATCCGGGTCAACGCCGCTCGGCAGGCTGCCGCTCACGGCGACCATGTCAAACTGCCCCAGCCAGCTCAGCGAATCATTGACGAAACGCTGCCAGTCCTGCTGGGTCACTTCAAAACCGGAGAAATTCAGGTCGGTCACCTCACCATTCTGCTCGGTAAGTTTGACATTAATGCGAGTACGCCCCGACACCACCTGGAAACGGTTGGCAATGCCCAACTCGCTGAACAACTGCTGAAAGCCGTCCTGATTGTCTTTTCCCAGGAAACCGCCCACGGTGACATCAATCCCAAGGTCTTTCAGCACCTTGGCCACATTGATGCCTTTACCTGCCGCATGTAGACCGGAAGTCTGCACCAGATTAACTTCGCCACGTTCGATTTCCGGGCAGTACCCTACTAAATCATAGGCGGGATTCAGGGTAATGGTGGCAACACGCCTGCTCATGCCGCACCCTCCCCAAGACCGGACTGAATGGCTTCGCCGATGGCGTTCAGCGCCGCTTCAGCATCACCGCCTTTAGCAGTAAAGCGCAGGCGATGACCACTCTTGACGCCCAGCGCCACCACTTTCATCAGGCTGCGGCCGTTGGCCGGTTTGCCGGTGCCGTCAAGGTTCGTCACGGTGATTTCGCTGGAGAACTGTTTGATGACGTTAACCAACATCGCGCCCGGGCGGGCATGAAGACCGTGCTCGTTGCGGATGGTAAATTCCGCCGTCAGCGCGTCGCTTTCTTCTTCTTCCTCTTCTTCGCTGGTCAGCAATGCCAGCAGCGTCGCTTCATCAGCAGACAGCAAACTATCGGCTTTGCCGGCGATCAACAGCTTGCTGAGGTAATCGAGCGATGCGAACACCTGTTCATCGGCCGCCGAAACGGTCAGCAACAACGCCACGTTTTCGCCATCCGCCACGAACGGCTCGGCCGGGCGGCTCACCGCCAGCGCACTGACCAGATTGCCGTTCAGGCTATCGCTCAGCCAGATGCCCTGCCCGAGGTAAGTCGGTTTATTAGCGACTACGTGGCTGACAAAACCGGCGTCCACCGCGCCAATCTGCTGTAAACGGCCGGCGTTCAGCGCCTGCAGCGTCATCAGATTGTCGGTCGCCACATTCAGGTTAATCAGCGAAGTATCAAAGCGGAACGCACCCGCCAGTTGTTCGCCCATCAGCAACCCGCGCAATTCGTCCGCCGACGTGGTGCTGGCCAGGCGGGCCGCCACACGATCATCGCTCAGTACATGGGTCAGTTGACGCAGCAGCGCCAGGTGTTCGTCAGAACGCGCAGCGATACCCAGTACCACATAGGCGGTCTGGCCTTCCCCCCACGCAATCCCCTGCGGGAACTGGAACACCTGAACACCGGTTTTCTTTACCAGATCACGTGTATCGGTGGTGCCATGCGGAATAGCGATACCGCTACCGAGATAGGTCGAAGTCTGCTGTTCGCGCTGAAGCATCCCTTCGACATAACCTTCGCTCACGCAACCCGCTTCGGTCAGTGCGGCGGCTACCTGACGGATAGCCTCCTCTTTGCTACCGGCGGAAGCACCTAAATGAATGTCGTGCTGTGACAACTGAAACATAATGCTCCTCTCTTGCTGAACTTGAATCGTTTCAGCTTTTATGAGAAATAATTTGCTGACTCGCTCAGGGTGGTTTCAGCAAAACCTCGCTGAAACGTTTCAAAAATTCTGCGTTTTTCACTATACCTATGCAAGCATTCTGCATGGATGAAATAACAGATCTTAGAGGTCACGCACATTTTTACGCTAAAACCATACAAAAAATGGTGCCTTTTTGCGTCCATGCTGAATGCGTGCTGAAGAAAAAAAATTGAAACGGACTTTCGTTTCTACTTCATCAGCGTAAGATAGCGCGTTCGGTTTTCTCCCTGTTCTTTTTCTAACCTGAATTCAGCATGACACTTTCTTCTGCCCGCTCAGCCCGGCGCCTGCCCGACCTGACGTCTTCCGCATTTCTGGTGATCGCTTTTTTGACCGGGATCGCCGGTGCGCTGCAACTCCCCACGCTCAGTCTATTCTTGTCGACGGAAGTACAAGCGCGTCCGTTCATGGTCGGCCTGTTTTATACCGGCAGCGCGATTATCGGCATCGTTGTCAGCCAAGTTCTGGCCACGTATTCGGATCGTCAGGGCGACCGCAAGACACTGATATTGCAGTGTTGCCTGTTGGGATCGCTGGCCTGTCTGCTGTATGCCTGGAACCGTAACTATTTTGTTCTGTTGTTTGTCGGCGTATTGCTGTCGAGTTTCGGCTCCACCGCCAACCCGCAACTGTTTGCACTGGCGCGGGAACATGCCGACCGTACCGGCCGCGGTGCCGCGATGTTCAGCTCAGTCATGCGGGCGCAGATTTCACTGTCATGGGTAATTGGGCCGCCGGTTGCCTTCGCGCTGTCGCTGGGCTTCGGCTTCCCGGTGATGTACCTGACGGCGGCAACGGTGTTTGTGTTATGCGGGTTACTGGTCTGGCAGCTACTACCGTCAATGCCGAAAACCCGGGTGAAATCCGCCGCGACGCTGGAATCTCCCCGGCAGAATCGGCGCGATACGCTGTTACTGTTTAGCGCCTGTACCCTGATGTGGACCTGCAACGGGATCTATTTGATCAATATGCCGTTGTATCTGGTCCATGAATTGCAGTTACCGGAAAAGCTGGCCGGCGTAATGATGGGCACGGCCGCCGGACTGGAAATTCCCGTGATGCTGCTGGCCGGTTATCTGGCTAATCGCTTAGGTAAACGCCTGCTGATGCGGCTGGCGGTAATCGCCGGGCTGGTTTTCTATGCCGGGCTGACGCTGCTGAACGCCTCATGGGCATTGTTGGCTCTGCAACTGATGAATGCCATTTTCATCGGTATTCTGGCCGGTATGGGGATGCTGTATTTTCAGGATCTGATGCCGGGTCAGGCCGGGGCCGCCACGACGCTGTTCACCAATACCACCCGGGTCGGTTGGATCATCTCCGGATCGCTGGCAGGCGTAGTGGCGGAAGTGTGGAGCTATCATGCCGGTTTCGTTATCGCCGTCGCCATGCTGGCCGGCGCCGCCCTCTGTATGTGGCGCATCCGCGACGTTTGAGCTCGTTACGGCGCGGTGGCGTCTTCCAGTCGGATAAGATAGAGCATCGCTTCATCACGATCATTTCGGCACATGTCGCGGCGAGGCTGCAAGCCTCTGCACACCGCCGGGCGCAATGACGAAAAGAACAGACCGCAACGCATGTGCTCATCCAGATGGATACAGGCCGTGTTGGCCGGTTTTCCCTGCGGCATACCGGGAATCGGGCTGGAGATGGAAGGCGCGATACAACAAGCGCCGCAATCAGGGCGACATTCCATCAGTGACCTCCGGAGATTCCCATCGCTATATTCAGGCCGCAGAGCCTAACAGGCCGGCGACCGCAAGGCTACTACTCTATTTTCGGCCGGTTTGGCGCCGTTTTCATTTCCGCCGTGTTTTATCCAGCCGGTGGTTTGTCTGGTGTCTGGCCGCCACAATTCCCGCTTGCCTGAACCCATCCTGACGAGTAACGTGTCGCCACAAAAATTTCTCTTCTTTATTTAAGGTCTATCCCATGGCAAGAGCAAATGAGATCAAACGCGGCATGGCCGTTAACTACAACGGTAAATTGTTGCTGGTAAAAGATATCGATATCCAAAGCCCCAGCGCCCGCGGTGCCAGTACGCTGTACAAAATGCGTTTCGCCGATGTCCGTACCGGCTTGAAAGTGGAAGAGCGTTTTAAAGGCGATGACATTCTGGATACCATCACCCTGACCCGCCGTTCCGTCACCTTCTCTTATATTGATGGCGATGAATACATCTTTATGGACGAGGAAGACTACACGCCGTATACCTTCAAGAAAGATCAGATCGAAGACGAACTGCTGTTTATTCCGGAAGGCGGTATGCCGGGTATTCAGGTATTGACGATGGATGGTCAGTTGCTGGCGCTGGAACTGCCGCAGACGGTCGATCTGGAAATCGTTGAAACCGCTCCCGGCATTAAAGGCGCCTCCGCCAGCGCCCGCAACAAACCCGCTACGCTGACGACCGGTTTGGTCATTCAGGTGCCGGAATACCTGAGCGCCGGCGAAAAAATCCGTATTCACATCCCTGAGCGCCGCTACATGGGCCGCGCGGACTAAATTACAGAAAGCGCCTCACCAACCATTCCCGCGTCTGGCAGGCCATGTCAGGCGCATCCCGCACACGCAAGGAGACTCCTGTGTTGACGAAAGTAAACCTGATTACCGGCTTTCTCGGCAGCGGTAAAACCACCACCATCAGGCACCTGCTCTCTCATAAACCCGAAGGCGAAACCTGGGCGGTGCTGGTGAATGAGTTTGGTGAAATCGGCATCGACGGCGCGTTGTTAAGCGACTCCGGTGCCCTGCTCAAAGAGATCCCCGGCGGCTGCATGTGCTGCGTCAACGGCCTGCCGATGCAAGTGGGCCTCAACATGTTGCTGCAGAAAAAACCACATCGTTTGTTGATTGAACCGACCGGTCTTGGTCACCCGAAGCAAATTCTGACGCTGTTGACCTCGGAAGCTTACCAGCCGTGGCTTCAGCTACAGGCGACCTTCTGTTTGCTCGATCCACGCCAGCTCGGCGACGGCCGTTATACCGAGAATGAGAACTTCCGCGATCAGCTCGCCGCGGCAGACGTCATCGTCGCCAACAAGGAAGACACCTGGCAGGACAGTGACCGCGCAGCGTTGCAAGGCTGGTATCAGCAGCAGGGCCAGGATCGTCGCCTGATAACGCTATCTCAAGGGCAGTTGGACACGGCAATACTGGATTTGCCGCGGAAAAACCACAATGCGCTGCCGGATGCCCGTCACCATCATCACGCCGCCGCTGCCAAAACCGGGCTGGCCGCACTGAAACTAACCGGCCGGGAAAGCTGGCGCCGCGCCCTCAATCAAGGACAGGGTTATTACGCCTGCGGCTGGATTTTTGATGGCGAGACCCAATTCAATACCGCCAGTCTGCTGGACTGGGTACGCCTGGCACCGGTAAGCCGCGTTAAAGGCGTGATGCGCATTCCGGAGGGCACACTGGTGGTCAACCGCCAGGGATTCGACCTGCGTATTGAAACACAATCGGCATCACCGCCAGATAGCCGCATCGAAATCATTAATGAGTCTGAAGCGGAATGGAACAAGTTACAAAAGCAGTTGCTGGATGCACGGTTACTATAAGTGGTGCCGGCGGCACGCTCAGGCAGCGATTAACGGGCGTCAGAATGTCTGTCCGGGCGTTATTCTCCCTGTAATTTCTCGTTCTGAACGCTTGTAGCAGGTTTTTATCGGGCTGACATGAAAGATTTCATCACGAAATCGTATTAACAAAAGAGACAAAAAAACTCGCAATCTGATTTTCGTTAGGGTATGGTCACCAAGGTTTGTGATTTATCGGCAGATGTCCGGCCAGTTAAATAAATGTTGCAACACCAATAATAATGTGCGGTGTTGCACAAATTAACTGACGAATAATTGTCCCGGTAATAGTAGTACTTTAGTCTGACACTCGTTTTGTTTGGCATAGATACATCGATCAGTAGATACATTGATCAGTAGATACATCGATAATAAACACAGCGATAGCGATTGAATCGCTAAGGACATCAAGGGAACACAACAACAATGGTCAAATCTCAACCGACTCTGAGATATATCTGGCGGGCCTTGCCTGCCGTGGCGATGGCGATAGCGCTTTCAGCCTGTACAAGCAACAACGCAAGCCTTAATAATCAAACTGATAGGCGTGTAGTTAACGGTGGTGACCCTTCACTACAAGCCTCTCAGGATGAATTCGAAGCGATGGTTCGCAACGTGGAAATCAAATCCAAGTTGCTTGAACAATACGCGAGCTGGAAAGGCGTGCGTTACCGTCTTGGTGGCGACAGCCGTAAAGGTATTGATTGCTCCGGTTTCGTTCAGCGGACTTTCCGTGAACAATTCGGTATGGATTTACCCCGCTCCAGCTATGAGCAGAAGGATATCGGCGTTCAAATCCAACGCAATAAATTGCGTCCGGGCGATTTGGTGGTATTCCACGCAGGCTCAACCGGCCGCCACATGGGTATCTATCTGGGTAACCAGCAATTCGTTCATGCTTCCACCAGTATTGGTGTGACGATCTCCAGTATGGATGACAGCTATTGGAAGCCCCGCTACCGTGAAGCACGCCGCGTGCTGAAACAGGAACCGCACAGCTGATTTTTCTTTCCCTTGATGTCGCCCAAACAAACGTAAAACGCCGCTCGTCAGACAGCGGCGTTTTTTATTACAACCTGATAGCAGATCAGGTCACGACGTGGATCGATTAACAGTAGGTTTGACATCTGATTTCATGGTAAAACAGAACGCTATAGCGTCCGGCATCGCGATTGCCAGGAATTTCAGGCACTTTCTCCGGCAAGCCTGCTTTTCACGCGGAGAAACATGAGGTTATCAGGAGTCTGCCATTTCGATGTTTACACGTGCCATTCTCGCCGCCATGCTGTCCGCCAGCGTCTGGCTGGCGCACGCGGCCCCCGTCACGCAGCAAACCTATGCGTTTGCGACGCTGGGAGACCCGAAGTACTCGCAGGGCTTCACCCACTACGATTACGCCAATCCATCGGCCCCCAAAGGCGGCAAAATCACGCTGAGCGCACTGGGGACCTTCGATAACTTCAACCGTTTTGCCTTGCGCGGCCTGGCCGCCGCTCGCACCGAAAGCTTGTACGATTCGCTGTACGTCAGTTCGGAGGACGAACCGGGTAGCTACTACCCGTTGATCGCGCTTACCGCACGGTACGCCAGCGACTACAGTTGGCTCGAAGTGGACATGAACCCTGCCGCACGTTTCCACGACGGCTCGCCGGTGACCGCCGCTGACGTGGCATTCACCTTCAATATGTTTATGACGCAGGGCGTGCCGCAATTCCGCGTCTACTACAAAGGCACCGAAGCCAAGGCCATCACACCGTATACCGTACGTTTCACCTTCCCCGACCCCGACAAAGAAAAAATGCTGGGGATGTTGACGCTGCCGGCGATGCCGGAGAAATTCTGGCGCGACCACAAACTCAGTGATCCGCTGAGCACGCCGCCATTGGCCGGCGGCCCCTACCGCATCACCGATTACCGCATGGGGCAATACGTCATTTATTCCCGTGTAACCGACTACTGGGCTGCCGATCTGCCCGTCAACCGGGGTCGCTACAATATCGACCAATTACGGTACGACTATTATCTGGACGACAGTGTCGCGCTGGAAGCCTTCAAGGCCGGCGCTTTCGATCTGCGTATCGAGGGGTCACCGAAACATTGGGCGACTCAATATGAAGGCGGCAACTTCGCGCGCGGGTATATTCTGAAGAAAGATGAAACCAATCAGGCGGCGCAGGATACCCGCTGGCTGGTATTCAATACCCAGCGGCCTCAGTTTAGCGATCGCCGGGTGCGCCAGGCGCTGGCGCTCGCCTTTGATTTTAACTGGATGAACAAGGCGCTATTTTTTAACAGCTACCAGCGCCCCTACAGCTTTTTCCAGAACACCGAGTACGCAGCACAGGGAACGCCATCGACAGAAGAACTGGTCTGGCTGACGCCGCTGAAAGACAACATTCCCGCCGAGGTGTTTGGCCCGGCGTACCGGCCTGAGAAATCCGATGGCAGTGGTTATGACCGCGCCGGTCTGATCAACGCGTTACAACTGCTGCAACAGGCCGGTTGGGAGTTGAAAAATCAGGTACTGGTGAATACACAAACCGGCCAGCCTTTCCGTTTCGAACTGCTGTTGCCGAGCGCCGCCAACGCCATCTATGTGTTGCCGTTTCAGCATAGCCTGGCGCGACTCGGTATCCGCATGGAAGTGCGCAGCGTCGACAGCCCACAGTTCAACAACCGCTTTCGCAAGCGCGATTTCGACATGATCCCGAAGTTGTACCCGGCGATGCCCTACCCCAGTTCGGATCTGACGGTCAGTTGGAGTTCAGCCTATATCAACTCCTCCTATAACTCGCCGGGGGTACAGGACGCCGCCATCGACCAGTTGATTGACAACATTATTCGTCATCAGGGCGACAAGCCGGCGCTGTTGTCGCTGGGACCGGCGCTGGACAGAGTGCTGACCTGGAATCAGTTCGCCATACCGATGTGGTATTCCAACCACGACCGTTTCGCTTACTGGAATAAATTCGCCATGCCTGCGACCCGTCCGGCTTATACGCTGGGCATCGACACTTGGTGGTATGACGCAGAGAAAGCCGCCACATTGCCGGCGGCGCGTCGATAAGGAGCCGATGTGGGAACTTACCTGTTACGTCGAT
Organism: Dickeya sp. ws52; assembly: GCF_007210685.1. Lineage (NCBI taxonomy): Bacteria > Pseudomonadati > Pseudomonadota > Gammaproteobacteria > Enterobacterales > Pectobacteriaceae > Dickeya > Dickeya sp. ws52. The sequence continues at coordinate 394,351 of NZ_SZVX01000001.1, forward strand.
TATTGCTGGTGATCCCCACGCTGTGGGCCATCATCACCATTAACTTTTTTATTGTGCAAATAGCGCCGGGCGGCCCGGTCGACCAGGCCATCGCCTCCATTGAAATGGGCCAGGGCAGCAGTTTCGGCGCCGGCGGAAACGACGGCGGCGGGCTGGCGCGCGGGCCGGGCGGCGGAAAGCCGTCGGTGGAAAATACCTACCGCGGCGCGCGTGGGCTGGACCCGGAGGTGATCGCCGAAATCACCAAACGCTATGGTTTTGATAAACCGCTGCACGAGCGTTACGTCAAACTGCTTTGGGACTACGTACGGTTTGACTTCGGCAACAGCCTGTTTCGCGGATCATCGGTCATCGCACTGATCAAAGAGAGTATGCCGGTTTCTATATCCCTTGGGCTGTGGAGTACGTTGATTATCTATCTGGTTTCCATTCCACTCGGCATTAAAAAAGCGGTACGCAACGGCTCCGCCTTTGACGTCTGGAGCAGCACGCTGATCATTGTCGGATACGCTATTCCCGCGTTTCTGTTTGCGATTCTGCTGATCGTCGTGTTCGCCGGCGGCAGCTATCTGGACTGGTTCCCGCTGCGCGGGCTGGTATCGCCGCATTTTGATAGCCTGTCCTGGTTCGACAAGATCATCGATTATCTGTGGCATATCGCACTGCCGGTGCTGGCGACGGTGATTGGCGGCTTCGCCACGCTGACCATGCTCACCAAGAACTCATTTCTGGATGAAATCCGCAAACAATACGTGATCACCGCCCGCGCCAAGGGGCTGGATGAGAAAAAAATTCTCTATCGCCACGTGTTTCGCAACGCCATGTTACTGGTGATCGCCGGTTTCCCCGCCACCTTCATCAGTATGTTTTTTACCGGCTCGCTATTGATCGAAGTGATGTTCTCCCTCAACGGCCTCGGGCTACTGGGGTACGACGCCACGTTGCAACGCGATTACCCGGTGATGTTCGGCACGCTATACATTTTTACCCTCATCGGCCTGCTGCTGAACATTCTCAGCGACATGACCTATACGCTGGTTGACCCGCGTATCGACTTCGAGGAGCGCCAATGAGCCGTCTAAGCCCCATTAATCAGGCGCGCTGGGCACGCTTTCGCGCTAATCGTCGCGGCTACTGGTCGCTGTGGATTTTTCTGGCGTTGTTTACCGTTACGCTATGTTCCGAGCTGATCGCCAACGATAAACCCTTGTTGGTGCGCTACAACGGGCAATGGTATGCCCCGTTCATGGTGGATTACAGCGAAACCACCTTCGGCGGCCCTCTGGCCACGCCGGCTGATTATCGCGATCCCTGGCTGGCACAGCGGCTGGAGCAAGGCGGCTGGTCGTTGTGGCCGTTGATTCACTACCGCTACGACACCATTAATTATGCCACCCAGATAGCGTTTCCTTCGCCGCCGTCGAGCCAAAACCTGCTCGGCACCGACAGTCAGGGACGCGACGTGCTGGCGCAGATACTGTATGGCTTTCGTATTTCCATTCTGTTCGGGCTAGCGCTGACACTGCTATCCAGCCTGATTGGCATCGTAGTGGGCGCGTCTCAGGGGTATTACGGCGGTCGTGTCGATCTGTGGGGACAACGCGTTATCGAAGTCTGGTCAGGGATGCCGACGCTGTTTCTGATCATCCTGCTCTCCAGCGTCATTCAGCCGAATTTCTGGTGGCTACTGGGAATTACGGTACTGTTTGGCTGGATGGCGCTGGTAGGGGTGGTGCGAGCGGAATTCCTGCGTACCCGCAATTTCGACTATATCCGCGCCGCACAGGCGATGGGGGTGAGCGATCGGTCCATCATGTTTCGCTGTATGCTGCCCAACGCCATGGTCGCCACCCTCACCTACCTGCCGTTTATTTTGTGTGGTTCCATCACCACCCTGACCTCGCTCGATTTTCTGGGTTTTGGTCTGCCGATGGGTTCCGCTTCGCTCGGCGGGCTGTTGCTGGAAGGGAAAAACAATCTACAGGCGCCGTGGCTCGGCATTACGGTCTTCATGGTGCTGGCGGTGGTGTTGTCACTGCTTATTTTTATCGGCGAAGCGGTTCGCGACGCCTTTGACCCAGGCAAGGCGCATTGATATGTCCGCACAACCTTTACTTGAAATTCGCGACCTGAGCATTGCCTTTCGCAACGGCGGCCAGCAGCGGCAAGTGGTCGACCAGGTCTCATTCAGCGTTGAAACCGGTGAAACGCTGGCGCTGGTCGGTGAATCCGGCTCCGGCAAAAGCGTTACCGCGCTATCGGTGTTGCGTTTACTGCCTTCGCCGCCGGTCGTCTACCCGCAGGGAGACATTTTATTTGCCGGCGAATCGTTGCTAAACGCCGATGAACAGCGGTTGCGCCAGTTGCGCGGCGATCGAATAGCGATGATTTTTCAGGAGCCGATGGTATCACTCAACCCGCTGCATACCATCGAAAAACAGTTGGCGGAAGTACTGGTGTTGCATCGGGGAATGCGCCATGAAGCCGCCCGGAGTGAGATCATCGGTTGTCTTGAACGCGTCGGGATTCGTCAGGCGGCACGACGGCTGGCGGATTTTCCCCATCAACTTTCCGGCGGCGAACGCCAGCGGGTGATGATCGCCATGGCATTGCTGACGCAACCCGCTCTGTTAATCGCCGATGAACCGACTACCGCGCTGGACGTCACCGTACAGGCGCAAATTCTGGATCTGCTCAATGAACTGAAGCAGGAACTGAATATGAGTTTGCTGTTCATTACGCATAACCTGAACATTGTGCGCCGATTTGCAGACCGGGTCGTGGTGATGCAGGCCGGACGCTGCGTCGAGCAGAACCGTACCCACGCGTTGTTCAGCACGCCGCAGCACGCTTACACCCGGCAGTTACTGGATGCCGAGCCGACCGGAGAAGCTCTGCCGCTGGAGCAAGAGGCGTCAACGCTGCTGGATGTCCGGGAACTGGGCGTCAGCTTCCCCATCAAACGTGGCCTGCTGCGTCGCACCGTAGGGGAAAAATCGGTGCTACAGGCGCTCAGCTTTAATCTGCGCCGCGGCGAAAGCATCGGGCTGGTGGGCGAATCCGGTTCCGGCAAAAGTACCACCGGGCTGGCATTGCTGCGTTTGCTACGCAGTAGCGGCGAGATCTGGTTCGATGGCCAACCGCTACACCGCTTTAACCGCAAGCAGATGCTGCCGTTTCGTCGTCGTATTCAGGTGGTGTTTCAGGACCCCAACGGTTCGCTGAATCCCCGTTTAAATGTGGAACAGATTATTGCCGAAGGGCTACGGGTACATTACCCGTTAAGCTCGACGGAACAGACGCAACGGGTGATTCAGGCGATGCAGGAAGTCGGGCTGGACCCGGACAGCCGTCATCGCTATCCGTCGGAATTTTCCGGCGGCCAGCGGCAACGTATCGCTATCGCCCGGGCACTGATCCTACAGCCGGAACTGCTGATTCTCGATGAACCCACCTCATCGCTTGATCGCACCGTCCAGGCGCAGATTCTGGCGTTACTCAAAACCCTGCAACAGACCCATCAACTGGCCTATCTGTTCATCAGTCACGATCTGCACGTGGTACGCTCGCTGTGCCATCAGGTGATTGTGCTGCGGCACGGCGAAGTCGTAGAGCAAGGCGATTGTCGGCAGATCTTTGAACACCCGCAGCAGGACTACACCCGGCAATTGCTACGGTTATCCGCCTGATGCGCTCCCGGCCTGATACTTGCACAATCTGCCAGGCATCAGGCCGGGCGGGAGAACGGCGACTGCAGCTTTTTTCGATGCGGCGAGCTTAGAAAGGATACTGCGCGCATACGGACTCGGCGATTGCCACGCCCACGTCTTTCAGGCGGCACATCGCGGCGCTTTCGTCATGACGATGCAAAAACAGACATGACTCGCCCTCCCACTCCACAACGGCGCACTGCAGTTGAATCTCATCCAGAGACTGGTTGAGATGGCGCATAATCTGACGGGCTTCTTCGCCGTCGTGGCTGAGTAGTTTAAAACCAATCAGACAACTGTCATCATCCATGCTGCTAAGCGGAATCGGTTCAACTTTTATGCCAGTAAAACCCGATAACCATCGATAACTTTGCGGCAAGCGATGAACTACCGAAAGTTGGAGAGTATTCACAGCGGTCTTCCTCAGCTAAGCTGCCATAAATTCACAAAATTATAACATAAATTCACAAGTTTTCTTTGCTTCGCATCTTTTTTACCACGATGGCGACACAAAAAAGTAACATGTTTTCATGATGAGGCCGCCCCAGAAGCATGGCGCTCAGCGTGACAACCGTTCAAAACGTTAGCAAGATCACGTTCTTGATCGATTTTGCGCTATATGTAACCTTTTATTCCCAATATCTCAACCCATTTCTTCTGATTGTTCACTTTTGGTTCAAATTTTTCACATTTTAAGAACGCAGGCGGGAACACTGCCGACAACACGCCGGCAGCAACATCAGGAAAGGACACATCAGGAGATGACGCTTAGCGGCGGCCTGCGTACAGAAATAAGCCGAATGCGCCGGTTGAACAGAACGCCATAGCGCCCACCATCGGCCAAGGACTTTGGAAAGTAGCCAGCGACAACAACGTCCCTACCAGCGACCCCAACCCGAAACGCATCGTACCCGCCAGTGAGGAGGCCGTCCCGGCCATATGCGGGAAATCATCAAGAATCACCGCCATGGCATTAGACGCCACCGTCGCGACGCACCCGACGAATACCGCCACGCCAAACACCAGCGGGATAAAACCCAGATGAAAGCTACAAACCGCCACCAGCCATATCCCCATCATAAATTGGATAAGCAGCCCCAACCGGAACATGAACATCGCCCCCATACGCGACACAATGCGGCTATTGAGCAAGGTCATCAAAAACAGGAACACGATATTCAGCGCAAAATAGTAACCAAAGTGTTGGGGTGATACGCCATTCAGGTCGATGTAGACAAACGGCCCGGCGCTCAAAAAAGCAAACATCCCCGAAAACGACAGTCCGCTGGCAAACATATAACTGAAAACACGGCGATGACGCACTAACTGGAAAAAATTCCTCACCGTAGTACGCAAACGGAAAGGCTGTCGCTGCTCGGCCGGCAAGGTTTCATGCACAAACAGCCACACCAGCACCGTCGCCACCAGCGATGCCGCGGCTATCGTCCAAAAGATGGCGTGCCAGCTAAGCCAGAACAACAACGCGCCGCCGATGATCGGCGCCAGCAGCGGTGCCACCGTCATGACCAGAATCACGAACGACATCATGCGCGAGAATTCATCTTTCGAGAATCTATCCCGCATCAGCGCATTGATAACCACACTGGCTGAAGCCGCCGACAGGCCATGCAGAAAGCGCATATGAATCAGTTGGTCGACCGTTTGCGACAAGGCACAGGCTGCGGCCGCCAGCGTAAAGACCAGAACCCCGCCCAGAATCACCGGCTTACGCCCGATGCTGTCCGACATCGGGCCGTAAAAGATCTGACCAATAGCGAAACCGAGCACATATGAACTGAGCGTCATCTGCACCCGGCCCGGATCGACCGAAAACTCTTTGGCAATCACCGGCAACGCCGGCAAATACATATCGATGGCGATAGGCATCAGCATCGATATTAATCCCAGGATAAAAATCAGACCGACGCGCGAAGATGAGGGTGATGGCACGAAAAGCGGTTCTCCAGATAAAAGGAAGCACCCCGCCACGGAACGGCGGGGATCAAGACGTTACGCCGGATAACATCAACAACTGACTGCGTGCAGTTATTGCCCGATGCCAGCGATTTCTTCCGGTGTCAGCGGCCGATATTCGCCCGCTTCCAGCGCATCATCCAAGGTAATGGCGCCAATACGCTCACGGTGCAACGCCACCACATGATTGCCCACCGCGGCAAACATGCGTTTCACCTGGTGATAACGCCCTTCGCTGATGGTCAGACGCACCTGATGCTCAGAGATAACCTCCAGCGTGGCCGGGCGCGTCAGGCTCTGCTCGCCGTGAAGCTGTACGCCGGCCTGAAACTTCTCTGCGGTATCCGGCGCCAAAGGCTGATCCAGCGTCACCAGATAGGTTTTTTCGCAGTGGTGTTTCGGCGAGGTAATGCGGTGCGACCACTGACCATCGTCGGTCAACAATACTAAACCGCTGGTATCGATATCCAACCGCCCGGCGGCGTGCAGTTTGTGCGCGACCGGTTCATCGATAAAGTACAAAATCGTTGGATGATCAGGGTCATCGGTTGAGCACACATACCCCAGCGGCTTGTTGAGCATGAAATAGCGCGGCCCGTTCTGCTGTACGAGCACATTGTCGTCAAACGCGACCTCATGCTCCGGCAGCAGTTTGAATGCGCCGTTTTTTATGACTTCGCCGTCAACCGTCACACGCTGCGCACGCAACTCGCGCGCGACCAGCGAACGGCTGATCCCCAACTGCTGGGAAAGAAATTTATCCAATCGCATTAATGAATGACTGCCTATGGTCGTCATGAATTACCGGTCAGAGGTGGCGATGGCGTCGCCTGACATAAGCACCGCCGTTACATCGTATGCCTTTCACAGCGTATGTTGATGTAAACCGTCTTTCTGCACCGTTAAAACAAGCATAATAAAAGCAATTTTACTATTCTGCCGCCCTGCCTTATCGGCCGGTACGCGATAGCAAGTATAACCGCGACGTCTCGCCGTACTGGCGATGACCGATCGCCCGATAATTATCAGGAGACCTATTATGTCATCGATTCACGGCCATGAAGTATTACATATGATGGTGGCCGCCAACAGATCCTTTACCACTGACGAGCTGATCGCCGCCATTGAAGCACGTTTTGGCCGCGATGCCCGCTTTCACACCTGTTCCGCCGCCGACATGACGGCTGCCGGGCTGGTGCAATTTCTGGCTGACAAAGGCAAATTCATTGCGCAAGATAGCGGCTTTACTACCCACGAAAGCAAAATCTGCCGCCACTGATGTCATTTACACTGCGCCCGTACCAGCAAGAAGCGGTTGACGCCACCCTTGCCTATTTTCGCCAGCACACCGCCCCGGCGGTGATCGTTTTACCTACCGGCGCCGGCAAAAGCCTGGTAATTGCCGAACTGGCGCGGCTGGCGCGCGGGCGGGTATTGGTACTGGCGCACGTCAAAGAACTGGTTGAGCAGAATCACGCCAAATATTGCGCGCTGGGTTTACCGGCGGATATTTTCGCCGCCGGGCTCAATCAGCACGACAGCGAAGGCAAAGTGGTATTTGGCAGTGTGCAGTCAGTGGCGCGTCACCCCGGAAAATTCGATGAGGCGTTCTCACTGTTGATCGTCGATGAGTGTCATCGAATCAGCGACGATGAAAACAGCCAGTACCAGCAAATCATCCGGCATTTACAGCAGGCCAATCCCCAGTTGCGGCTGCTGGGATTGACCGCCACCCCCTATCGCCTTGGCCGGGGTTGGATCTATCAATACCATTATCATGGCATGATCCGCGGCGACGAGAGCTGCCTGTTCCGCGACTGCATCTACGAATTGCCTCTGCGCTACATGATCCGCCACGGTTTCCTGGTGCCGCCGGAACGGCTGGACATGCCGGTGGTGCAGTACGACTTCAGCCAACTGGCGGCGCGCAGCAACGGGCTGTTCAATAATGGATCGTTCAGCGATGCGGATCTGAACCGGGAGCTGAAGCGTCAGCAACGCGTCACCCCGCACATCATTCGCCAGATTATCGAATACACGACAAACCGACGCGGCGTGATGATTTTCGCCGCCACGGTGGAACATGCGCGGGAAATCGAAGGATTGTTACCGGTCGGCGCAGCGGCGCTTATCAGCGGGGAAACGCCTACCCCACAGCGAGACGCGCTCATCAGCGCCTTCAAACAGCAGCAATTGCGTTATCTGGTTAACGTGTCGGTGTTGACGACAGGCTTTGATGCGCCACATGTCGACGCCATCGCCATTTTACGGCCAACCGAATCCGTCAGCCTCTATCAGCAAATCATCGGGCGTGGCTTGCGTTTGTTTCCCGGTAAAACCGACTGCCTGATACTCGACTATGCCGGCAACCCTTTCGATCTCTACACGCCGGAAGTCGGCAACAGTAAACCGCACAGCGACAGCCAACCCGTTCAGGTATTCTGCCCGCAATGCGGCTTCGCCAACCTGTTCTGGGGGAAATGCACCGATGACGGCAGCGTGATCGAGCATTACGGCCGCCGCTGTCAGGGCTGGCAGGACGATGAACAAGGGCGGCGACAACAATGCGACTACCGCTTCCGCTTCAAAAGCTGCCCGCACTGCGGCGCGGAAAACGACATTGCCGCACGACGCTGCCAAACCTGCGATGCATTGTTGGTCGACCCGGATGATATGCTGAAAGCCGCATTAAAGCTCAAAGATGCGCTGGTACTGCGCTGTAGCGGGATGCAACTGCAACCCGGCGCCGACGCCAAAGGCGAATGGCTGCGCATCACCTATTACGACGAAGACGGCGCCGACGTCAGCGAACGCTTTCGGCTGCACACGGCCGCCCAGCGTAACGCGTTTAGCCATGTTTTTCTGCGGGTGCATCAGCGCGCGCCCGGCGTTCCTTTTCACTGGCAGAATGCTGACGATGTGGTGACGCAGCAGGCGCTGCTGCGCGCGCCGGACTTCGTCGTGGCCCGCTTACAGGGTAAGTTCTGGCAGGTGCGGGAAAAAATCTTCGATTATCAAGGCCGATATCGCCGGGCAAACGAACTGCGCGGCTAGCCTTAGGCGGTTTTATTTGCCCGCACGGCCATATTCCGCTAGAATCTCGCCCGCTTTTATTTCGAATATCAACATGGTTATTTGAACAAAGCGGATTATCCTGCCTGTTGCTGGGTCGCCTGTAACAGGGTCATTTTATTAAGTAGAGAAAGCAATGATTACTATCAACGCAGAAGTACGTAAAGAGCAGGGTAAGGGTGCGAGCCGCCGCCTGCGCACTACCGGTAAATTCCCCGCTATCGTTTACGGTGGCAGCGAAGCACCGGTTTCCATCGAACTGGACCACGATATCGTTAAAAACCTGGAAGATCGTAACAGCGAAGGCCTGTACGGTGAAATCGTCCTGGTTGTCGATGGCAAAGAAACCAAAGTAAAAATCCAGGCTGTTCAGCGTCACGTGTTCAAGCCGAAACTGACTCACATCGACTTCGTTCGCGTGTAATTACACCACAACGTTTCGACGAGCCAGCAAAAACGCCGCACACTTGTGCGGCGTTTTTGTTTTCACCTTATCGACAGCTTCCCGTTATCTCGCCAATACGCGGTCTTCCTTACTTTTTCTCCCCCCCAAAAAAACGCCACCGGCATGATGGCGGTGGCGTTCGGCGATACAGTAAAGGCCGGGAGAGTCAGGCGTGGCTACCTTGAGCAACCAGCGGGACATCATGCTCACGCGGTGCTTTCGGCGGCTGGATAAACAGGGTAATCACCAGCGAAACCACCGACAGCAGCGCAATGGCGATAAAGGTACTGTGGAACCCTCCCAGCGCAGCGGCGATAAAGGAACCGGCTAGCGGGCCTAAGCCAAACCCCTGATAAATCAGCCCGTAGTTTTTACTGTGATGCTTGAGGCCAAAGAAATCAGCCACGATCGCCGGGTAGACCGTAATATTACCGCCGAAACAGAAGGCCACCGCGCCCGTACACAAGAAAAACCTCATGGCGTTGAGCGGCAGGAAGGCCATCACCGTTACGGCCAGCGCCGTCACCAACAGCGTAAAATTCAGTACCCGCAAACGCCCCACTTTGTCGGACAAATAGCCAAGAATCAAACGCCCCGCCGTGTTGCAAATCGCGATCGCCGATACCGCACTGGCGGCCGTCATTGCATCCAGCCCGGCCATGGTGACCCCGATATCCTTCACAATGCCGATCAGATACAGCCCGCTCATGCAAGAGGTGAAGAACACCACAAACAGCAACCAGGCTTCTTTACGACGCAGCATTTCACTGACGGTAAAGTTGACGTTGCCACCCTGAGCTGCCGTCTGAATCGGTTGTACCGGCGCATCTTTCAGCAGCATCGCGCCGCCGGTAATCATCAGCAGCGCCATGATCCCCCACCAGAAGAATGTCTGTGATACGCCGACCTGCGCCAGCAGTGCGCTATTGACATATTTAAACACCAGACTGCCGGTGCCGTATGCGCCGACAGATACCCCGGCAATCACGCCTTTGCGATTCGGAAACCACTTGATCAGGTTGGATAGCGTGGTGATGTACGCGGTGCCGTCGGCAAACCCGACCACCAGCCCGACCAATAGCCACAGCATCGGCAGCGACGACACCACTGATGTCGCCATCAACGCCACCCCCAGCACCAAACCGGCAATCAACGCCAGCTTGCGAATACCAATACGTTCCTGTATCCGCCCGGCAAACAGCGTGGCGAACGCCAGAAAAAAACTGGTGAGGGAGAAGGTGGTCGATACCGAACTGAGCGGCCAGTGAAATTTGTCGACCAGCGGTTGGTTGTAAAGACTCCAGGTGTATATGGTGCCCAGCCCCATTTGGGTCAGGACGGTTCCGGCAACAATAACGCCGCGGTTTACTGGTGTTCCGTTCATGACGGTAGCCTCGATTGTTCTGGTGTGAAGAGAATGCGGGCAAAATGGCCTGCGAATGGCACCAGTATAAAGAGGGGGAACGACCACCGATTTAATAACGGCATGAACGGCATCAATCAGGGAATGAAATGCCGCCAGAGCGGCATCAATGACAGTGAAGGCGCCTTACGATGTCGGATGTCCGGCCTCGTTATCGCTACAACCGCATCAACTGGCGAAACTCCCGCACCTTGCTGCGGCTGACCGGCACCTGGAAATCCAGGTCGCTCAATTTGAGGATGTAGGTATTGTTAAACCAGGGCTCTATCTCGCGGATTTTACTCAAATTCACGCAGTACGACCGGTGGCACCGAAAAAAATAGGCCTCCGGCAACCGGCTACAAAACTCGGTAATGTTCATCGACATCACAAACTCATCGCGCCGGGTATAGACAAAGGTCAGCTTTTCATGGGATTCGGCGTAATAGATATCATGAATATTGGTGACGATAATCCGCTTATCTTTGACCAGATTGATGGTCATCGGCGCCGGACGGTTGCTGTCGCTGCTGGGATGGGCAGGTAATTGCTGTTGCCGCCACGCTGCTTCAAGTTTTTGCAACATGCCGACAATGCGGGTTTCATGATAGGGCTTGAGAATATAGTCGAACGCTTCCAGCTCAAACGCCTCCACCGCATGGTTTTTATAGGCGGTAATGAAAACAATCAGCGGCTTGTGGGCAAACTGGTTGATATTTTTCGCCAGCATCACCCCATCCAACGACGGAATATTGATATCAAGGAAGATGACATCCACCCGGTTATCCTGCAGGTATTTCAACACATCCAGGCCATCATCAAAGACGGCATCCACCTCAATCTGGCTGTGCTGTTTGATAAGCCAGCCCAGTTCCTGCTGCGCCAGAAATTCATCTTCAACAATGATAGCTTTCACACGGTTCTCCTGCCGCCGGTTCGGTTCATGAAGGAAACGCCACCCTATTGTCCGAACGGTTCATGCTGTCGCGCGTAATAAAAAACTCGATTTCCGTCCCAGGGTTGAGTCGACTAATGTGCAGTCCCTCGCCATATAACAGCTTGATCCGATGATGAACATTGAGCAGGCCAATCTTATTGCCCGGCAGTTCATTGCGCTCCACACGAGCAATCATCTCATCGCTGATGCCGATGCCGGTGTCGCGCACCGCTACCCGAATGCGATCGCCCTGCTCCCGAATGCTCAGCGTCACGACGCCCTTGCCTTTACAAGATCGAATGCCGTGAACAATCGCGTTTTCAATCAGCGGCTGAATCAGCAGGCCAGGGATATGACAACTGACGTCTTCATCAATCTCGTAAATCACCGTCAGCTTGTCGCCGAAACGCGCCTGCTCAATGGCGATGTAATCCTTAACCTGGTACAGCTCGCTTTTTATATCGATCAGTTCCTCTTCATTTCGCTCCAGGTTATACCGCAGGTAACGCGACAGGTTGATAATCAACTGACGCGCAGTATCCGGGTTCAGCCGAATGGAAGTAGAGATTGCGTTGAGTGCGTTAAACAGGAAGTGCGGGTTGATTTTGCTTTGCAGGGCTCGTAATTCCGCGCGATTAGCCATATCACGCAGTTGTTCGGCGCGCGACACCTCAAGCTGGGTGGAAATGATTTGCGACAGCCCGACAGCCATCTCTTGCAGCGACCAGGTAATCCGGTGCGCCCGTTGGTAATAGATTTTAAGCGTGCCGGTTACTTCGCCTTTTTCCCGCAAAGGGATGACGATCATCGAATGGATTTCCGGGGTACGATACGCCTCATCATTGTTTTTAATGATGATTTTCCCACTTCTCAGTGCCAGTTGCGTCGTCGGGCTAAGCTCGCGATCGCCGCTATGGTAATTCTCCTCCCCTACCCCAACGTAAGCCAGCACCTGCGACGTGTTGGTGATCGCCACGGCGTCGGCATCAATATCACGGCGGATAATTTCGCATACCGTACTGAGCGACTGGCTATTGATATGGCGAAACAACGGCAGCGTTTTGTTGGCGATATCCAGCGCCAGCTTAGCCTGTCGGGCGGCAATCGCCTCCTTTTCGCCTTCCACGCTACGCACCAGCAACACGATCAATCCGATACTGACCGCCCCCAAAATCATCGGAATCGCAATATGGGCGACAATATCCAGCCCCAGCGAAAACGGCCGCGTCCACAGCACCACCAACAGCATGGTCAGCGACTCGCACAACATGCCGCCGACGATTCCCACGCTCCAGTGACGATCACGCGGGATGCGATGGTGAATCCAGGCCGACATAAACCCGGCGACAATGCTGGTGATCAGACAAGGGACCGACGTAATACCGTGAATATCGATCAGGTAACGGTGTACCCCGGCGATCACACCTGTGGTGATCCCCACCCACGGCCCGAACAGAATACCGCCGGACATCACCGCCACCACCCGCACATTCACCAGCGACCCTTCCACATTGATGCCGGACCAGGTGCTAAACAGCGCAAACAGTGAAAAGATGGCGGTGACCACCACCAGGTCAAGGCGGGAATGTTCATCCTGCTGCAACAGTTGGCGGAAATGGCGTGTCCGCGTCAGAAAAAACAGGCAGATAAGCATCAATGCCGCACGGTCATACACCGCCAGCAACATGTCAAAGGTTGAACGCACGGGAATCTCACAACGCACACAGACGAATACCCATCATAAAACAGTGGGCAAACGCTGCCAAACCGGTTTGCAGGCAGGGACGACAATCCCTGCCTGAGCAATCTCCACGCAGAGAAACCGGTGGAGAGAGGGGAAAAAAGGAAAAATCAGCGCTCGCCGCCGCCAAGCCGACGCTGTAATTGGTCACGCAGATTAGGCGGCGTGCCTTTGATGGTCAGCGTATCGGTGGCCGGGTCCCAGAAAATACGCTCTCCCAACAGCAGCGCATCAAAATTAATACTGAGCCCGCCGCCGCTACCGGCAAATTTGGTCAACTGGCGCAGCGTGCTGCGGTCCGCCGGGAAGCTCTCTTCCAGCTCATACCCCTGCTCGGCGGTAAATGCCTGAAAGGTTTTATCGCCCAGCGGCGGCAGTTCGTTTGACAGCGCCTCCAGTGCGATTTCCTCCCCGGCCTGCAACTGCTCGTTACAGTAGCTGTACACCTGCTGACGGTATTGCTGACGCTCGTTCTTATCCAGTTGTGCGTCGGCGCAATACTCATCCACCGCCTTCAGCAACCCTTTATTCTGCGCTTTGGTATCCAACCCTTCGGCTGCCGCCAGAAAATCCATAAAGAAGTCAGATACTTTACGGCCAACACGCCCTTTGAGAAAGGTCAGATAACGGGTGGATTCCGGGCTGGTTTCCCATTCGGTCAGATCGATGCGCGCCACGATATCGGCACGGTGGATATCCAGATAATGGGTGCTGCTGATATCCAGCTGTTCGTTGACCCGCAAGCTGTTGCAACTGTTCAGCACGGCAATCAGCAGGTATTCCACCGCCAGATAACGGTACTGGCAGAACAACACCACGCCGCCTTCAGCAAACGGGTATTTGGCCAGCTCATCGCGTAACCGGCCGGTCGCCGCGCGGGAAAAGGCCAGAAAGTCATCATCGCCTTTACGGCAGGAACGCAATGCCGCCGCCAGCTCGCTCTCTTCATTAAACAGGCCGTATGCCTTGCTTTTAGCGCTGTAAACTCGGTGCAGCTCCGCCATCATATCGCTGACCGCGCCGTTCACGGTCAGCAGCGAATCGCGCAACACCATCTCCAGCGACTGCTCGTCACGCTTGATGAGCTGGTGCAAGGCAATCTGGTCGATATCCAGACTCATGATAAACTCTCCTTACTGGTAAGGCGCGTATTCAAGCACCTGGTGTGCCGGTATGCAACTTAAAGCAGCCGGATTCTGACGAGCGGCGTTGATAAAAGTGCGGAAAAGCACGCCCCTATACGGTAATATGTTGGCCTTTCATCACCAGAGATTCATGATTTTATGCCACAATCATCCCGTTATAGTGACGAACAAATCGAACAATTGCTGACTGATCTGGTCAATGTGCTGGAAAAGCACCACACCCCGACCGATCTCGCACTGATGGTGCTCGGCAACATGGTCACCAATCTGCTCAATACCAGCATCGCTAATCCGAAACAACGCGCAGCGCTGGCTGGTTCGTTTGCCGACGCATTGCAGGCGTCTATCAAAACCAACGACATCCACTGATACCGGCCCGTTTATGGTAACCAACCGTCCGCGCTACCGTGAAAAAGTCTCCCAGATGATAAGCTGGGGGCACTGGTTCGCCCTGTTTAACATTCTGCTCGCTCTGGGGCTGGGTAGCCGCTATCTGTTTGTTGCCGACTGGCCGTCGTCGCTGGCCGGGCGAGTCTATTCGCTGGTGAGCTGTCTAGGGCATTTCAGCTTTATCGGTTTTTCCGCCTACCTGCTGATCATTTTCCCGCTGACATTTATTGTGATGTCGCAGCGACTGCTGCGCTTCCTGTCTGCCGCGCTCGCCACCGCCGGCCAAACACTGCTGATTGTCGATGCCGCCGTGTTCAGCCGTTTCCATCTTCACCTGAACATGACGGTATGGGATCTGGTAACCAACCCGGACCAGAGCGAGATGGTGCGTGACTGGCAGTTGCTGTTCATCAGCGTGCCGGTTATTTTCATGGTGGAGATGTTATTCGGCACCTGGTGCTGGCAAAAGCTGCGCAGCCTGAACCGACGCCACTTCGCCAAGCCGATGGCGGCGGTATTCATCGTGGCATTTTGCCTGTCGCATCTGATGTATATCTGGGCTGACGCCAACTTCTACCGCCCGATTACCATGCAACGCGCCAATTTACCGCTCTCCTACCCGATGACGGCACGCCGTTTTCTGGAAAAACACGGTCTGCTCAACGCACAGGAATATGAGCGTCGTCTGGCGTTGCAGGGCAACCCGGATGCAGTTTCGGTGGAATATCCGCTCAGCGACATCCGCTTCCGTGATGCCGGCAGCGGCTATAACCTGTTGCTGGTGGTGCTGGACAGCGTACCGGATCAGGATACGCCCCACTCTATGCCCAATCTGGCGCGCTTCGCTGAAGAAAACGTGCGCTTCAGCAACCATTTCAGCGCCGGAACCCAGCAAGACGGCGGCCTGTTCAACCTGTTTTACGGCATCTCCACCACCTACATGGACGGCATACTCGGCAGCAGTAAACCGTCTGCGCTGATCGACGCCCTGAGCCAGCAGGGTTACCAGTTTGGCCTGTTCTCAGCCAGCGGATTCAGCAGCCCGTTGTACCGTCAAGCCCTGTTGTCCGACTTCTCATTACCGCCGGCGCAACCGCAAAGCGATGACGCCATCACCACGCAATGGCTCAAATGGCTGGACAACAATACCGGCACTCGCTCGCCCTGGTTCTCGTTCATCGAGTTCAACCACGCGACCACGGGCAGCAACGGTCGCCCGCTCGCTGCCGGCGAACAGCAGCGTCGCTACCGTCAGGATACCGCCAGTATCGACGAGCAGATTGATCGCATCATCACGACGCTGCGCGAGAAAAACCTGCTCGACAAGACGGTGGTGGTGATTACCGCCGAACAGAGCAGCGCCGAGCGCCTCAAAGACGACGACCCGTCGCCGATGAACCGTGAGCATCGTCAGGTGCCGCTGGTAGTGCACTGGCCTGAAACCCCGGCGCAAACCATCAGCAAAATGACTGACCCGAAAGACGTGATGACCACGCTGATGCAGCGCCTGCTGCATGTGAAAACCGCAACCGAGGATTACTCTCAGGGTGAAGATCTGTTCAGCGCCGAACGACGCACCAACTGGTTGCTCAACGGAGACGGCAATTCGCTGACCATTGTCACACCACAGCAGGTTATTGTGTTGGGGCGCAACGGCAACTACCGCGCTTACGACCCAAATGGCAAGGTATTGCCAAACGAAAAACCCCAGTTGGGGCTGCTTTTGCAGGTGCTGACGACTGAACGGCGATTTATTGCCAACTAACTGCCTAAATCTAAAGCAGTCGTTTGGGGCGGCTATTGCAATCGGGTCAGGAAACGGTAGTATAGCGGCCCATAGCATCGGCACGTAGCGCAGCCTGGTAGCGCACCGTCATGGGGTGTCGGGGGTCGGAGGTTCAAATCCTCTCGTGCCGACCAAATACACCTTCCGTCAGTACCGGTTAC
This sequence comes from Dickeya sp. ws52, assembly GCF_007210685.1. NCBI lineage: Bacteria > Pseudomonadati > Pseudomonadota > Gammaproteobacteria > Enterobacterales > Pectobacteriaceae > Dickeya > Dickeya sp. ws52. The sequence continues at coordinate 411,114 of NZ_SZVX01000001.1, forward strand.
TAACGGAAACCCCACAGAAACCCGCATCCTCTCTGAGTTTGCGGGTTTTTTGTTGCCTGTTATCTGCCGGGATACCCCGTTTACAGTCGGAAAGTTTGGGACTACATTTGGGACTAACTCGGCATAGTCCCATAAAACCGTAGTCCCAAAGGAAACGATCATGGCAATTCAGGCAAAGCCCCTCACCAACACGGAAGTCAAAGCCGCCAGAGCGACGGATAAAGAATTGTCATTGCATGACGGCGGCGGGCTGCTGCTGTTCGTCAAACCATCTGGTACAAAAACCTGGCGCTTTCGCTATTACCATCCACAGACCAAAAAGCGGACTACGCTCACCTTTGGCAGTTATCCAGCGCTCTCTTTGGCCGACGCCCGCCAAATGCGCGAAGCAGCCAAAGCACTTTTAGAAAAAGACATCGATCCGCAATTCCACCAGCAACAGCAGCGCGAACAAGAGCAGGCAATCAGCCTGAACACGTTCGCCAAAGTCGCCGCCGACTGGTATGAAGTGAAAAAATCTCAACCTCTGGCCGAGAACACCATCAAAGATATCTGGCGCTCATTGGAAAAATACGTGTTCCCGTTCATCGGAAACCAGCCTATCAGCCAGCTTACCGCCCGCCATTTCATCACCGCACTGGAGCCGATACAGGCCAGTGGCAAACTGGAAACCGTTAAACGGGTTAGCCAGCGCATCAACGAAGTGATGGACTATGCCGTTAACTCCGGCCTGATACCGGCTAACCCGGCGGCGAAGATCCGCAAAGCGTTTCAGACACCGGTGAAAACCCATATGCCGACCATCCGGCCAGAGGCATTGCCTGGCCTGATGAAAACGCTATCGGTCGCCAGCATTGAGCTACAAACCCGGTTATTGATTGAATGGCAATTGCTGACCGTTGCTCGCCCGGCTGAAGCCGCAGAAACCCGCTGGAGCGAGATAGACCTTACGGAGAACACCTGGACAATCCCGGCTGGCCGCATGAAGATGCGCCGCGAGCACGTCATTCCCCTGCCCCCACAAGCGTTAGCCATTCTGGACGCCATGAAGCCAATCAGCGGCCACCGGGAATATCTGTTCCCTTCCGCTAAAGACCCCAAACAGCCGATGAACAGCCAAACCGCTAACGCCGCATTGCGTCGCATGGGTTACAAAGGCGTGCTGGTGTCCCACGGTTTGCGCGCTATCTTCAGTACCGCCGCCAACGAAGCAGGTTTCCCACCGGATGTGATTGAAGCCGCGCTAGCTCACGTTGACACCAATGAAGTGCGCCGCGCTTACAACCGCTCCACCTATCTGGAGCAACGCAAGGTACTGATGTGCTGGTGGGGTGAGTTTGTTGAAACTGCCGCCACCGGTAAGGCGATGGCCGCAGACGGCGCAAAAGGGCTACGAGTGATTAACGCCTAATACTGTTTATTTGTACAGTTATTTATTGATTCCTGTTACAGCACTTCCTAAAATGGCGCTATCCGGTGAAAACCGATAGAAACCAGTACATTGCACTGGCCCTATCACCACGGGCCTTTGCATTCGACACTCTAGCCGAGGGAATATGCTGAAAATACCCAGACACATGCGGGGACTGATCGAGGTCACAGCACAACAGGTTGCTAGGGTGTGTCCCGTAACTGTTTTTTGTACAATCAGGGACATGATTTCATCACAAGAAGTGCTTTAATTTGGCTCGT